>JBKCVJ010000103.1:0-4581 GCA_046317915.1 Sphingobacteriales bacterium
TGTTCCATGACAAGGTTGGAATGGTTCAATGCTTGTTCCCGAAGTTTTTCCAGGTCTGTGGTCTTTTCTACCAACATCAGTTCCCGTTTAAATCCCTTCCAGTTGGTGCCGATCTGATGAAAATATTCATGCAAAACATCGTTGGCTGACTCCCGAAGTTCATCCATATTATGGTGGATGTCTTTGATGGATTTTGCAGCGTGTATCGTTTGACGGAGTGCATCAATGCTGTCATCTACCATGGTTACTTCCTCCGGTGATCTTGGATTGTTTTTCCATTGCAAACTGGCTTCCAGCAATTGCCCTTCAGACGCTTTCAGTTTTTCATACATGGCCTGCGTTTGTCCCGAGCGTCTCATAAAGGATTTCATATGGTTGAGCAATCCCTCGGGTTCAGTCTGGTCATGGATATCCAATGCCAGTTCGTGAAAGGCAATGTTTTTGTGGAATATATGAACCACTTCGTCATGGATCAGCGGAGGCGTTAAACTCGCTGTTGAAAGATCTGTTCTGACAAAGCTCTGTGAAGCGGAGTGACTGTCAAATTTGGCTTCCAGCCATCGGGTATAGCGGTTGATGAAGGGGATGAATAGCAGGATGGTCAATAAGTTGATCAGGGTTTGAAACATCACCAGACTGATCAGGGGATCTTTTATACCGAGTACATTGTTAATGAATTGCAGCAACGGGTGCAGTGCTAAAAAGGCAAGTATGGTAGTGGCAATATTGAAGTAGAGATTACCATATCCGGCCCTTTTCTTTTCCGGGCTGCCTTTGAGGCCGGCTATCCATGTTTTCAATGAAGTGCCTACCTCAGAACCAATGATCAGGGCGGCAGCACCGGGAAGGGTAATGGATGAAGTGTACAGTGCCGTGAGGGCGATGGCCATTGTTGCGGAACTGGTTTGAATAATGGAGGTGATCACCAGACCGATGAGTACAAACACAAACAAAGGATATTGTTCGTAAACGGTGATATCGAAGTTTCGGAACAAGCTTTCCGCAGTTTCTTTCATGAAGGCAAGACCAAGAAACAGCAGAGCCAGCGCAAAGAGAAATCGAAAAAAATTATAAAGCTTACTTCTGGAAAGGGAAAACGACATACCGATGGTACTGATGGCCAGTGCAGGCAAAGCCATCGATTCAATATCCATCTTGAATCCCACGGTAGCTACGATCCAGCCAACCACAGTGGATCCAAGGTTGGAACCCATGATCACGCCGAGCGCATTCTTGAAAGGGATCATACCCGCTTCCACAAAGCCGAGGGTGATCAGGGACACCACGGAAGAACTCTGCAACAGTGCGGTGACCAGTGTGCCGCCGAGTAATGCGCGGGAGAAACTGGAAGTGTTCTTGTGAAGAAAGGTTTTAAAACTGCGACCAGCGAGCCTGGTCAGTGCGATATCCATTTGTTGCAGTCCTAAAAGGAATAGGCCGATGCCTGCAAAGAATTTCCATATATCCGCTGTTTCAAACAATGTGATCCAATTAAATGGTCAACTAATGGGACTCGTGACTTTTCAGGTGGTGTTCACTGATGGGGCGTCCGCAGTGCGGGCAATGGATATCTGCATGGCCTTTTGTTTTTCTGCTCTCTTCAAGGAAACCGGCGGTGATGATACCCGCGGGCATCGCAAGGATCGCCACGCCGATGATGAGGATCCCTCCGGTGAAAAACTGGCCCAGGGGTGTTATCGGGATCATATCGCCATAGCCAACTGTTGTAAGCGTCACTACGGCCCACCATAAAGTTTTGGGAATACTGCTGAATTGTTTGTTTTCCAGGTGTTCAGCAAAGTACACCAGGGATGCTGCAATCAGGATCAGGAAAATAGCCATGACGAAGGATACCCAAAGTTCCTTTGCACGGCTTTTGAACACATTGATCACCATACGGGTGGTGCGCATATAATGGGTGAGCCTGAACAACCGAAGGAATCGCATGAGCCGGAGGATCCGCAGGATTCGAAGATCCAGGCCAATGGCCAGGTGCAGATAGTAGGGGACGATGGCCAGCAGATCAATCAAGGCACCCACACTGAACATGTATTTGAGGCGTCCCCGCCATGAATTCTTGTACTCATCTGCGTGTACGCAGGTCCATACCCTAAGGATATATTCTATAGTAAAAATAAATACGGAAAAACGATCGAAATTGGTAAAAAACTGCGCATAGGGATCATGTATCGAGGGTACTGTTTCCAGCATAACCGCTACCACATTCAACAAAATGAGCAATATGATAAAACCGTTGATCAGTTTATCCCATCTGCTATTGCCTATTTCCGGATGGAGCAATACAAAGATCTTTCGCCTGATGGTATAGTAAGGATTGGGCATCAGGCCTAATATACAAAAACTGCCCAAATTAAAGGGGCAAGGGTATTCTATGACTTAAATCATATGCAGTTGAAAAAACCCTCATATTTCGGATGCGCCTGATGGCAAACATTTGCCTTGTGAAACCAAGGCTGTTTATGCAATCCCACAAATAATTTTTGTGACGGTTGAATAAATCAGTATAATAGTAGATCGAATATTTACCATGATGGGACCCGTCTCCATGATCGTATTAACGCTTGCTGCGGTTACATTCTCCGTTATCGCCATCCTGATGTCGAAGGCGGTCCTGAAGGGATCTGTGAACAGGCAGAAGCTGGAGCCTTATGAGTGCGGGATACCCACTACCGGCAAGACCTGGATCCAGTTCAATGTAGGCTATTATCTTTTTGCCCTGATCTTTTTGATTTTTGATGTAGAGCTGGTTTTTTTGTATCCATGGGCAGTGGTGGTCAAGAAAGTGGGCGTACTTGCTTTGGTTGAGATCATTATTTTCTTTTTCATATTGTTCCTTGGCTTTCTTTATGCGCACAAGAAAGGTGCGTTGAAGTGGAGCTAAGCAAATTGTCAAACATACTATGGCATCTCAGGAAGGACAAAGGCCCGTAACTGAATTTCCCGGACAGGTGCACCAGACACCATCGGGAGGCATCCTTACCGGCGCGATTGATGATGTGATCAATTGGGCAAGAAGCAACTCGCTCTGGCCGCTGACTTTTGGCACCAGTTGCTGCGCGATTGAGATGATGTCTACGGCCTCAGCCAAGTATGATTGGTCGCGCTTTGGATTTGAAGTGGCAAGAGCCACCCCCAGGCAGGCAGACCTGATCATCATTGCGGGAACCATCGTGAATAAGATGGCGCCGGTGTTGAAGAGGCTGTACGACCAGATCCCTGATCCGAAGTATGTGATTGCGATGGGTGCCTGCGCTACCAGCGGCGGCCCTTTTTTTTACAATACCTATTCTGTGGTGAAAGGAGCGGACCATGTGATCCCTGTTGACGTGTACATCGCTGGGTGCCCGCCGCGGCCGGAAGCATTGTTGCACGCACTGATTACACTGCAGGAGAAGATCAAGAGTGGAGGGAAGCGGGAACGGATTGACATCGATCTAAATAAAAAGTAAACAATGGAGCGGGAGGAATTACAACAATATTTAGGAGGCCTTGGAAGCATGACTTTTGAGGAAGGCGGGGAGTGGATCAATCTTTTTGTGGAGCCCGCGGATTTCAGGTCGCTGATGGAGCGGTTGCGAAGGGATGAGCAGCTGGGTTTTGATTATCTGTTCTGCCTGACCTGTGTCGACTTTAAGACACACCTGACCATGGTGTATCATTTATCGAGTACGCATTACCGTTATAATATTGTGGTGAAGAGTAAACTGGACCGTGAACAGCCGGAAATTGAGACGGTGTGTGACATCTGGCGGACGGCAGCGTTTCATGAACGGGAAGTATATGAGCTATTTGGTGTGAAGTTCCTGAACCATCCTGACCTGAGGTTACTGATTTTGCCGGAAGGCTGGGAAGGGAAGAATCCGCTGCGGAAGGATTTTGAGGATGAGGTAAATATGATCAAACTATAATGTATTCCACTACAGAGCATATCGGCGTAAATGAACTGGGCGACATGATCATCAATGTTGGCCCGCAGCACCCTGCCACGCATGGTGTGCTGCACCTGGTGATCACACTGAATGGTGAGACGGTGAAGAAAGTGGAGCCGCATCTCGGATATATCCATCGATCTATTGAAAAGATGTGTGAATCATTGAGCTACCGGCAGTTTATTTATTCTACGAGCCGCATGGATTATCTCTCCTCCCATATCAACAATCATGGCTGCGCATTGGCGGTGGAAAAGGGATTGCAGGTGGAGATTCCCGCGCGTGCGGAAGTGATCCGTGTGTTGATGGGCGAACTTACCCGTGTGGCATCGCATATTCTTTGGTGGGGTGCATTGGCGATGGACATCGGTGCCTTCACACCATTCTTCCATGCCTTCAGGGAAAGAGAAATGATCAATGAGATCATGGAAGAAACCTGCGGCGCCAGGCTGACCATGAACTATATGGTGCCCGGTGGGGTGATGTTTGACCTGCATCCGAATTTTCAAAAGCGTGTAAAGGCCTTGTTGCAACAGTTCAAGGATAAACTCGATGAATACGATGAACTCGTAACCTTCAATACCATATTTATTAATCGTACGAAAGGGGTGGGATTTATCAGCGCCGAGGA
>JBKCVJ010000104.1:0-9499 GCA_046317915.1 Sphingobacteriales bacterium
AAATGCATAGGCACCCGGCTTCATGGTAGCAGGAATTTCCAATGAACCAGACGCTCTGCCGTTGATGATCGGGTATCGATATTTCCAGCGGGTGCCACCATTGATATCATCCACCCACACATGCAGGCTGGCCAGCTTGTATCCTTTTCCGATGGCTGTGCCGTCCCATTCAAACTGGATGGTGTCACAAACCTTGAGGGAGCGCGTGTTGATCCACAAAGGACCCTGGGCCCCGGCGGTTTTGATAAATAAGCAGTAGATAGTAAAAAGTAAAAAGTGTTTCATAGACTAATTCTCTCTTCAAAATAATTCATTCTATGATAGTCCGAAAGGTCAAATTCACTCTCGGAATGTTAATTTTTTTGGTCGGCGGTAACCGGTGTAGCCAAAACCGCTGCGTGGCACCCCGCATCACCAATAAGCTGCCATGCTCCAGGAAGACATCGATCCGGTGCCCATCAGCCTTATGTTTGAAGCAAAACTTACGTTCTGCGCCAAAGCTCAGGGAGGCAATGGCGCCATCCCTTTTCAGGTCCTTTTCTGCATCGCTGTGCCAGGCCATGCCCTCATTGCCATCGTGATACAAATTGAGCAGACAGGAATTATAGGTTTCACCGCTTTGTTTTTCTGCAAGCTCCTTCAACGCTTTCAAGGCCGGCGTCCAGGACAGTGCCCGCTTTACCGTGCCGGAATACGCGTATTCAAAGGGCTTCTCGCCGTACCAGGCTACCTTCCGCTTGGTGATAAAATGCTTTCCCATGATAAAGGCCTCATCGTTCCGCCACTCGATCCCGGTCATCAGCTGATCCATAAACTGGTCCGCCTCGGCCGTTTCCAGCACCCTGCCATAATACTCCACAATGCCGTCTTTGTCCAATAAATTCTGCATCCCTATGAAAAATAAATAATTACTGCTAAATTATATGATCTGTAAAATACCTCCGATGATCAAACGCATCACTATTATAACACTTTGGATCAGCATTCTGTTGAGCTGCCGCGTGATGCTGGTACCCGAGTATAGTGCCAAACTCGAAGAAGATATCGCCAAAACAGCAAAGGCAACGGATAAATTATATATCGATCTGCTAGATGCTGCACCGGCGAAAAGAGGGTACGATAGTTACAAAGAACGATATGCCGATATTGAAGCAGATATCAACGCCATCCGGCTGAAGAATGAAGCAAGGAATAAGAACGATGACTTCCTGGTGATCATAGACAACCTGAAGAAAGGATTCACAGAAGCGAAGAAATACCATAAAGACAATAACACACTAGCGGATGGGGAGATCATGGCTTACCAGGCCACACTCGCCGGACTCTGGAAACCGCTGTATCTCGCAGAAAGAAGTTTAAAGATCAACAGCAAAAAATAATCCCATGACATTTGATATCGATGAAACCCTGGCGCAAATGCTAAAAGCCATTAAAGATGTGGTGAAAGACAATTGGAAAATGGTGAAAGAAAATGCAAACACTTATCTTCAAACCCGAAGAAGCAGGCTGGAGTTGCTGGCGAGCCTTCGGTTGACCAACCAGATCAAGGCATCGTTTTTTGAGCAAAGGATGAAAGACGAGAAGATGATCCTGCAGTCTGAATTGCATTCCATCGCCATCATGTCTAAATCCATTGCACAGAAGGCCGCCAATGCAGCCATTGACGCGCTGGAGAACGCCATCAACATCGCCCTTAAAATCAAATGATGAGATATTTTCTTTCACTTGTCCTTCTCTTTGCTATTCTTTCTTGTAATCAATCAATCAATTCCCTCAAGGCAGATCTGATCATTCACCATGCACGGATTTGGACGGGTGAATCCGATAGCAGTTTTGTGCAGGCCATTGCCATCCGCGGCAATACCATTCTTGCAACGGGTACGGATGCAGAGATGCTTGCCCTGAAAGGCGATTCAACGGAGGTGATTGATGCGGGCAACAAACTCATCACGCCGGGATTTAATGATGCGCATATTCATTTTTTATCCGGCTCCACCATTCTCTCTAATCTCGATCTGCTAAGTACTACCAGCCTCACAGAAATGAAAACTGTGATCCTTGAATACGCGAAGAACAATCTTTCCAAACCATGGCTAACGGGCAGGGGATGGCAATATGGTTTTTTCCCAGGCGGCATGCCGAATAAAAAATATTTAGACAGCCTTGTGCCCGACAAGCCCGTTTATATCCGCGCGTATGATGGGCATACAGGTCTCGCTAATTCAAAGGCGTTGGAAATGGCCGGCATCAACAAATCCACGGTGTACAAAGGTTTCGGCGAAGTAGTGAAAGATGCGAATGGAGAACCCACGGGAGCCTTGCTGGAAGGCGCGCAGGAACTGGTAGGCAATGTGGTACCGAAGGCCTCAAGAGAAGACAAACTGAATTCCATCCGCCAGGGATTAAAGTATGCAGCATCCCTCGGCATCACCAGCGTGCAAAATGCCAATGGCGATGTGGAAGAATATGAACTCTACAAAACCCTCTTGGCCAATAAAGAGATGACGCTTCGTTTTGCCATGGGCTTCAGTGTAGATGAAACCACACCGGAGAAAGATATCCAGGCCTTCATACAATACAAAAATCAACCCGGGGACACGCTTTGGCTCAAAGGACGATCCATCAAATTCATGCTGGATGGTGTGATTGAAAGCCATACGGCGGTGATGACCGATCCATACAGCGATATTCCGGTGAACGATAAGGCGCAGGAAAAACACTATGCGATACCGCTAGACCAATACAAACAACTCGTAGCAAGGCTGGATAAGGAAGGTTTTCAATTGTATACCCATGCCATTGGAGACGGTACGGTGCACGAGGTACTCAATGCCTATGAGGCCGCGGCGGCGGCCAATGGTCCGCGTGATCGCAGGCATCGGATAGAACATATTGAACAAGTGCTGGCGGCCGACATTCCCCGTTTTGCTACCCTGAAAGTATTACCGTCCATGCAGCCTATTCATGCGGATCCCGGAACGGTAGATGTGTGGGCCAAGGCTGTTGGTGCGGAAAGGCTCCCCCGTTCTTTTGCCTGGAAATCCATGCTGAACAACGGTGCGAGGTTGGTCTATGGTGCCGATTGGCCCGCGTGCATTAGCCTTGATCCGATGCGCGGCCTGCACAGCGCCGTTAACCGTCGCACCATCAAGGGCGAGCCCCCCATGGGCTGGGTACCAGAGCAAAGACTACCCATTGCGGAAGCCCTTCGCGCCTATACCTACGGTTCAGCGTATGCCTCCTTTGACGACCAGCACAAAGGAAAACTACTTCCCGGGATGCTCGCAGACCTCGTGATGCTGTCTCAGGATCTTTTCAGTATTGATCCGATGGAGATTTACAAAACCAAGGTGGTGCTGACGGTGGTGGATGGGAGGAGGGTGTTTAGGGAGTAGGGTTTAGGGTTTAGTATTACCCTGTTCGTAGTATTGCAATCCGATATGGGAAGATGTAGCTTAACAGAAATACATGCTGTTATGAACTACTTCTATTTGAATCCGATCAAGGAAAATATCCTTTACATCGATGATGCGTCCCATAGAAAAATTGTTATAGACAACATCATCAAACTACGGAAAAGGCTCAGCAGCAGAACAAATGGCATCCCGGAAAAGAAACTCACCGGCAACCTGATCCTGGGCACCTGGAACATTCGTGAGCTGGGAAATACAAAGTATGGAGGAAGAATGGAGGAATCGATCTTCTACATCGCGGAGATCATTTCACGTTTTGATCTAGTGGCGATACAAGAAGTAAGGGATAATCTTGGCGATTTCAACAGGGTACTTCGTGTGCTTGGCAACGACTGGGGTGTATTCATCAGTACTGTCACAGAAGGCACGTCTGGAAACAAAGAGCGGCTCGCATTTTTGTATGATAAACGAACCGTCAGTTTCAAGAACATCGCAGGACAAATCATCATTCCGGGTAAAAGCAATACCGTCCAGTTTGCACGCGCTCCTTATGTGATTCGTTTTCAGTCGGGCTGGCTGAATTTCGACATCTGCACCACCCACATTTACTATGGAAAGGAATCCAAGAACAGTCCGGAATACAAACGAAGAGTCAAAGAAATCGGAACCCTTGTTGGCTTTTGCAAGAAATATTTTATCGATAAGAAACAATCCAACAATCTCTTCATCCTGGGAGATTTCAACATTGAGAATAAGACTGCTGACACATATAAAGCAGCAACCTCCTCAGACTTTAAAATTCCTGATGCAATCCTGAAAAGCAATCTTACCGGAACAAACGTAAAGCGGGATAAGATCTATGACCAGATTCTTTACCACAGCAGGTTTCAGGATATTCAATTCAAAAACGCCGGCATTTTCGATTTCTACGATACGGTGTTCGACAAGCTCTCTACTTACCAGGAAAGAATCAACAAACATTATGACAAGGGAATCGCTACTCAAAAAGAGTTTGACGACTTCAAGACCTACCAGATGAGTGATCACCTTCCGATGTGGGTTGAAATGAATACCGATAATGCCGAAGATTACCTTGAATACATTAAGTCGGGCGCGTAATTCCTCCTCCATTAGTTTTCTGACATCACCCCACAGATGTTATGGAATTCTAATTAAATTACAGCAAACTGCTCCGGTATGAAATTTCGCATGCTGCTTTGGTCTTTGTTGCTATTGTCTTTCTGCGCGAGCGCGCAGCAAACGCCGAAAAATTTCAATGAGATCATTCAGCAAACGGAATCAGACCTGATCAAATGGCGCCGGCATTTTCACGAGTTCCCTGAGCTCTCCAACAGGGAGACCAACACCGGAAAATATATTGCGGAATACCTTAAATCCATCGGGCTGGAAGTCAGATACCCGGTTGCAAAGACCGGCGTTGTGGCCATCCTGAAAGGCGGCAAACCCGGACCCAACGTGGGTTTGCGGGCTGACATCGATGCCCTTCCCATTGTTGAACGCACCCCGGTACCTTTCGCGTCAAAAGTAAAATCAACTTATAACGGACAAGAGGTTGGCGTAATGCATGCCTGTGGTCATGATGCACACACTGCTATCCTGATGGCCACGGCTACCGCACTAAAAAACATGCAGAAAGAAGTGCCGGGTACCATCGTTTTCTTATTCCAACCTGCAGAAGAGGGTGCACCGAATGGCGAAGAGGGAGGAGCGCCACTCATGATCAAGGAAGGTGCGATGGACAATCCTAAACTGGATTATGTATATGGATTGCATATGGCCGCGGAAATGCCGGTTGGACAAATCTCCTACAAGTCCGGCGCACACCAGGCTTCGTCAGATCTTTTTACCATAACGGTGAAGGGTAGGGGCAATCATGGTGCATTACCTTGGGGCGCCATCGATCCCATCGCCGTATCGGTTCAGATCTATGAAGGCTTGCAACACATCGTGAGCCGACAGGCAGATCTCATCAAAGCACCGCTCGTGATCACCGTAGGCGCATTCAATGCCGGCGTGAGAAATAATATCATCCCCGAAACGGCCGAAATGCGCGGAACCATCCGGGCACTTGACGCAGACATGCGACTGAAGGCACACGAAAGTATGCGACGGGTCGTGAAATCAATCGCAGAAAGTGCAGGCGCTACCGGCGAAGTCACCATCGTGAACCAGACCCTGGTGAATTACAATGATCCGGAACTCACGAAAAAATCCGTTCCATCTTTGGTCAAAGCCGTAGGTGCAGATAAGGTGAAAGAAAGTACCTGGATCACGGCTGCGGAAGATTTTTCGTTTTATGGTCAGAAAGCACCTACTTTCTTTTTTAGTTTAGGTGCATTGCCTCCCGCGAGCGCGGGTATCAAAACGGGCGGACATCACACACCGGATTTTTATCTCGATGAATCCGGATTCGTCAGTGGTGTAAAAGCTTTTTGTTTCCTGGTTTTTAACCCCTCTAAACCCTAATTCCTGAATTCAGGATTCCCAGATTTCAGGATTCCAAAATCGCGTCTCCAACCTGAATTATGCCCGCCCCTCCCACAAGCACATTCTGCCCAAACATCACCTTACTGTTAATAGTACGGTATTGACTAAGTGTGCGCAAAGGTTCTTTGCCTACAACGGCTTTTTCTTGATCGATGGTGGTCATCACACAGCGCGCGCAAAGTTTAACGCCGTGAAAATCAATGCTATTTATTGAAAATCGATGCATATCATCTTCTGCATACGGCGCTCCACCACTGAAAACGATATTTGGCCTAAAGCGAGCCATGGGAACGGGTGATTCCAATCGCGCATTCAGATCGTCAAGTGACAACTGCCCGATCAACAAAATTGGATACGCGTCAGAAAAACTGGTGATATCGCCCTGTTTCGCATATTGCGGATCAACAGGGCGGATAGAATCATCAGGCATAAATACCAGTTTCACTTTTCTTTCCAATATTCGGGAAAACCAAACATTCACGGATCCGTCCACATCCCAGGCATCACAGACATCGTCCCAAACCGTGACGCGAATGGTTTCTCCATTTAATGGTATCAATGGAAAACGGACAGAATGACTCGGATCTGACAGAGCGTGAACCAAGAGATCCTTGTCCTGAATGGAGGTTCGCAATTGTGCCAACCTCGGAAAATTCCTTTGCGTTAAAAACTGGTTGTGCTCATCCACCAACATCCATCTGCGGTCAAACTCCAGTCCACGCGAAGTCACATTAGCGACACACACCTCGATGCCACCGAGACTTTTTATGGGATAGATATAAAGGTTTGTGATAATTTTCATGACAGAATTAGCGCAAAGATACCTTGATTAAAACACAATTGTGACAGAAACAGGAGAGAATCAGGTTGCAGGTTGCAGGTCGCATAGGACGTAGGGCTTCGCACTTCTCCCTTTATCTTCTCCCTTTTTTCAATGGCACAAAAAAAACGACAGTCCTAAGACTATCGTTCCGAAACAAAAACCTGATCCAAGGTTTATGAAGGGCTCTTGAATTACTAATTGGCTGTCGATATAAGCTGTTTCATTCTGTCTACTCGTGAACCGATGATACCGGTGCTCTCGCCAGACTCCCAGCTCGCTTTCCACACCATAAATTCTGCGGGTCTGATCCAGTACCTCGCGATGTTCCCCTCGTGCAGGGCCTCCAGTTCTTTCTCCACCAGTTCTAAAAAACGAAGCTGATCACAGGCAGGCATAGCAGAAGCATGCTGTTCAATGGTTACAGCCGCTGCATCCGGCAGCACATTTCCGGTTACAATATCAAACAAAACCGTCCTGATCTGCTCCCTGTACTGGATACGGAAAGGATCGGGCTCTCCATTACGATGTTTCACATGCGTATACCGCTCACACGACTGCTGATAGGCAAACATGAAAAGATCTTTCATCACATCCACACGGTTCTGCTCATACACACTCAACAATGCCTGTTGAAAAATCTCCATTGGCATTCCATGAAAAGACATCGGCATCAAGTTCTTCTTCAGCATCGGGATGTTTGCCGCCAACCTCGCTACTGATAGATTCATATCGGCAAATGGAACCAGGTAAGGCAGTTGTACCATGATGAAAAACGACTGCTCAAAAGGATCGGTGATCTGTGATGCTTTTTCCAACATCAAATTAAATCGATCTTGAATCTGGCGCACATTTGCTGTAGGGATATATGTTGTATTGTCTAATGAAACAGGTAAACTGCGAAGCTGACCGGCATGACTGGCGTCCAACAACATATTGTTAGATAGCAGTGCGTGCAGGTTCAACAACGTATAGGTGTCAAAATTGGCATCCTGTGCATTATTCACCAGGAAATCAATCGCATCTTTATGGTTGAGGATCATCTGATGCTCCATGTCTGAAGCATATCCATTGAACTCGCCTTTCACAAACAACTGCTCTGCATCCTGATGCGTGTACGCATTTCCTTCAAGCCTGCATGAGTTATAAGCAAGGTCAGTTGCCAGTGCATGCATCACGCCTTTTGCATAAACGCCTGCACCATAACCGGTAAACTTGGTTTTACCAATGCTCAGCAATTGCTTGCGCTCTGCATCGGTAAAATAATTGTCGATATTGGGTCTATAAGATTCCAGGAAATATACATTCACATTCACGGGGTTCCGCAATGCGAGGGGTTGGGAAAGGGCCTGCAAGGCTAGGTTTGCAGGACCTGACAGGGTTATTGAAACTGTAGGTGCTTCCGAAATTTTTGGGCGGGGGCGATACTCATTCACCGCGGCGATATACCGGGTAGACTTCGTCTTACCAATCATATTTACTGCACCCTGCTCTTTCAACAGGTCCAGTCTTCTCTGCAGCGTTCTGCGCTCCAGTTCAAAAGGCAGGGCCGCACTGATCTCTTCCACACTTGCGCCGTACTCGAAATTATTGACCAGCAGTTGCCAGATGGCGCTGAGTTGCTGATTGATCGACATTTGATTCATTTCTTAGGATTAGATTAGATTGAGATTATGCTATTAAGAAACTCATAATTCGTATTTTTCGTATGTGCCGGGGTGTTAATTCGATAAAGTATAGTAATTGTACGATGACTGAATCCGTGCTTCCACCATTAAAAGTTGATACATAACGGTTGATGACTACTGCATTGCATTAACAGTCAATTTGTTACCTTAACGAAGCATCATGTACAAGGCCAAACGCATACTTGAACACATCAATGGCGATGAGCTGGATCATTATCTGCTGAACGGCTGGTTCAGGATGAAACAGTACGTGTTTACTACAGAGTTTCTGCAAATGGGCCTTGAATTCTATGATGCCATCTGGCTCAGGCATCGGCTCGCAGATTTCCAGTTCCCCAAATGGTTTCGCAAACTGCAGAAAGACAATCGTTTCCGTGCAGAGATCACAGACTTTCACCCTACCCCTGAACATGAACTGCTCTATCAGGCGTATCGGGAAAGCAAACCATCGGGCTTTCCGGATTCACTGGAGTCCATCTTATATGGAGATACCGATCATAACCTCTTCAACACCCTGCAAATCAATGTGTACAACGGTAATAAACTCATTGGCGCAGGGTTCTTTGATCTCGGCCATCATACAGCCATGGGCATTGTGAGTTATTTTGAACCGTCTTACAGCAGTTTCAGCATCGGCAAATACACCACAATGCTGAAGTATGCGTACTGTATTGAAAAAGGGCTGGATTATTATTATCCCGGGTACTTTGCACCTGGTCATACCAGTTTTGATTACAAACTGAAATTTCATCCGGCATCACTGGAGTTCCTGGATATGCCCAAACAAACCTGGCTGCCAATTGAAGCATACCGGCAGGAAGATTCACCTTTAGAGCACCTCGCACAGGAACTTAGCCTCCTCGCAAAATTCCTTGATGCAAAAGAGATGATCGCATGCCTCGTGCACAACCTGTATTTCGCTTACCTGGAAACATCCCGCTATGATTGTCCACTCGCGTTGATGATCTACCCCACTGAAAATTTCCCGGGCCAATCGGTCATTACATATGATCACCATACCAAAGAATATCATGTATTTCTTTGGGATGATGCCGACTTTACAGATATCT
>JBKCVJ010000105.1:0-4448 GCA_046317915.1 Sphingobacteriales bacterium
TCATTGATCAGGATCGCATTGGAAAAAGTTTCTGCAGTAAAAACCGGAGCCTTATTTAACAATGCACGATCTATGATCTTATCAACAGGCGATTTCGCAAACTGCTCTGCATACAAAAAGCGTTTCTTCAACCCGGGCATCTGTTTATCCAACTCACTTTTATTGGCAAAAGGAATCTCCTCGCCACGGAGGTAATACGTGATGAACTGTTCTTTCAACCCATTGCCATCAAAATCATCATAATACATCCGCACAGGTTCCTGAAGGGTAGGCCTTACCCTGGAATTCTCCCCCTGGTTGCCAACTACTAAATCCACGTCACCATCTCCGTCAAGGTCTGCGGCCTTCACGAAACTCCACCACCCCTTTGTAGGCAATAAAGTTTGTTGACGAAACACTGCGCCATCTTTGATAAACGCAACCACGCCACCCCACTCCAATGCCAATACAAGATCCTGGTCTTTATCGCCATCCAGATCGGTTGATGTTGCCCCCTTCACAAAACCAATCTGCGCTAGCCCGGGTGCAGATCCCGCCGCTACATCCCAGAATCCTCCTTTACCATCGTTCTGCATCAGGTATGAAGTGGGTACCGCTCCGTAGGCAAAACTGATGGCACGGCCTCCGAAAAACAAGTCCGTTTTACCATCATTATTGATGTCCATCGGAACCACACAAGACAATGTGGAAGCAACCCCTTTTATATGTGTCTTTGTAAATGTCTTTCCTTCGTTATTGATATACACCCTTGGCCATTTAAGACTATCAGCTCCATAATATTCATTGCCACCGCTCACCACTACAAGATCCTTCCAGCCATCACTATTTACATCGTTCCAGATCGCATCCACATCTTCATACAGACTATCTGCGTTCAATACTTCAGATTGCCATGGCACAAAAACACCATCTGCACGCTGAACAAATAATCCGGCTTTCTTACCCCTTGCACCGCCAACAAACACATCATCCATTCCATCATTGTTCAAATCACCAACAGCCAGCGCCGGGCCCTCCGTAGACAACATATGCGGAAGCAAAGGCTCCCGGTTAAACTCCACATAGTCATTTTCTTTGTGCGTATACAAGAGTCCCAATTGAGCAGCATCATCATGAAACGCCCTTCCACCTTCCACCCTCCACCTTCCAACTGGAAAAACAGGCAGTCCCTCTCTCCAAACAGGCTTCCATGATACCGCTCCCGATGGTATCCATCGCTCATAGGTCTGGTCTGGCCAAACAACCAATAGAGAATCGGCATCTGATGTACCCATTCCAATCACCAGCGGCACTTCCATACTGCTTTGAAACCCCCTGACGGCCTGCTTCTCGTACAACTGCACGGTGTCTCTCTTATACGCGAGTATGCGAGTACCTAAAGCATTCCGGTTGCCGGGTTCTCCAACCGGAACCACGGTAACAGAACGATTGCCTGAAGATTGATTTTGATAAATAAAAGCCGCATCCTGGATATTATTGACAATGAGATCAAGATCCCCATCATTGTCCAGATCCGCATAGGCGGCACCGTTAGAAAAACTCGGCCTGTCACCCTTGACCCTCAACCCCTCATCTTCAAACCTTAGCGCCGATCCATTCACCAGAAATTTATTCGGCAGCTTGATCTCAGGAAATTGATCGATGAATGCAAAGTCTTCTTTGCGCATCTGATCTTTCCGGATCTTTTCCTGAATGCTTTCATTGGAAATATAATTGACATAGTCGATATCATTCAGCCGCTTGGGAATACCATTTGAAATGAACAGATCCTTGTTCCCGTCATTATTAAAGTCTACCCAGAGCGCAGACCAACTCCAGTCTGTTGCCGCAACATTCGCATAAAATCCGATCTCAGAAAAATAACCATCGCCTCTATTCAGTTGCAGGTTGTTCCGGGTAAACTGATGATTGTATCCATACTTCAGTTTCATCAGATAGAGATTGTACTCATCATCGCCCAAAGATCTTTTCAGGATGTACGGATCCTCAGGAAGCATATCCAGCGTTATGATCTCCGGTTGAAGATCATTGTTGATGTCTGCAATATCAACGCCCATAGAAAACTGGCTGGTATGATCTATCCTGTCATTCAACTCATCAATGAAACGCCCGTTCTTTTGATTGATATAGAGATAGTCGTTTTCATGAAAGTCATTGGAAACATAAATATCTGGCCATCCATCGTGATTAATATCCGTCACACAAATACCGAGGCCATAGCCAATGTTTGAACTGTTGATCCCAGACTGCCTTGTTATATCCGTAAACATTCCTCCACTATTTTGATAGAGCCTGTCTCCGGATAAACTGTCGTAACTATTCATGAACTGATCCCTTGGCCTGAAAGTGCTATTGTACCGAAGGGAATGGTTTAAGAGATACATATCAAGGTCTCCGTCTTTATCATAATCCAGGAATGCAGCCTGTGTGCTGAATCCGGAGAATGCAAGGCCACGTTGTTGGGATTCATCTTTGTAGACGGGTATCCCGTCTTTCCCAATAGTTTGACAAACCAACAACAGGTTATGATTCTTTAGGGATGCATAGTTGCCAACGCGACAAACATAAATATCCAGCATGCCATCGTTATTGATGTCTACAATAGATACTCCTGTTGACCAACCTTTATCCATGGGAACACCTGCAGCCCGGGTAACATCTTCAAACTTAAAACCGCCTTTGTTGAGGTACAACCGGTCCCCTTCCTGGTTCGCTGCAAAGTACAGGTCTATTTTGCCGTCATTATTCAGGTCTCCCGCACCCACGCCGGCACCATTGTAGAAGTACATGTACTTCAACATATTCAGGGAAGCATCCGGAGTAAGTTTGTTGGCAAAACCAATACCTGTTACAGATGAGTCGAGCAACTCAAACAACGGAGCCTGCACCTGCTCCTGCCTGCAGCCAAGCATAAGCAATAACCCAATAACCAATAACCTGTAGCTCACAACGCCTTTCATTTGCCCCTTAATTGATACGTTATTGGCTGCCCATGATTAAGGAAGAATATGATCAGCTCTTGATTGCCTAGCTTGACCTGCCTGATCACACGGGTCTCGCGTGGAACATCCAATCCCGATTGTTGCATACCCAGTGCCTCCCATTGCCTGTTTCCTTTGTTGATCAATACCTGGCCATAGCTGGCATCGATTCTTGAAAACTGGGGTTGGAAAGAAGTGAGATTACCGCCCAGTACCAGGTCAACTTTGCCATCCCCATTCACATCTTTCGCAAGCACGGCATTCAGGGAAGACAGCTGAACAATGGTGGGCAATGCAGAAATGGTAAACTTGCCCTGCCCTTCGTTCCATGCAATGTATGAATGTGCATCATTGGCAACCCGTACATCGCTTGCCTTGATCAGGTTTTCAGGAAACAGCTCCTGCATTGATTTAATGGCATAGTCCTGGTGCTTCAGGTTTTGTTTCTTCAGGATCGGGATCTGGTCCGTCACCTCCCGCTTCAGAAATACGGGCATATCTTTTTGCTGGAGCGTACGCGTGAGTATTTTCTCCGGGATCACATTGTTACTGAAATCATTCACCCACAATTTGACCGGATGTCCGGAATCTGGTTTCAGGTAAAAATTGCTGCCGAGATTTCCGAGTATGAGATCTTCATCTCCATCCCCATCAAGATCAGCAGCCGTAACGGTTTGCCACCAGCCCATACCTTTAGTAATGGCCTCTTCTACCTTCCACCTTCCACCTTCAAACTTATAACGAGAGACTTCCATCCACTCTCCTGCCACAATCAGTTCTCCGGTTGATAAAAAAGCAGCACTGCTGATCATTCCGGCGTTGAACAAAGGGCCTAGCTGCTCTTTAGTCATCGCTGTGAATTCACCTTTCCCTTGGTTTACATAGACCATCTGCTGCGGCAATGCACCATAATTTATTGGCATGGATCTGCTGCCGGCAAATACATCCAGATCCCCGTCACCATCAATATCTCGTGCAAGCAATACACTCGTATTACCCATGTTTTTGGGCAAAGGTGCTGATGACGGATTGAATCTTCCCTTACCATCATTCAGAAAAAGCCTGTTCTGCATTTCCTTGCTGAAAGAAGGACGATTGTTGCCTCCGGCGCCGAGCATCAGGTCCTGATCACCATCGCCATCGGCATCAAAAAACACGGCAGAGATATCTTCAAACCCTTTTAGTTGTATTGACAATCCCGCATCAGGAATAAACTGTCCGTTGCGCTGGATATACAGCTGACCAGGCTTCTTGAGCGTACCAGATACATACAGATCCTCCAGACCGTCGCCATTCACATCTGCCGTAACGGCGGCCGGACCAAGCCTCGATAACATCCAGGGCACATTGCGTTCCATGTAAAAATCAACCTGGTCATCGTCTTCATGCGCTCCAAGTTTAAGCGGATCCTGCATCAACATAGCAGGGGCAGATACCGGCGCTAGCCATGGAGCTGTACCTATCTTC
>JBKCVJ010000106.1:0-8865 GCA_046317915.1 Sphingobacteriales bacterium
ACGGGCATGCCCGAAGACGAGGCGCTACGCATGATGGCATTGATCAGGATGGTACGGAGTGAAGAGCAGATCAGCGACCAACATTTGCTTTCCTTAAATACATATATTCAGGACTTCCATAAATACGCAAACCAATGAGCGACGAACAATTGTTTCAGCACCGTACAGATTTATCAGGCCTTCATAGGGCAGTAGTGGCCATCAGGGAAGAAGTGGCTAAAGTTATTGTGGGTCAACACCAGATGGTGGACCTGATGATTGCCGGATTGCTGAGTAACGGCCATATCCTCATAGAAGGAGTGCCCGGTGTTGCAAAGACGTTGACCGCCAAACTGCTGGCCAGATGCCTCGACATTCCCTTTTCCAGGATACAGTTCACACCTGACCTAATGCCCAGTGATGTATTGGGTACATCGGTATTTGATCCCCGCAGTTCCGCATTTGAATTCAGACCAGGTCCCATTTTCAGCAGTATGGTTTTGATCGATGAGATCAATCGTTCGCCCGCCAAAACACAGAGCTCACTGTTTGAAGTGATGGAAGAACGCCAGGTAACCATCGATGGAAAAACACATCCGATGCAGGCACCATTCATGGTGGTGGCAACGCAAAATCCTGTTGAACATGAAGGTACATATCGATTGCCTGAAGCGCAGTTGGATCGTTTCCTGTTCAAGATCAACGTGCCTTATCCAAACCTGGAGGAAGAGGTTAATATCCTTCGCTTGAACGACAAAACCCTTCAACAGGATCAATTGGCACAAGTGCAAAAATTACTCACGGCATTAGATATCGTGGCACTTCAGTCGCAGATCCGCAGCATTCACGTAGAGGAGAAACTGGTGCGTTTTATTGCGGCGCTTGTACAGGAAACCCGTAACAGTAAATCGGTTTTCCTGGGTGCTTCACCGCGTGCCTCATTGGCCATCATGATGGCATCCAAAGCCATCGCAGGTATGGCGGGCAGGGATTTTGTAACGCCCGATGATATCGTGTTTGTGGTACCTGCCGTGTTGCGGCATCGCTTGCTCCTTACCCCAGAGAAGGAAATGGAAGGCATCACTACGGATGAAGTGATTCAAGGATTTATTAAAAGCATCGAGATCCCACGTTAATGAAATTGATCCGGCAACTATACCTGCGTAAACGACTGTTCATCATTCTGGCAGTGATCGCCAGTTTGTTTGTGATCAGTTTTTTTCTGCCCCATTTGTCGCCATTTCCAACTGCGGGGCTGGCAGGTCTTTTAATCGCGTTTGTTGTGGATATCGCCATGTTGTATTCCCGTAATGGTGTTTTCGCGCAGCGGTTAACCGGTGAACGATTCAGCAATGGCGACCAAAATCTAGTAAGAGTATTCCTTGAAAACAGGTATTCTTTCCCTGCACATTTTGGGGTGATCGATGAGCTGCCCATACAATTCCAGAAACGCGACAGCTGGTTTGAATCCAGGCTTGCACCCGGAGCAGAAACGGAGTGGCAGTATTTTTTACGACCCGTAAAACGGGGTGAATACATTTTTGGGACGATTAATGTTTTTGCATTCACGGGCCTCGGGCTGGTGATGCGCCGATATAAGTTTGATGCCGATAAATCCGTTCCGGTGTATCCTTCTTTTCTTCAGATGCGAAAGTATCAATTGCTGGCCATCAGCAACCGCCTTTCCGAAATTGGCGTCAAGAAGATCCGTAAGATCGGCCACAGTATGGAGTTTGAGCAGATCCGGGATTATGTGAAGGGCGATGATATCCGCACGATCAACTGGAAAGCCACCGCCAGGCGTCATCAACTGATGGTGAATGCATATACCGATGAGAAAAGCCAACAGGTATATTGCTTAATAGACAAGAGCCGCGTGATGAAAATGCCTTTTGATGGCATGAGCCTGTTGGACTATGCGATCAATGCTAGTTTGGTTTTATCTAATACGGCTTTGTTAAAGCAAGATAAAGCCGGGATCATTTCATTTGCCGAAGAGATCGCTGGTATTGTTCCGGCGGCAAAAAAGCAAGTGCAGATGAACCTGATCCTGGAACACCTTTACCGGCAAAAAACAAGATACCTGGAAAGTGATTTTGAGAAATTATATGCCACTATCAGGAACAAAGTGAACCAGCGCAGTTTGCTGATCCTGTTCACCAATTTTGAGTCTATGCAGGCCCTGCAGCGGCAGCTGCGCTTCTTACGCCGGATCGCGCAACAGCATCTTTTGCTGGTCGTCTTTTTTGAGAATGCTGGCCTGGATGAGATCATTCATAAACCTGCTAACAACCTCGAGGATATTTATGTGAAAACCATTGCCGAGAAATTTGTTTTCGAGAAGAAACAAATTGTGCGCGAGTTGCAGCAGCATGGTATTCTTTCTGTTCTTACTACCCCTCAGAATCTTACGATTGATACGGTGAATAAATATTTGGAGATCAAAGCAAGACAGCTGTTGTAAATGCGGCAATTTGCTAGTGCGGCAATGCGGCAGTCGCTTCGCGAGGCAATGGGCATTGGGCACCGGGCATTGCCGGCCTGCGCAGAATCACGCGGAGTAACTGCTGGCGCGCCGCAACGCAAGGCGCGCCTTCCAACATTGCCGCACTGCCGCATTGGCAAATTGCCGCATTAGTACTTAATGATGTAATACACACAGGTAGTAACCACGTCCCTAAACCATGGAATAGCGCTGATAAGTGCTGCCTGCTTACGCGGTTTCCAGCCAAATTTGTATTGGTAGATGGGATTCACGAGGTAGTGCGTCTTTAACGGTATCGTATAACCGCTTTTCAGGGCGATCCGCTCAAAACGTTCAATGGATATACCGGTGTCTTTGATTTCCAATAGTTCCTTGATCACGGGTTCTGACTCACCGCCGATGCGGAGGATTCCGCGGTACAATGGAACCGGCAGCAAATGGAACCAGGGCAACACAGAGAGGAATTTATTCTGGCAAACCTGCTGGTGGCCGCCGTGTGGCATATACCAGGGTGGGAAGCCAAAAAAGATATGTCCGCCGGGCTTGAGAAATTTTTGGAGGTATGGAATGAATTTCTCCTGGTCCGGGATATGCTCCACCACATCTTTCAAAATGATTAGGTCAAATTTTCCCTGGTAATCGATCAGGGCTTGTTCTTCGTAGATATTCTGGTTCACGATCTCACACTGGCCTTTCGCAATGAATTCGCCCAGCATTTTTTTAGCGATCTCGGCCTTCATCAGGTCCAGTTCAATCCCTGTTCCGGTACAGCCTTTTTCCAGGAAAGGCACCAGCACGCCACCGTCACCGCAGCCGATGTCCAGTACATGCAGTCCGGGTACAATAGGAAGGGCTTGCTCAATGAACGGCAGAACATAATTACGTGCATTGTCCAGCTGTTGCTGGAACCTCACTTGTTCATCACGATGCTGAATCAGGCTCATAGATATTAAAGCGCAAAATTAAGGTAACTTCGCCGGACGAATCGGTTATTGGTTAGGAGTTATTTGTTATTCCAATAACCCAATAACCCAATAACCCAATAACATAATAACCTCACTTGATGAATTGGCAGGAAGAATACCTGAATGGCAAGGTTTTATTGATTGATAAGCCACTGGAGTGGACCTCTTTTGACGCAGTGAAAAAGGTCAGAAATTTGACCAGGGTCAGTAAGGTGGGGCATGCCGGCACCCTGGATCCTCTGGCAACGGGTTTGCTCATCATCTGTACAGGCAAATTCACCAAGAAGATCAATGAATACATGGCCCAGGAAAAAGAATATACGGGCAGCTTTACATTAGGTGCGGTTACCACAACCTATGATCTCGAATCTGAACCCATTGAACATCGTCCTTTTGACCACATCACCATGGAGCAGCTTCGCGCCGCCACCATTCCTTTCACAGGTGAGATCATGCAAGTGCCACCCGCGCATTCAGCCATCAAGAAAGACGGTGTGCCAGTATACAAAATGGCACGAAAAGGAATCGAGGTAAAACTGGAGCCGAGGAAACTTACGATGTATACTTTTGAAATCACTGCTTATGAACCGCCTCTCGTTTATTTCCGGGTGGTTTGCTCAACGGGCACGTATATCCGAAGTCTGGCCAATGATTTTGGCGCGCATCTTGGCTGTGGCGCTTATCTCTCTTCGCTGCGCAGAACAAAAATCGGCGCCTTCTCTGTTGACGATGCACTGACCATCGGCCAATTCGAGGAAAATCTCAAAGTAGAAATAGCTAATAGCCAATAGCTAAAATGGATACCCGATCGCAAACTGGAACGTGGGTTTGTTCCATACGCCGTCTACAAACCAGCCATTTTTACTGGAGGAATTGAATCCGGTAGTGGACGCTTTGTCTGGCCCATATCTCGGATCTTTCAATGGAAATCCCCAGTCAAACCTGAGTACAAAATAGGAGAAGTCCATCCTTACACCCGCACCAGATGATACAGCCAAATCTCTGTAAAGTCGATAAAGTTCAAAGGAAGCATTTGGCATGGCGCCATCTACATCATTCCAATACCAGATGTTACCAATATCTGTAAATACGGCACCCCGCATCCAGAATCCAAACATGCGGAAAAGATTGAATCGATATTCAAGATTTACCTCTAATTGAATATCTGCATACTTATCGGAGAAACTGCCATTTTGCAGGGTGTCAAAATAGATGTCAGATCCTACCCCGAGTTTCCTGATTTGCCAGCCCCGCATGCTGTTGGGGCCACCGCCAAAATAGCTTTTAAAAAATGGTAAGGTTACTTCACCTTGCCTGCTTTTCGTAGGAATGGCAAGGCCCGCACCGGCGAATCCCCGGAATACAAAACTGGTTTTTTTCCAGTTTCTGTAATGGCGGAAGTCTACGTCAAATTTTACAAATCGATAGAGGTCAGACAGAATCTTTTTCTCTTCGGTGAGTTGGGGAAACATTGTACCCAGGATCAAACCAGATTCTTCCCCATATAAACGCAGCATATTGACATTCCTGGAACCAGGGTTGCTAAAGTTTCTTACGTAGGCTACATTGGAGCCAATCACAAGGCCGCTATTGTATGTGTACTCGAGCAAGGGATTCTGTTCAATCGCTTCTGTAAATGCTTGATAAGTTGTGATTCTTGTGAGCTCTATATTGAGCGGCTTGAACTGCCAGGTAATATTTGGCTTGGGTTTCCATTCGTATCCAAAAAATGTATTAAAGGTCCTAAGCCTGTAGTATTGAAAACGATCTATATAAGAGATATCAGCCGTTACAATGGTTTTTGCACTTTGGAATTTCTTTTCGAAACCTTCACTAAATGGCGTCATTAGCCATGGAATGGTTAGCCTGTTGCCCAGGGTGATTTCACCAGAGAGAATCTGTGAAAAATCATTAAACTCAATACCTGTGCGGATGTTGTTTTCCAGTTGAATGGCTCTCTTCCCAATGTTTCTGTTACGAAGACGGAAGTTTACCGCAAGACCAATTTTTCCAGAACCAACAAGAACAAGTTGCGAGGTATTGAGCACACTGCTTCCCTCAAGGTCCACACTGAAGAATTGCTTTTTGGCAGGAATAAGCCGCAGAATAAAGTCAATATTTTTAGTTGAATCGTCAACACGTGTGATCAGGTTCTGGCTTTGCCAGGCGCCAAGCCGGTTGAAGTTGGCCTGGGTGCGGATAAAATTATCCTGGCTGTAGAGTTCGCCAGGTCTTAATTCTATTTGCCGCACCACAAAATTCGGCTTGAATGTATTTTGGAAGGAGATGATCTTATAATTGTTGATGAATGTTTCAACCGTATCAAAAATATCCATCTCGTCCAGATCCGGTGGAGAATCCGGGATCACTGTTACCTGCCCGATATGATATTGTTGTAGCCTGCTGGTATCTTTTGATCTTACTTGCCGTACATAAAGATCCACCATCGGATTATCTTTTCTTCTGGCTTCAATCTCTGCAAGTCTCCGGATGTATTCAAATGGATCGATGGTAGGATCGATGAGTTCTGCAAAACTGGAGTCAGCCTCCACCACCACCTCGTCCCGGGTGATCCGATAGTAGCCATTGTTTTTGAACAAATTGATCAACCTGTTGAGTTCCTGATCCACCCTATCATAATCAAAGGCGTCTCCTTTCTTTAAAAACGATTTGCCTTCATGTGCTTTTACGATTGCATTCAGGTTGGAATCTGGAAAAACGAATGCTATGGAATCGATGGTATAAATCTTTCCGGCATCTACCGTGTAACTTACTTTCACGCGCTGCTGATCGTCAGAAATTTTAAAGGAACTATCAAACGCCACAAACGCCCGCCGGTAGCCTTTGCTCACCATGTAGTTGCGCATGTTCACTGCGCTTTGCAAAGTGGCCACTGAATCAAATACGGGTGGTCTCTTGATAACATTCACCGGAATTACCCAGGGTGCTTTCGGCCAGGGCAGCTCGGTATTCTCATTTACCTTTGCACTGTCCTCCAACTGGGTCATCAGATCCGCGGTATAATCCGGCTTTTTATCTTTGGGGACATCGCCCTTGATATTTACAGTATTTTCGAAGAGGAAGGGCTTGTCTTTGGGGTATTGCTTTACCACTGTGCAGGATGGATATGCGGTCAGCAACACCCCAAGGATAAGTAATATGTATACATTATGATTAAGCTTCACCAATGCTGAGTAAAACGCAGGTCAAATATATCCAATCTTTATCCCATAAAAAATTCAGGGATGAACACGGCCGCTTTATTGTGGAAGGACCGAAGCTGGTTTCGGAAGCCATCCTTCATGCGCGTGCAGACATTGAACAGATCTATGCGTTGTCTTCCTGGATCACTGAAATGGATGTTTCAACCATTCCCATCACCGAAGTACCTGCTTTTGAGATGGAGAAGATATCGTCCCTCAGTACAGCTTCCCCGGCTTTAGCGATCCTCCGAAAGCCAGTGCAGCAGAGGCCTGCAGCGGTAAGTGGCATTACGCTGGTACTGGATACCATTCAGGATCCGGGTAACATGGGAACCATCATCCGCACAGCTGAATGGTTTGGCGTTCAACAGATCATTTGCAGTGAAGGCACGGTTGATTGTTACAATCCAAAGGTGATCCAATCCACCATGGGAAGTATTTTCCGCATGCCTGTTTTTTATGAAGATATTATGGAATGGGTGGCGCAGTTGAAGGATATTCCCGTATTGGCCACCAGCCTTGACGGTGAACCGATGAAACCCGGCCGTCCGGGAAAGGATCTCGTGGTTATCATCGGCAATGAATCCGCCGGCATTCGCCCTGCATTGCAGGCCATGGCAACCCAACGCTGGCTGATCCCTCGTCACGGAGAGGCAGAGTCACTGAATGCAGCGGTAGCAACAGGCATCATGCTCTATGCACTGACTACCTGAATTGAACGGCTTTGGAAGGATTGATTCGATGACTGATGAAGGAAGGGATCATCAGGATGAGGAAACACACCAGGAATGTGACGATCGATACCAGCGCCACCTGCCACCAGATGATGTCTACCGGCGCAACGGTCATATAATACGCTTCCTCGTTCAATTTGATGAATCCCGTTTTCAATTGGAGGTAGCTCAGTCCGAGCCCCATCAGCAATCCCAGAAATACGCCTAGAATGGTTATGTAAGCGCCCTGCGTGATGAAGATCTGTTGAATGGTCCAGTTGGTGCTCCCGAGGGCTTTTAGCACGCCGATCATCCGGGTTCTTTCCAAGACCAAAATGATCAGACAAGTGATGAGATTGATCACGGCTACCGCTGTCATCACAGAGATCAGGATGTATTTATTGGTATTCTGCAGATTGAGCCAGTCGAAGATCTCAGGATAGATCTCTCGCAGGGTCCTGCTGTCCCACCCAATGGGCAGTTCAGCATAGATCTGCTCGCTTACTTTGTCCATCCTGTTGTAATCATGCAACACCAACTCATACCCGCCAATGGTGCCGGGCTGCCAGTTGTTCAGTCGTTGGATCAGTCCCATATCGCCAATGACATAGGTTCGGTCATACACCTCGATCCCCGTCTTGTAGATTCCTGATATCGTTAGTTTTCTTGTGCGCGGTTGTTCCTGTCCTTCCTGGATGAAATAAATGATGACCTGCTGCCCCACATCGAGTTTTAATTGATCGGCAATGTATTGCGAGATCATGATCTCCGTGCTGTAGCCACTGCTGTCTCCAATCACGGGCCATTTGCCTTTCACCCGGAAGGGCTCCACCCCATCGAAATGATAATCTTTTTCCACCCCTTTGAACAGGATGCCTTCAATGGTTTCCGTAGACCGAAGAATCGCCGATTTTGTAGCGAAGGCCTGAACGTATTTAACATCTTTGTTGGTACGCATGAGGTTCTCAGCGGTATCATTCCTGAGAATGGGGTATTCTTCGGCAATACTGACCTTGAATGGTTCGAAATGCTGCACGCGCACATGCCCCCAGAAACTGAATACTTTCTCACTCACCACCTTCTGAAAGCCATTGACAAAACTCAGGGAGATCACCATCGAAGCCACGCTGATGACCGTGGCAACAACGGAAAGGCGGATGATGAACCGGGAAAACGAATGCTGTTCGTTAAAGGCAATTCTTCTGGCTATGAAATAGGGGAGGTTCAGAAATCCTTATTTAGTTAATTTGTGAAGATAAACCATTTTCGATGCGTAGTGGACTGATGGCGCTCCTGTTTTTATCGATCTCCTCTTTGGTGCTGGCACAAAGAGAACCGGACCAGACCTACATGAAGAGTATTCGTACGATCAAGCTGTTCCGCTTCGGTGACCAGGCTACCTATCCCATTATGGAACTCGGCACTACACAGCAGCTGGAGCTGCATTTCGACGATATGGATGCCGATGTGAAGTATTATTACTACACACTGGAAATGCGCAACGCAGACTGGTCGCCCGT
>JBKCVJ010000107.1:0-5194 GCA_046317915.1 Sphingobacteriales bacterium
GCTGAATCTGAAGGATAGGTAGGATTGTTAGACAATGCATCACCAATCACTGAAGAGACCGGTGGACGGAGATTGTAAGTATTTGCCACATTCAGGTTGGCTTCGATGGTCAACCGATTGTCCAGTAATTTTTGGGTGACATTGAACCTGCCGCTATACCTATTGAGATCACTGTTCTTGATAATACCCTGCTGCCTTTGCATATTGAACGCCGCATAGTAAGTGAGTGCGTTGGCACCACCGCTGAAGGACAGGTTGTGGTCCTGCGTGAAAGCTGTTCTGGAGATAACCTTTTGCCAGTCTGTATTTGCACCTTTGTCTACCAAGGTACCGCCGAGGGACTTTACTTGTTGACGGTATTCATCCGCTGTAAATACGGCAATCGGATTTGCCATGGTTGAACTACCAAGTGCAAGGCTGTACGTCATCGTTGGTACACCTGCCTTACCTCTTTTTGTAGTGATCAGGATGACGCCGTTAGCTCCGCGTGATCCGTAGATCGCCGTCGCGGATGCGTCTTTTAACACATCGATGGCCTCGATGTCCTGCGGGTTTATGAAGTTTAGCGGGTTGCCACCGCCGGTACTTGAATTATCCAATGGTAGACCATCGATCACAAACAGTGGCGTGCTTCCGGTTCTTACGCCACCGGGGCCGCGTATCGTAATGCTCTGCGCGCCGCCGGGCTCACCACTCGCGGATGTAACATTTACACCTGCCACCTTACCCTGGATCAATTGTTCAGGGCCGAGGATAATGCCTTTGTTGAAAGATTCTGCCTTTACGGATTTTACCGCGCCGGTAACATCTCGCTTGTTCTGCGATCCATATCCCACTACTACAACATTGGTCAGGTCATTTGTTGCGGAAACAAGCACAATGTTGGAAGCCTGTGATACGGGCACTTCCCTTGTTGCAAAACCAACAAAGGATATGATCAAAATATCATTGTCGTCTTTTACACTGATGGAAAAATTACCATTTGCATCAGAGGTTGTACTTGCACCTGATGACTTTGCAGTAACAGTAGCACCTGCCAGTGGCGAGCCTCCCTGTTGTGTGATCTTTCCGGTGATCAGTTTGTCGACTGCACCATACCATCCTGGTACAGGAGCGTTTTCGTTGTCTTTTGCCTGACTGAATCCGGAGATCAGCACAATCAACACGAAAGGCAACATGAGCCTCTTTAATTTGTCTTTGAGCATTAGTTTTAGTTTTCTGCTGCGAAATTGAATGAAAAACATTCCATATATATGCAGTAAACAATCAGATAACCATTCGTTAATCATTACACAACATTGTTGAATTCAAACGATCGTTACTTTACCAACACATGAAAAAGTGGATCATTTCACTGATGGCATTGCTATGCCTGCAGTTTTACGGTTATGCACAACCGTTATTAGGAATTTTGTCGCACGCGCACAACGACTATCAGCATCAGCAGCCTTTTGACGGCGCATACCAGGCAGGGTTTTCATCGATAGAAGTAGATGTACATCTGCGTAAAGGCAAATTGCTGGTAGGCCACGATGCGAAAGACCTGAATGAATCCAGAACCCTCGCCACACTTTATCTGGATAAGATCAATAGCTTGCATTCATCAGGAACCCTGAGAAAGCTCCAGCTGCTCATCGATATCAAAACAGAGGCCCGATCTACGCTGGATGCCATTGTATCACAATTGAGTGCATTCCCGAAGCTGGTAAATTCTGGTCTTGTATCATTTGTCATCAGCGGGAACAGACCCTCCCCGGAGACATATACTTCTTATCCTGATTATATACAATTCGATGGCAGACCCTGGGAGAAATACCTTCCGGAGCAACTGAAGAAAATTGCGCTGATAAGTGATGCATATCCTTCCTATTGGGATCGCGAAACAAAAATGCCTGATACCGTCAGGATCAAAGCAACGATCGCACTAGCACATGAGTGGGGAAAACCTTTTCGTTTCTGGGCAAACCCGGATACGGAAGCGGGTTGGAAGTTTTTAATGGATGTTGGTGTAGACTATATCAATACGGATCAGGTGCTTGAGTTGTCTTCATTCCTGAAGCGGCAGGATCCTTATGGCAGTCTAACCCTTCATGATAACCAACCAATGATGCCTTACAATCGAATGATCAGAAGCGCGGGAAAGGTAGTCAGGTTCGGGGACCCATCTGTGGAGAATCATGCACTTGATATCACATCGATCCCGGGTACTACATTGTTTGCGGTGGAAGATAGGTATGGCTTGGTTGTGATGAGACTGTCTGGAGAAATCATCGACAGATTTCTATTCAGCAAGGAAAGCGGTGAGTGGAAGAATGCAGTGAGTACCTATTCCGGTGTCAAATCATTTATACAAGATGGGAAGACATGGATAGTGTGGTGCGCATCAAAGGACAAGACGGGTTTCCTGGTTTCTGCGGAATGGAATGGAAAGATCAGTAGGGTTGAAGGAAAGCCATTGGCATCGCAAAATAAATTGCAGTCGCCTATTCCAAATGAAGTGTATCTCGAGAAAGGCGCCACGGAGAATTACATTTATGTGGTCCTGAACGGTACCGATGAAGTGGTTAAACTAAGGTGGTCAGATAAAAAAGAAATCTGGCGCGCAAAGACCGGCGTTGCGCCATTTGGTGTGGTAATGGTGAAAGACAAAGTTTATGTCACCAATTGGGGCGGACCTCAGGTCACCGATTCATCGAGGGTTACAGCCGGTGTGCCTTGGGGGCTTGCGTATACGGACAAGACAACGGGTGCCACTGCAGAGGGAACGGTTTCTGTTTTTGATGCAGGTTCAGGCAGGGTGTTGAAAGAGATCAGTTCAGGCCTTCATCCAAATGAGATCATATCATCAGCCGATGGAAAGTTTGTCTATGTCAGCAATGGAAATAGTGACGACGTGACAGTGATCAACACAAGGAATGATCAGGTTACCGAGCAAATACCAGTTGGCATGTATCGGGCAACATTTAAAAAGGAAGGGAGTTCACCCAACGGGTTGGTGCTGGATCGTGAAAATACAAGGTTGTTTGTTTCTAACGGTATGGATAATGCGGTAGCTGTTGTTCACTTGGGAAGGTTGTCTGCAACGCAAGGTAAAGGCAATTCATTTATAGAAGGATTTATTCCAACCGAGGCCTATCCCTCCGGATCGGCGATCATCAATGATACACTGGTGGTTGCAAATCTTGAATCTGAAGGCGCCAATGTGGTTAATGCCACAAAGAAGGCGCGAGGGATCCACTATCAATTGGGATCTGTAAGTATTATTCCATTGCCTTCAGCAGAGGGATTAAAAGGCTACACTGCTTTAGCATATGAATCAGCGATGTTCAGTAAAATGGACGCACTGTCTGAACTACCTCGTGCAAATATCTTACCCAAACCTGTACCTGAAAGGATTGGCGAGCCATCGGTTTTCAAGCATGTGGTGTACATCATCAAAGAGAACAAGACCTATGATCAGGTTTTTGGGGACATGAAAGGAGGAAGAGGCGATAGCACGCTATGTGTGTTTGGCGAAAGGATCACGCCCAATATTCATGCCTTGGCCAGAACCTTTGGTTGGATGGATAATTACTATGCATCCGGTAAATCCAGTGCGGAAGGTCATCAATGGAGCAATGCAGCGATTGTATCAGATTATGTGGAGAAGAATGTAAGGGCCTGGTTCAGAAGTTACCCGCATCGACAAACCGATGCGATGGTGTATAATAAACAGGGATATATCTGGAACAATGCTGTGACGCACGGGAAAACGGTGCGTATATATGGTGAGGCTTGTACTACTGAGTATGATGAAAAATTGAAGTGGTTGGACTTATACAGAGGTCTGCAGTCGGGCGCAAAACCCAGTTGGCAGAACACAACAACCATCGATAATATTCTTCCTTTGATCTCACCCTTGTTTCCTGACAATGATAACATGGTGTTCAGTGATCAACAGCGGGCAGAGATTTTTCTAAGCGAATGGGAGCAATTTGAAAAAGATGGCAACCTGCCTAACCTGATGATCCTTTCTTTACCGAATGATCATACGGCGGGCACATCGCCGGGTTTTCCAACGCCTAACGCAATGGTGGCTGATAATGATCTTGCGCTGGGAAGGATCATCGACAGGATCAGCAAGAGCAAGTATTTTGACTCAACGGTTATCTTCATCACGCAGGATGATTCGCAAGGCGGATGGGATCATATTTCTGCATATCGTACCGTAGGGATGGTGATCAGTGCGTATAGTCCTGGGAATGTCATCAAGTCAAACTATAACCAGACATCGATGGTGAGAACGATGGAGCAGATCCTTGGTTTGCCACCGATGAATGTCATTGATGCCACGGCTCAACCGATGTTTGATTGTTTCGCAGATAGCAAGCGATCTTTCAGCTTCAATTACTTACCAACTAATATTCCTTTAGACGAGATGAACAAACCATTATCTGCATTGAGAGGCATAGAGAAGAAATACGCAAAACAATCCATGAATGAAGTGTATAACGAAGTGGATGGTGGCGAAGACGATGAAATGAACCGCATCATCTGGTTCTACGCAAAGGGAAAGAAAAAGTATCCGCAGTCTGGTTTTTAGTGAACCGGTTTTTTATGCCTGATGGCTTTTACGATCTCCAACCAGAACGTACCGGCAAAAGCGACGGCTGCACAAATGCCAATCATACTCCAACCCATTTTCTGCAACTCAAAAAGATCCCGGAGAAACGGAATATTTAGCACGCCGATGATGAAGAGCAAGGTGATGCCAATGATCAATGGCAGCAGGTTGTTTTTGTATCTGATGGTTGTGAAAATCGTATGGGTAAAACTTCGGTTCACCAGGGTCAGGAAAATATTGCAGAACAATAGTGTGATAAAGATCATGGTCCGGGTGAGCGTGTTTTCATGACCTTGTTGTATGCTCCAGTAGCCAATCCCGAGGCAGGCCGCGGTGATGGCAAGTCCCTGAACAATGCTGATACCCAGTTGGCGTAAACTAAGAAATGTGTTACCCATTTTCCTTGGCGGTCTTTGCATGGTGCCGGGTTCCATCGGTTCATTTTCATAAATGATGGAGCAGGTAGGGCCCATGATCAGCTCGAGGAAGATCACATGCACCGGTGAGAAAATATCTTTGAATGCCCATCCCAATAATAGCGGCAACGTGACCACGAGAATGATGGGAATATGGATCGATACAATGTATTGA
>JBKCVJ010000108.1:0-43398 GCA_046317915.1 Sphingobacteriales bacterium
AAGCACCTGGATGAGAAAGTGGCCAAGCTCCACCTTTCTAAAGTAGGTGCCGTACTGGATGAACTGACTTCTGAACAGGCTGAATACCTCGGCATTGGGAAAGAAGGTCCGTTTAAGCCAGAAATGTATCGATACTAAGAACTAACAATTAGCAGTTAGCAATTGGCAATTAGCAATTGGCACTGGTTTTTGGAAGTTAGATTTTGGTGAGCGCCACTAACTCCCAACAACCAGTGCTAATTGTCAATTGCCAATTATCAATTGTCAATTGCTAGAAAAAAAAGTTATTTCAGCCGAAATTTATTCCCCGCAACATCCACCCGCCACATCTCTTTCCCCTCAATATAAAGTCCTTCACTCTTCCCTTTCGCATGCGGGGTATCCGTATTAAACAGCTTTCCATTATACAGCATGCTCACCGTATCGGCAATGACCGTGTGTCCCGTAACAACATGCCGGACGCGGAAACGTGAGAGGGCATTGTCTACTTCAATCGATGATTTTTTAAAGCCATCCTCTCCTTTGCGGTAAAAACCGCGATACCAGAACGGGCCGTTATCACCCATCAGGACCTCGGTTTCAACATTGGGATAGCTATAAAGGCTGTCGGCGAAATAAGGCCTGGTCAGCTTATTCACTTTATTGATATCGATGTCCATGTCAGACACTTCTGGAGAGATGCCGGCATGTACCAATAGAATATCACCTGCGCGTAGGGCTACGTTTTTCGATCTGAACCATTGACCGAGCTCGGTATCCGCACCCAGCAAAGCAGTAAAAGGTTGGTTCATCATCTGTGCCGTACGTTGGTACTTGGCATTCAGGTAACGAAGATCACCGGAAAGATTCATGATCTCGTGGTTACCGAGCACATAGTGCACATAGCCACCGGCCGCTTTGGCCTGCTCTTCCAGCGAATAGATCAACCATAACACTTCGGTAACTTGCTTGCCGCGGTCCACAAAATCGCCAACCAGCAACAGCTGTCCGTCCCCAAAGATCCATTTGAATTTGTCATCGATAACTTTGTTCGCCTGCAGGAATTTGCGCATCGATCCAAACTCCCCTTCGATGTCAGAAAAAATCAACATCTTCTTTGCCCGGGACACATCACTTTTTTCAGGAGTGATCTTCTCCTGAAGTTTGACCGTAAAAAAAATGCCCGGTTGATCCGTGGCTACTTTGAGTTCGATTTTTGATTTATCGGCTACAGACACGCTGCTGTCAACAGACAGCTTCATCGTCCCATCCTGACCCGGAGCAACATAACTCACGTGAACCTTACCGTCCTTATACTGAACGTATGGACCGTCCAGCTCAAAAGGCGATGGTTCCGTTGCGCCCAGACTCATCAATAAAAAGGTCATACTAGAAAATAAGAAAAATTTCATGCGTCAAAGGGTTATGGGTAGGGTCAGCGTTAACATAAATTTAATGATATGCGTGATTAATTGTGGAAAAATATTTCTGTTACCTGATGATCTTGCAAAAAGGTTAAAATTCAAAAAAGTTACCCACTAAAAGCATGATTTACAGGACAGTCCTCGTGCCAGTTCTTATCTTTATATAAATCCACTCACATGAATGAATTTCCGTACATGACTCCTATTTTCCTGTTCTTCGATACAGACGGATATCTGGCGAAGTAGCGTTGTACGTGTTTTCTTTTTTAACGAATGGTATTATTGTAAAGGTTGGGATCGGGTAATGAATGTGTGTCGCGTGTATGAACTAGCACACTTATTGCTGTAAAAGAATTAAGCCTGAGGTATATGATGATGAACTTTAACCGGAATATCCAATTCACCAAATTATTGAAAGCGGAGGGCCGACTTCGCGAATTTAATTTCAGAAAACTAACGGGTCTTCATGAGGGCCTGATGACTGTTGATGTAAGCGATGACCGCGGCAACAGGATCATGTTCACCATGCAGAAAAACGGAAATGGCTGGAGTTTCCACAATGATTTTGTTCTGGCAGACTGGATCAATGACCAGGAGCATAACCTCAGTGATATGATCGAGGAAGAACTCAGGCAACTGATCGGGGAGTAATTATTCCCATACCTTTGCGGCATGACCCGGTTGTCTGTCAACATCAATAAAATTGCAACGCTCCGAAATGCCAGGGGAGCCAATCATCCGGACGTTTTACAAGCGGCGGTGGATATCCAGGCTTTTGGGGCCGATGGGATAACTGTTCATCCACGCCCAGATGAAAGGCATATCCGGTATGCCGATGTGTATGCCATCAAGCCCATCATCACTACGGAGTTCAACATCGAAGGAAATTGCAGCGAACAGAAGTTTGTGGATCTGGTTCTTGCCGTAAAGCCTGATCAGGTGACGTTGGTGCCGGATGCACTGGACCAGCTGACATCTGACCATGGTTGGGATACGGTGAAGCATCGCGACTATCTAAAAGAAATGATTGCATTGTTTAAGCAGGCTGGTATACGCGTTTCCATTTTTGTGGATCCCGATGTGAAGATGGTGGAAGGTGCGGCAGAAACCGGGACAGATAGGATCGAATTGTATACTGAAGGATATGCAAGACAATTCAGGCAGAATCCGGAAGCAGCCATAGCGCCTTATGTGAAAGCCGCCGAGCGGGCTATGCAGCTTGGCCTCGGGATCAATGCCGGACATGATCTGGATATGCATAACCTGAGGTACTTTCATCAGCAGGTTCCAGGATTGGATGAAGTGAGCATTGGGCATGCACTGATCAGCGATGCGCTATACCTCGGTTTGGAAAATACGATTCAATTGTATAAGAGACAATTGATGTAAGTTTGTTATCTCATCGTTTCAAAATCAAATAGAACACAATGAAAAGGTTTATCTCATTTTTGTTTGTTACCGCGTTCGTGAGTTTTACGGCCTGTGCACAACAGCCAGCAGCAAGTCCGCGTGCTAAGGCAACCGGTAAGGCCGGCAGTGCCACCATCACCATTGATTATGGACAGCCCTCAGTGAAGGGAAGGAAAATATTCGGCGACCTGGAACCCTATGCAAAAGTGTGGCGCACAGGTGCCAACGAAGCAACGGTATTTGAGGTTGACAGCGACATCAAAGTAGATGGAAAAACCCTGCCTAAAGGGAAGTATGGTTTCTTCACGATTCCCGGCGAAAAGGAATTTGTGGTGATCTTCAACAAGACCTGGAACCAGTGGGGTGCATTCCGTTACAAGCAGGAAGATGATGTGCTTCGCATCACTGTTCCTCGTAAAGCAACCAGCGCTACAGAGAAACTGACCTTTACGATCGATGGTGGTAAAGCGGGTTTTGCATGGGATCAAACACTGGTAGAGTTTGCTGTTACGCAGTAGTTTTTTTGGAAAACAGTCATACAGTAAAACGGTCATTCAGGCCGTCGGAAGTTGGGATCCCGGGATGCCAACTTCCGATTTTCTGAATGACTGTTTTATTGAATGCCTGGTTTGCCAAGACTATCCTGGTTTGCCAATGCTATTTAATCAACTGCTTCAATTTCGCCAGCAGTTCTTCACCCCGAAGGTTTTTAGCTATGATCTTGCCCTGCGGATCGAGGAGAAAGTTTTGAGGGATCGCTTCTACCTTGTATAGTTTCGCAACTTCGTTGTTCCAAAATTTCAGATCACTCACCTGTGTCCATGTAAGTTTATCTTCTTCTATTGCCTTTACCCATGCTTCCTTGGTCCGGTCCAACGATACGCCAAGGATGGTGAAATTCTTATCCTTGAATTGATTGTAGGCCTTTAGCACCACAGGATTTTCCATTCGGCAGGGCTTGCACCAGGAGGCCCAGAAATCGATCAGCACATATTTTCCCTTAAAAGATGCGAGTGATACCGGAGCACCATTAGGATCGTTCTGGGTGAAAGCAATGGCATCTGAGCCAATCGATCCAATCTTACTTTCCGCGATATTAGACTGCAACAACCTGCCAAATCCGCTTTGCTGAACGGCAGGATTCAATTTGTTAAACCTTGCTTCTGTGATCATGGGCTCCGTGTTCAGTTGGGTAGCCACAAGAATGACGAAGGGCGCCACATAAGAACCGGGTTTTGTCTGCACAAACTGGTCCGTCTTCTGTTGGATGGTGGCCAAAGTATTCTCATACACGGCCCGGGTGGCTGCGTCTTGTTTGCCGTTGTTGATCTCCTGTGCGGCGGCCGACAGTTTCTGGTACAAAGGACTGAACTCGGTACTGAAAATCTGAAAGTCCTGGTTGGCAGCAGAGCCCTTTACGACCAGTTTATCAAACGCATCCGCAGATCCCTCGATGGAGACCGGGGTGTTCTCCAGAAACATCACCATGCGCTTTCCGGCGGCAGCATAATTGAGTACATAAATATTGGGCTCGGTATTGGTAGCACTCAAGCTAAACTTTCCGGCCTTTGCCGTAGCGGTGGCCACTGGTGCCGAAGCGGGGTCATTGGCATGCAGGGTGAGCACCGAACCTTCGGGCAGACCCTTGATGTTCCCGTTGATGGTCAATTGTGCTGCACCCCATAAAGGTGCCAGCAGTAGAAATAGGGTAAGTAATCGCATATTATTTCGCATGTCTGTCTTGTAAAACGTTAATTACGTCGTTCAAGGTATGTCCTTTACTGTTAAGCAAAATTAAATAGTGGAAAAGTAAGTCCGCCGCTTCATTAAGGAACAGTTCTTTATTATCATCCTTCGCCTCAATCACCAGTTCCACCGCTTCCTCCCCTACTTTTTGGGCGATCTTATTGATCCCTTTCTGGAACAGCGAACGCACATAGCTCTTCTCATCGCTGCTCTTCTTCCGGAGGTTAATGATCTCTTCAAGATATACAAGGAAATCCTCTGAATGGTTGGTTTCCCCCCAGCAGGTATCCGCCCCCGTATGGCAGGTGGGGCCATGCGGCACCGCCTTGATGAGCAGGGTATCTTTATCGCAATCCACCGCCATCGATCTCAACTCCAGGAAATGGCCACTCTCCTCGCCCTTGGTCCAAAGTCTGTTCTTGCTGCGCGAGAAAAATGTCACCCGCCCCAGTTCCATGGTCTTATCCAGCGCTTCCTGGTTCATATACCCCAACATCAGCACCTTGTGGGTGTTGGCGTCCTGGACTATCGCCGGAACCAAGCCGTTTGAGAAGTCTGCTTTCATTTAGCGAAGTTACTTATTGCAAGGGAGAAGAGTGAAGAAAGGGAGAAGATAAAGGGAGAAGTGCGAAGTACCCTCTAGTCAGTCTTCTCGAGTATAAACAACTGTTCAACAGTTTTCCCGAGTGCACGAGCAAGTTTCAATGATAGGGTGACCGAAGGAACATACTTACTGATCTCAATGGAGAAAATCGTTTGGCGGGAAACACCAACCATCTCTGCCAGTTCCACTTGGGTTAGTTCATTCTTGAGTCGCTCCTCCTTAAGGATATTCTTCATTGACGCAGTTTCAGGTGGAGGATATAATTGAACCTTCCGATGAAAGACAACCAAAACAGTCCAACGAGTGATATGAAAAACAACATCATTCCGCCTTCTCTCGGTTCCTTGTACACTGCCATGAATGCGAATCCTAGAATCACCGCCAACAGTTGCATAACTGCCGCAAATTGAAAACTTTCCAGTCGGGTTCTTTGCACCATTTCATCTTCTATCTTTTCCCTGGAAAAAGACACCATATAGATACCCGCAAGAAAGGAGAAAAAAGAAACGGCCGCCGCCAAAGTGTTGAGGTTTCTGGTCAGTAACTGATCAGCCGATAAATCAAATAACAAGACCAGCATTTTCTTAATCCATCCCATTTGCATAAGCAGCCAACCCAATAATCCTACTGGGGCCATGATGGCGCCAATTCTTTTAAACCGATGTGGAAGTAAAAATTTCATGCGTTTTTCATTTTTATAAATGTAAAGTATACTTAACATACTTCAAAGCAATGTTTTTTTCACCAATAGCCCATGGTTTTAATACTTTATTCCGATGGGGTTTTCAACATGGAACAAGCTTTTACTTATGCGAACTTTAAAAAATGGAAAATGCGGATGACTGGAAAGTGAAGGCATTGGCTAACCAACAACGAAAACTGACGATCCATTTATCCGGCTTTTTACCCCGTGAGGAAATGTATAGTCTCACGGATCAATTGCGAAGGAGTTGCCGATCTGTCTGTGCGAATATCGCCGAAGCGTATGCAAAACGTAGATATCCAGCCCATATGGTATCAAAACTTACAGATGCGGATGGTGAAAATGCAGAAACAAGAGTCTGGCTGGAAGCAATACTGGAGTGTGGATACATCAGCACCAACGATATTGATCCTGTGTTAGACCTTAATATGCAGATCAACCGATTGCTTAACTACATGATGATCCATCGGGAGAAATTTGCGTTGAAAACAGATCCTAAAGGAAAGTGAGAAGATGTAGTGGAAAGTGCGAAGTCGGGTTCTCTTCGCACTTCTCCCTTTATCTTCTCCCTTACAAGCGCATAGAGATCCCTTTCTGCGAAAGAAACTCCTTCAAAGCAGGCACTGCGATTTCTTTAAAGTGAAACACGGAAGCAGCCAGCGCCGCATCGGCATGTGCCTGTTCAAAGACATCGGCGAAGTGCTGCATGGTGCCGGCACCGCCAGACGCGATGACGGGAACAGGCAATGTGGTGGCGAGGGTTCGCGTGATATCCAATGCAAACCCTTCCTTGGTACCGTCGTTGTTCATGGATGTGAGCAGGATCTCGCCGGCGCCGAGGTCAACGGCCTGGCGCGCCCAGTCCTCGCAGAGCATTTCTGTGCGGGTTCTGCCGCCATTGAGGTAAACGTACCACTGCCCATCGGCTTCTTTTTTGGTGTCGATGGCCAGCACTACGCATTGCGAGCCAAACTCTCGCGCGAGTTCAGCGATAAGCTCGGGGCGTTTGAAGGCAGAGGTGTTGACGGAAATTTTATCGGCACCGTTCTGCAACAACACGCTCACATCCTCCACACTGCTGATGCCGCCACCAACGGTGAAGGGAATATTGATGTGATGCGCGATGCGATTCACGAGTTCGCTGAGGGTCTTGCGTTTTTCTACGGTGGCTGTGATGTCCAGGAACACGAGTTCATCGGCGCCCTGCTGCGCGTACATCGCGCCGAGCTCCACAGGATCGCCGGCATCGCGAAGGTTCACGAAATTCGTGCCTTTCACGGTGCGACCGTCCTTAATATCCAAACAAGGTATAATGCGCTTGGTGATCATGCGTGAAATGTCTTGAGTTGTTCAAGGGTAATGCGCCCTTCGTAAATCGCTTTGCCGATAATGGCGCCATGGCAACCGGCTGCGGCCAAAGCATGGAGATCGTCCATATTACTCACGCCTCCACTGGCCACGAGTTGAATAGATGGATGTGCGGTGATGATCTCTTTGTAGAGTTCCAGGGCCGGACCTTCAAGCCTGCCGTCCTTAGAGATATCAGTACAGAAAATATGAGTTAGGCCTTTACTGATGTATGAACCGATGAATGAAAACACATCAATGTCCGTAGTCTCCAGCCATCCGCCCGTCGCAATCTTTTTATCCCGCACATCGGCGCCCAGGAAAAATATATCGGTTCCATGCTGCCGCATCCAGGATTCCAGGATTTCAGGATTCCTGGCTGCCAGGCTTCCAACCGTTACCCATCTCGCACCAGCGCCAAGAATACGCAGCACATCTTCCTCGGTCTTCACCCCACCACCAAAATCAATGAGCAGATTTGTTTTTGACGCAAGGATTTCCAGCACTTCCCAATTCACAATCTTTCCGGCCTTTGCTCCATCAAGATCCACCAAATGCAGTCGACTAATGCCGGCGTCCTGGAATTGGAGGGCTATATCCAACGGGTGATCACTGTACACTTTTTTCTGCGAATAATCGCCTTCAGTGAGCCGCACGCATTTGCCATCAATCAAATCTATCGCGGGAATCAGCTCCATCATAATGCAATGAAATTTTTCAACAACTGCTCTCCTGCCGCTGCGCTTTTCTCCGGGTGAAACTGCACGCCATAGAAATTATCCCTGTGCAAAACCGCACTGTAGGGCAAGGTATAATTAGATGTACCGATGGTATGCTCACCACTAGCGGCATAATAACTGTGCACAAAATAAAAATAACTTCCGTCCGGAATATTTTCAAAAATTCGGCTACGCGTATCCGTTACCTTGTTCCAGCCGATCTGAGGAACCTTGAGTCCGGAGGCGCCGGGCAGGAATTTCTTCACGGGCTCTGCAAAGATGCCCAGGCATTCCGTATCATTTTCTTCGGAATGTGCACACATCAACTGCATACCCAAACATATACCAAGCACGGGCTGCTTCAGCTCGCGCAATACTTTGTCTAGTCCGCGCGCGCGTAAATAGTTCATCGCCGTACTCGCTTCGCCCACGCCGGGAAAGATCACCCTGTCTGCCCCGCGGATAAGGGCATGATCATCCGTCACCACCGCCGTCGCGCCGATGCGCTCCATCGCATACAGCACACTCTGGATATTCCCCGCGTTATATTTCACGATCACCGTGCCGGCCATATCAACCGATTACTGTTTGTAAAAATGAACGCGTGGCTTCGCGCAAATTCGTTTGGCCATGCAAAGCCCTGATAAACGCCGTTCCAATGATAGCACCATTTGCATGCGCAGCGGCGCGATCAAAACTCTCTTTATCCTTGATCCCAAAGCCCACCAAGACCGGATTGCTCAGTCCGTAACCGGCCAGCTGCTGCAGGAACACACTCACATCGCCCATATCTTTTGCGGCACCCGTAGTGGAAGAAGAAGACACGGCATAGAGAAAGCCTGAACTCAGGCTGTCCAGCTTCCTGATCCTTTCCGGAGAGGTCTCCGGCGTCACGAGGAAGATGAAATCCAATCCGTGACGCTTGATGATTACCCCGTACTCCTGTTCAAACTCAAAAGCCGGCAAATCAGGAAGGATCAGCGCATCCACGCCCACGGCCTGGGCATCGACACAAAATTTTTCAAACCCATATTGCAACACCGGATTCATATAGCCCATCAGGATAACGGGCAGGGATACCTGCTTTCGCATATCTTTCAGCTGATTAAAGAGCACTGCAATGGTCATCCCATTCTCCAATGCTTTTCCACTGCTTTGCTGGATCACTTCCCCATCAGCAAGCGGATCACTGTAAGGCATGCCGAGCTCAATGATATCGGCTCCGCTTTCCTCAAGGCTCTTCATCACCTCGAGGGTACTATCCAACTGCGGATAGCCTGCCGTGCAATACACATTCAGCACCCGTTTATTTTTTCTTGCAAACAATTCCTGTAATCGTCCCATAGATCAAAGATTCAATTCACGCATATAGGTGGCCAGATCTTTATCGCCCCTGCCACTCAAACAAATCACCACCTGGTCTTCTTTAGTCAGGTTCAATTCTTCCAATACTGCAAAAGCATGCGCGGTTTCCAACGCGGGAATAATGCCCTCCAGTCTCGCCACTTCTACCGATGCATCCAGCGCTTGCTGATCGGTGGCTGATAAAAATATACCCCTTCCACTCATATACAATTGTGCATGTAAGGGGCCGATGCCGGGATAATCCAGTCCCGCGGAAATGCTATGCGGTTCCACCACCTGGCCGTCTTCGGTCTGCATCACCAGGCTCTTGGAGCCATGCAGCACGCCGGGTTTGCCGAGCGCCGTGGTTGCAGCAGATAACCCTGAATACACACCATGGCCCGCCGCTTCAACGGCCACGAGTTTCACCGTGGGCTCATCCAGAAAATGATAAAACGCGCCCGCGGCATTGCTGCCACCGCCTACACAAGCCACTACATGCGTGGGCAGTTCAGTGCCGATGTTTTCCAGCAACTGCTTTCTGATCTCATCACTGATCACACTCTGGAACCTCGCCACCATATCCGGATAAGGATGCGGGCCCACCACCGAGCCGATGATATAATGCGTATCATGGGGATGGTTGATCCAATCACGAATGGCCTCGTTGGTGGCGTCTTTCAAGGTCTTGCTGCCCGAAGTAGCAGGTCTCACCTCGGCCCCCAACATTTTCATCCGCGCCACATTGGGTGCTTGCCTTTCAATATCTTTTTCGCCCATATACACGATGCAGGGCAGTCCCATCAGTGCGCAAACCGTTGCCGTAGCCACGCCATGCTGTCCCGCACCAGTCTCCGCGATGATGCGTTTTTTACCCAGTCGCTGCGCCAGGATGATCTGCCCGATGGTGTTGTTGATCTTGTGCGCTCCGGTATGACAAAGATCCTCGCGCTTCAACCAAATGTTGGACCCATACTTCTTACTCAACCTGTTCGCATAAAACAAGGGCGTGGGGCGGCCCACATAATTGCGAAGCAGTTTGTGGAACTGCTCCTGAAAAGCGGGCTCTTCAATGATGGTGAGATACCTGCTCCTCAACTCCTCCACATTTCGGTGCAGCATCTCGGGAATATAGGCGCCACCAAAGGAACCGTAATAGCCCTGTGCATCGGGTTTAAATGCTGACGTCACTGTTGTACTCATTTGATATCGTCTAAAAATGTTTTGACCAATCCCATGTCTTTGTTGCCGGGCTCAACTTCAAATCTGCTGTTCACATCCACGGCAAAGAAATTCTTCTGCGCCTCCGCAAAGGCCTTTACTTTCTGTCCGTCTGTAGGATCCACGCCGCCACTCAGGAAAAAGGGCTTGCGGGTATTCACCCCATCCAGGTTGTTCCAGTTGAACTGATGACCCGTGCCGCCATATGCGGCGGCTTTGTTGGCACTCGCATTGCCCACCCATCCATTATCAAACATATACATGTCAACAAACTCATTATAGGGATGGATCTTCCACTCTACATTGTCGCCTTCCGCTACACGAAAAGCTTTAATAGTAGTCACGTGATTGCTCACCTGCTCACAGAACTTAGGGCTCTCGTCCCCATGCAACTGCACCATGCTGAGTCGCCACGCTTCCACTGTACGCAGGATCTCGTCCAGATCCTCGTTCACGAAAACACCCACGGTGTTGATCTTCAGTTTTTCTCTTTTGAGATCGATGGCAGAGAGGTGAAACTTTTTAATATAGCGCGGGCTCTTCGGATAGAAGATCAGCCCCGCAAATTCCACGCCCCATTTGTCAAGCTGTTGGATTTGGTCCAGCCTGGTCATTCCACATACTTTAACCCTCATCTTGATTTGAGTTTATGCGTAAATGCGATGAATGCAGCAGCCGGGTCATCTTGTTTCATAAAGTACTCGCCAATCAGGAATCCTTCGAATCCATATTGTTTAAAGTTCAGAATATCTTCGACGGATCCAATGCCGGATTCGGCTATGCGTATCCGTGAGCCTCCGATCTGTTCCGCCATGCGGATACTTTTGTCCATATCCACGGTAAACGTCTTCAGGTTCCGGTTGTTCACACCCACAATTTCGGTGTATTCATTGATATGCTCAAGCTCTTCTTCTTCGTGCAGTTCCAAAAGCACTTCCAGGCCTAGTCCATTCGCAAACTTAGCCAGTTCCCGCACCCGCATAGGACTCAGGCAGGAAGCGATCAGCAGGATCACATCGGCCCCCATAGACCTGGCCTCTACAATCTGGTATTCATCTATGATGAAATCCTTGCGGAGGATGGGTATGGGCTGTACCCGCGCCGTTTCCAGGTCTGCCGTAGCACCGCCGAAATAATCCGTATCCGTGAGTACAGAAAGCGCGCTGGCACCGCCGGCTACATAGCCATTGGTGACCTCTAGTACGCTTGAACGGTCATTGATCACTCCTTTCGACGGACTCCTTCGCTTGTACTCTGCAATAATCCCTGTTTTATTTGGATCAAGGATGAACTGTTTAAGGGAATACACCGATCGCGTGAATGCAGGTTGATGTTCCAACACCGATTCTGGTCGGAGCTGTTTTCTTTCCGCCACTTCTTTCACCTTAGCCGCTACAATTTGTTCCAGTATATTCATCACTGCAGACTGATCAGTTGTGTAAATTGTTGATAGGCTTTCCCGGATTCAAGGCTTTCCACCGCCTCCTGAAAAGCCGCTTCATAATTCAGGTAGGCATTGGTGTTGTACAGACCGAGGGCCGCATTGGCCAGCACCACCGCATTCTGTGCCCAGCTGCCATCACCCTTGAGAATCTTCACAAAAATTCCCGCAGCCTCTTCGGGTGTGGACCCGCCATAAATATCTTCAGGCATCACCATCCGCTTGCCCAGCTCTTCGGGCGTTGCAATTCTATCCCCTTCATTGGTAATGATCTTGGCATCTCCCGTCAACGAGATCTCATCATAACCATCCAAAGAATGGATGATGGTGAAGCGCTGGCCCGTCATTTGTAAAAGATAATTATAGATTCTCGCCATCTCCAGATTGTACACGCCAACCAGTTGATAGGCCGGATTAGCCGGGTTCACCATCGGTCCCAACATATTGTAAAAAGTGCGCACGCCGATGTTCTTACGGATCGGCGCTACATTTTTCAATGCAGGGTGAAACAAGGGTGCGTGCAGAAATGTGAAGTTCGCTACTTCTAGTTCTTTCTTCAACTTATCGGGATCGTTCTTGAGTTTGTATCCCAGTTGTTCCATCACGTTAGACGCCCCACTGATAGATGATGCGCCGTAGTTGCCGTGCTTGGCCACTTTCTTACCCGCACCGGCTACAATGAAACACGACAAGGTGGAGATATTAAACGTATTCTTTCCATCACCACCCGTACCCACGATATCAATCACTTCCTGGTTGTCAAGGTTCACCGGCACACAGAGTTCCAGCAGCGCGTCACGGAAACCCTGCAGCTCTGCAATAGTAACAGATCGCATCAGATACACCGTCATGAAAGCCGTGATCTCATGCTCATTGTACACACTCTTGCCGATGTTCAGCATGACCTCCTTCGCTTTATCGCGGTCCAGGGTTTTATGTTCAAACAGATATAAAAGAATCTTTTTCATCTTAGGCTTTTAACCAGTTTCGCATCATTGTTTCGCCATCAGGTGTGAGTACAGATTCCGGGTGGAACTGCACACCGGTGACATCATAGGTCTTATGCCTGCATGCCATGATCATCCCACTGGCATCGCGGGCCGAGATCTCCAGGTCTTTCGGAAAATTGTCTTCACTCACCACCCAGCTGTGGTAGCGGCCCACTTCAATGGTTTTCGGCAGTCCTTTGAACACGCCATCGTTTTTAAGTATGTCGATGGGGGTAGCGATGCCATGATATACCGTACTCAGGTTCACCAGGGTACCGCCAAAACTCTCACCAATGGCCTGGTGGCCAAGGCAAACGCCCAAGATGGATTTGCTGGATGCATAGGCTTTGATGAGGGGCAGCAGTTTCCCCGCTTCCGATGGAATGCCGGGGCCCGGACTCAAAATAATTTTATCATAGTCTTTCACCTTTTCCAAAGGCAGCTGGTCATTCCGGTACACATCGGTCTTTGTACCGGTGATGGCCTCCACCAAGTGCACGAGGTTATAGGTGAATGAATCGTAGTTATCAAAAACAAGGATCTTCATGAGCGGATGGTTTCTGCGAAGGCGATCGCTTTTTTAAGGGCCGATAATTTATTGTTCACTTCCTGCAATTCACTCTCGGGATTGCTCGCAGCCACCACACCCGCACCGGCCTGATAGTAAAGCGTGTTGTTCCGGCTCAGGAAAGTGCGGATCATGATGGCGTGGTTACAGCTGCCATCAAATTCCATGATGCCGATGGCACCGCCGTAATAGCTGCGCAGCGTGGGTTCCAGGGCATCGATGATCTCAATGGCTTTGTATTTAGGCGCACCACTGAGTGTTCCCGCTGGAAAACTTGTGGCCAATAGTTCAAAGGGATTGGTGTTGGGAAATACTTGTCCGGTAACTTCGCTCACCATGTGGATGACGTGCGAGTAGTAGTTGATCTTTTTATATTGGGATACGTTTACGTGATCACAGTGCCGCGACAAATCATTCCTCGCAAGGTCAACCAGCATCACGTGTTCCGCATTCTCCTTAGCGTCCTCTTTCAGTTGCTCAGCCAGTTTGCGATCTGTTTCATCATCACCAGTTCGCCGATACGTGCCCGCGATGGGATGGATGATGGCCTTACCGTTTTGCACAATGAGCTGGCTCTCCGGTGAAGAACCCATGAGTTTATATTCACCGTAATCGAAATAGAATAAATAGGGCGATGGATTGATGCTACGGAGGGCGCGGTACACGTTGAACTCATCCCCACGGAACTGTTGCGCGAAACGCCTGCTCAGCACAATCTGAAACACGTCACCCCGCAAAGAAGAAGCAATGCCTTTCTTCACCATCGATACATAATCCTCGTTTGTCATATTGGATTGCTCCTCTCCTTCCGAGCTGAAAGGAAACACGGGCACATCACGGTTACGAATCAGCGATTCCACTACAGAGATCTCGGAGGGAATGCCCTTGATTTTATTTTCGATGAGGTAGAGTTCATCCTTGTAGTGATCGATGGCGATAACGTATTGGTATAGCCGATAACGCATCAGCGGGATCACATTATCCTGTGCTTTTAATTGGATAGTTTCAAAAAACTGCACGGCGTCATAGGTGATGTAGCCGAAGAGCCCCTGCGATGCCCTGACGGGTTTTTCCTTAGCGGGTTGCACGTCAAAGCGCCTCAAGAAATCATGCAGCAGTTCAGGCACTAGTTTCACGCCTTTGAGGGCGATTTTCTCCGGTTTTTGTCCGGGCATTTTATATTCCACCAGGCCCTTGTTGCGGATCTCGATACCGGCAATAGCGTTGATGCCGATGAAGGAATAGCTATTATCCTGCGCGTGGTAGTCGGCGCTCTCCATGAGGATGGTATCCCGGAACCTGTCGCGCAGCCGCAGGTAAATCCCCACGGGCGTATGAACGTCGGCCAGCATTTTGGTGAACTCGGTAGTGATCTCGATTTGCTTCATTGGATAAAAACTAAAAGGCCCCGATGCTATCGGGGCCTAATGATGTATGTTAACACATAGTCATGACAATAGCTCCCCTTACGAGTACCTATGCCACCACCAATGTTTGTTAATGTTCAGAACCATGATGCTACAAATATGGGGCATGGGGAAATACAAACCAAAAAAATTTAGCTATTAGCTATAACAAAATAGCTATTAGCTAATGGCTAATAGCTATTTTAGAGTATGAAAACGATTGTAGCATTTATCATAGCATCTGTCCTCCTCGGCGCTGCGCCTTCCTTCCATGTACTTGACGGCGACGCAATTTTAGGTACGTGGAAAACCGGCGAAGGCAATGCCCACGTGGAGATCATCAAGAACGGGAACAAATACCAGGGCAAGATCGTGTGGCTGAAAGACCCGAATGATGCCAACACGGGCAAGCCCAAGACGGATATTCAGCACCCCGACAAATCCAACCATACCCGCCCGATCATGGGACTGGTGAATCTATGGGGTTTTACGTTTAATGGGAAGACGTACGAGAACGGCCGCATCTATGATCCCAAGAACGGGAAAGAATATAAATGTGTGATGACGTTGAAAGATGCAAACACTTTAGACGTGCGAGGGTATGTTGGGATTACGTTGATTGGAAGGACGGATACATGGACGAGGGTGAAGTGATGTGTTTGAAATGATATTGCAAGCTAACCTTTACGCATGAAATACACCATTATTGCCCTTTATTTACTGATTGCCATCTCCGCCAAAACCCAGCATTGGAAAATTGAATCTTGCAATATTGGGTGGAAAGTTTTTGAACAACAATTGGTGGGTACAAACCCATATACTATTTCCCAGCAGTTGAAAGATCCTCTCACTTATCTGAAAAATCTGGATCAACTGCCTAACAACAATCTTTCAGGATTTCCATTTGTGGTGGGGGTTGATAATTATTATGCTGGTACGGAGTTGTATCGAAACAAAAATTCAAAATTCTGGAACCGCCACAGGATTCCATTAGGAATCGTAGTTACAGGAGTAAATCAATATCCTACCGGATCAATCGGATTTATACAATACGACTCTGTTCCAACATATTACGAAACCGTATATAGATTATTTCGAAAAATTCAATTCTTTGGCATTCATTCAGGTTTGATTAGAAAGTTTCGCTTAAGAGAGAATGTATACTTTATTGCTGGAATCCAAGGGCAAATCAGTGCAGCGGTACAGCACAGTTACCGTCAAGTTTACGATACCGTGATATTTCGTCCAAATGAAGGATTCGGTAGCAATACTAAAGAAGCGGAAAGCCTTGCAGGCAAGATGTATTTGCAATGGCAACTTTATGTTCCCTTGGCTTTTGAATATCATGCATTAAATAAAAGAGTAGGAATAAAGGCAGAAATCAATTACGGGCTATTAAAAAATCCGTTTATTGGAAACAGCCTTGCAGACATGGAATCGGCCGGTACCGGATTTACCCTAAGCTATCGGTTCAAGAATTAAATATGGAAAATATTGTATGCGCTTCTAGACATCATGCAAAGTTTGTGGATGTATTTCTATTCAATACAAAAAACATCATGATTTTAATAACTATACCACGTTAAAATTAACTCCAATAAAGATTAAGCACCAATCGCACGCTCTTAATCGCAAATATCCAAGACTCTTGAAAACGTTCGGGGTATATTTAGCAAGGATATAAGGCATTATGTCTGGATAACGTACAAACAAAGTAGAGAAAAATACAATTATGCTGCGTTGAAATCCCTGAGGATATGCTGGTAAAATATCGTCCATTTGTGTAGGTGAATATTGGAGGTCGCAAATTGCGTCCTCCAATTCTTAATTTCACATTTACAGCAAATGACATGGCAACGAAAAAGGAGCAGTTCTTTTTGGAAGAGCAAAAGATACTAAACCGTATTTATGTGATTCGTGGGCAAAAAATAATGCTTGACAGGGATCTTGCGGAATTATATGGTGTTGAAACAAAGCGATTGAAAGAAGCCGTTAAACGCAATAGAGAAAGATTTCCCAAGGATTTCATGTTTGAAATGACAGATCCTGAATTTAAAAAATGGCGGGAAGATGCCTCCTTAAATGCTGGCGCTAAACAGGGCTTGCGTTATGCTCCATTTTGCTTTACTGAGCCTGGAGTCACCATGCTATCCTGCACTTTGAATAGTGCTATAGCCATACAGGTTAACATCAACATATTAAGAGTGTTCACCAAACTTCGCGAGTACGCCCTTACACATAAGGACATCCTGATGAAACTGGCGCAATTGGAAAGAGAAGTGAATAAAATTAACCGAAGTACTGAAAGAAATGGTCAGGATATTGAAAATATTTTTACAGTACTGAAGGAGTTGATCGCACGAGATACAAAACCTACTCCTAGAAAACGCATCGGGTTTCGCAGGAACGATGAGCAGGATTAAACAAGAAAGGAGGCACGGTGCTGCAAAATTTCCAGCGTATCTTTATCTTCCTTTAAACCATGATCATGATCAACAGCTTGCAGGAATTCATCCAGACCTGGACCTTCGAGTCCGCTTCCACTGTTAAACTTTTACACCAACTCACAGATGAAAGTCTGCATCAGGAAGTATATCCCGGTGGCAGAACTTTGGGAAGGCTGGTCAATCACGTGGTGGAGACGCTCACAGAGCTGCCATCGAAACTACAACTCGGCATTACGGAAGAACATCCGCATTATACTGCGGCGGCGGAACTCATTAGCAACTATGAACGCTGCTCCGCACAACTCATCGATGCCATTAAAAACAAATGGACCGATGCGGATTTGAAAGTGAAGAACGAAATGTATGGCGAAGAATGGACCAATGCATTTTCCTTACAAGTGCTGCTCATGCACCAGGCACATCACCGCGGACAAATGACCGTGCTGATGCGTCAGGCGGGGTTGGTGGTGCCGGGGGTGTATGGACCAGCGCGGGAAGAATGGGCCCACATGGGACTGCCAGAGATGGCTTGATCCTTGTTAAAGGGAGAAGGTGAAGGGAGAAGTGCGAAGTTGCGAATGATACGCGGCGAACTTCGCGACCTGTAACCTGCGACCTAACCTCGCATTTTCCCCTTTATCGTGCACCCCGCCCCCACTGCCGTATGCGGCGAAGGCAATGGCCGAATCTACGATCCCAAAAATGGCAAGAAAAACCAAAGAGTGATGACTTCAAATGATAACTACGCCCTGGACGAGGTTGAAGTAACGGGCATACTGTTGTTCAGCAAAACAATAAACCAGGGAAGTGAAAATTCCGAAGCACAAGGCCCCATTTCTTCACTCGCATTTGACCCCAATTTTACGGCTGTATAAGGAGTCAGAATCATGTAAAGAATTGGGGTGTAAAGCGATTTCAGGACAAGACAATGATCATGCTTACCTTAAAATCTAGGACAAAGTGTTTGTCTATTTCTTTTCTCAACCGGTTGCTGGACATAGATCAAAGAAATTTCATTTCCACCTCTGCCTTGTGATCCGTTACGAAGTGCTGAATGATTAATATCATAAGTTGCTCCTATCCATAGATTTTTAAACTCCAATCCAAAATAGGGGATAAATGCATCGTTTACCCGGTACCATGCTCCGGCATAGATTTGAATGGGTTCCGTTTCATCCTGACTTACGTCAATAGAAAAGGCGCCGCCAAGAACGGTTTCTGAAGCAGCTGCTTGTTTCTGAAATAGTATACTACCATGTAGTGATTTTGTTTCATCCAGTGGGAACATTCCTCCTGCATGAATCGTCAACCTTGATGGCAGATAAAAATCAGCTCCCCTGAATGATTCTTTGGGTGAACTTATGTGATAGTAGGAAACCCCACCATAAATACTATTCTCACCATTTGTGGTAGTGGTATACATTAATCCAACGTTAAAGTCAACATATGCAACATTAGTATTGCCTTGACTGAAAATATCCTGACTCACATTGGTAAAGCCAAGATCCGTAACCTGATCTGCAAATTGGGCTTTGGAAATATCCAACCGTTTTGAAGCATAAGTTCCCTGAAAGCCTAGCGCTATCTCGTTGAATCCATCCTCGTCCAGGCTCTTATGATAGGCGGTAGAGATTCCAATGAAATTGTTCCGCATGATTTTGTTGCCGCTTTGGTCAGTCAGAGCCATGATGCCAACTCCCCATGTATCCATCTCCGGCAGTGAAGACTGTAAAATCGGAAAATCAAGAGAAATAGTTGCGGTGGTGAAGGCGTTATTGATTGTTGGCCATTGGTTGCGGTAATTTCCGGCTACCCGGAGTATGCCGTCAAATTTTCCAGTATAGGCTGGATTTAGGGTAAGCGGCGAAGCAAAAAATTGTGAAAAGTGCGGATCCTGTGCTTCGGCAAACTGCCATGATAAAGAAGTTAAGAGTATGAATGTTATCCTTTTCATTTTCGAGATTTAGGGTTATCGAATTACAGTAACGGTTCCTTTGAAGAAATAACTTTCTCCGTTGTCGCATATCACATCAATGATGTAAGCAAAGGTTCCCAGTGGAACAAGCTGTCCTCTATACGTTCCGTCCCATCCTTTTTGCTTGTCATTCAGTCCGAAATTTCCGTTTTTCCATATCAGGTTGCCCCAACGATCAAATATTTGCATGGACTTAACCTTCATAGCTGCATCACTGACCGGAAGGAAAGTATCATTCTGTCCATCGTTGTTTGGCGTAAATGCATTGGGTACATGAAGGAACGTTCCACTACAATTTATCCTGAAATTGACCTGATCAACAGACTCGCACCCCCATTCGGTGGTTACTTTCAGTTCAAATCGGGAAGGCTTTCTGATCGTTACAGAAGGACTCGGACAATCCAGACAACTCAGAGAGGTATCTTGTTTCCAACTGTAGTATTTGATATCATTTGAATATTTCGGCGAAAGCGTGATGCGTGTATATCGGTTTATAAACTGGTCGTCACCAAGGTCAACCAACGGCAATGGGTGTACGTAAACCGCGGCATTTACAGTGTCGCTCCTGCATCCCTTTGCATCAATCCCGTAAACGGTGTATTGCTGATCAGATCTCGGTTTTAATTTTCTGGTAGAGGGTGCTGAAGTGTAGGAAGATCCGGCATCTGACCAATAATACTGCTGGGCACCGGAAACGGAAAGAGAAACTTCACTGCCAATGCAAATGTGCGTAGTTGGCGGCACCAATGACAGCACTGGGTTTGGATTGACGACAACTGTTACAGAAGTAGTATCCAGACAACCAATACTGTCTGTTACATATACCTGGTAATGGGTTGTTTTCGCTGGCCGAACCGTGATCGAATCACCCAGGCCGAGGGAAGTAGGTCCATCATTCCATTGGTATACACTGGCACCGCTTCCTTTGAGGGTTACCGACCCCTCTTCGCAAATTTCCGCATTAGCAGGGTCAATCTTTGCTGATACATTTCGGTTGGTATTTGGCACCAGATAAGATTCGGTTGTGCTGCATCCGGTGGCGTCTGAGATTGTAACAGAATAAGTTCCCGAAGGAATCTGTAAAGCATCCTCAGTAGTTACTGCATGTGACCAATTGAAAGTATACACACCCGCACCTCCGCTTACACTGAGATCAACGCTGCCATCATTAAGCAGACAGGTAGCGGGCTTGATGCTGGAAGCAACGGAAATGCTATCCAATACTTTCACATAAATGGTACTTGTATCTTTACAACCCGTTGTGTCTTCACCAATAACGGTGTAGGTTACCGATACTGTCGGATAAGCATTCACCTGGTTCCCGTTCGTGTTATTGAGTCCGGTTGCAGGAGACCAAGAGTAAGTTGACGCGCCTGTAGCCTCCAATTGAATATTTGCTCCATAGCAAATAGTGGCGCTGTCTATATTGGTCTTTACTTCAAATTGTCTTTTCAGTTTATCCACTACAACGCTGATACTATCACTGCAACCCAGCGCATCAGTGACCCTTACACCATAAGTACCTGAGACAAGGTTGTTAATGGATGAAACTGTGCTGCCATTACTCCATTTATATTGATATGGCGCTTTGCCTCCTGCAACGGTAACCGATGCAGTTCCATTGTTATTTACCTGGCATCCAATGGGCGTTGCGGAAGCCGAGAGCTTCATAGAAACCGATTTATATACAATGGCCGTATCAGTAGTAACAGCACCTAAGGCATCGGTAACAGTAACCTGATAAACAGTAGTATCGGCAACCGGGCAAACCGTCACTACGGAGTCTCCGGGTTTTGCGCCTGAATTGGCTGACCATACATAGGTAAAAGGGGCGTTACCGAGGTAAACAGTTGGTTTCAACGTGATACATTGACTTCCGCAGATTTCAGCTCCATCCATTAATACGGTATATCTGCATGGTTTAATATCAATTACTTTGGTAATTGTATCATTACAACCACCAAGGGATTGAGCAATCATTTGCACTGCATGTTTTCCGGGAGTTGTGAACAGCACAGCAACTGAATCACCTGTAGCCGTTTTTGGAATAGCATCGTTTCCAAAAATCCATTGCACAGTTTTCAACGGAGGGCCGCTGATAACAGATTTATTCACAAACTTCACTATCGTATCCGTACAGTTAAATGCCGAGTTAGAAAAATCCGCTTTTGGATAAGGAATCACTTCTATGGTATCTTTTAGGGTTGCTGCACATCCACTATAAGAAGTGAGGTTAACAGAATAGATACCTGCTTTATCAACCGTAATGGATTGTGAAGTAGCTCCTGTTGACCATTGATAGGATTTATATCCATCGGGGGCGATTAAGGTTTTTGATTCGCCCTGGCACAAGGTATCTCGTGTACCGATATTTGAAAAATTGAAACAGGCGCCATCCAGATAAGCATAGCCAAAATGACCGCCCAGGGAACAGTCGCCAGCGGTGAAAATGGCAGTCACTTCCTGCCCGGCATAAGCTTTAAGATCGATGATAACCGTAGTCCATGATTTATACCAAACCTGGTTGCAGGAACCATAAGTCGCAAATCCTGCTGATTTCTTAAAGCCTGGAATATTTTCATCAGCAGAGACTACAAACTCAGAGCAGGGAATGATGTTTCCGTTTTTATCGAGCACCATAGCTTTAAAAAACGGTTGTTGCTCAACGGCGTGTTGCGGATCCTGGAAAACCACTGCATAACGATATGTATAGGTAGGATCAACCGTAGAAACTTTGAAGGTTTGTCTTACCTGTTCAGCTTGTGCTCCATTTATATTATTGCCAATGCGTGCCGAGAATTTTCCACCTGGCGCTACCATGGGAAAGCCGCCACATGGATCTGTTCCCCCAGTCATAATGGTGTGTCTGCCGCTGATGATACCAACTCCGGACATTTTAAAATCTGGTGTTTTTGCCCCGCGTATTCCGGAAACTGATTTTCCGGATAATACATTCCATCCACTAAAACTGCCTGTTTCAAAATCCGCATTCGTACATTGACTGTTGGCATTAAAATTTACAAGGGTTACACTGATATTATATATGATACATCCGGGAGAAGTAGGGCTATATTTAAAGTTATCTGCCATTATATAATAAGATTCGCCTGCTTTAACTTCTACTGCCATGTTAACGTTTCCCGGGCCATAACTGGCGGTTTGGAAATCTGAACACTTTGTGCCACCGGCGTTTGGGCAGCCTTTCAACAACCAGAAGGAACCATATGCACTTGATGGTGAGATACCCGTTATCTTGATATTGATAATGCCATTTGATGGGGCAGTAAAATAATAGAGATAGTCTTCCCCGGCAGAATATGCCCCATAACTACTGTTACAAGGATATGTTACGTTGTTATAGTCATTGCCTTTCCCGCAAGTTGTTTCATTGCTGGCCGAGAATGGAATGGGGATTGAATTTGCAAGTGCTGTTGCGCAGTCCTTTCCTCCCTGGGCAAATGCCGAATTGGAACTGAAGAGGATCGCAACGACTATTGAAATGAACCGATTAGTTATTCTCATGGTTTTCGTAGGTTCAGGATTTGTTTGTGTTAAACAAACAAAGTGCCAGAACTCAATGAGAATATTGAATTGGTGGTTGCAATTTTTTAAATCATGATGTATTCCTTACAAATGAATGCATTATGAAAATTAGTGGGGATAATTTTATCCATTTATTTTTATCATCAAAGTATTGAAATCGTAAATCTACCTGGGAGTTTTCAAGCTCTCCTGTAATGCATTCATTAGAAAGTTGGCAAACGGTTTAATACGGTCCTATCAAAAGACGGCGCTGACGCGACAGGCGGGGTTGGTGGTGCCGGGGATGTATGGGCCAGCTCTTGAAGAATGGGCCTTCATGGGACTGCCTTCGATGGCATAGGTTTTGGCTAAGGGAGAAGTGCTAAGTTAGTTCGCAGGTCGCAGGTCGCGCAGTTCGCAGAGAAGCAGCACTAACTCCACACTTTCTCCTTTATCTTCTCACTGTGCAATCAAGATGGAAATGAAACTTTACCCATTGTCACTGGTACACGAGTAGCGCCACCGCCAGTAAACAACGCCGTCCCCGCAACGGCTTCATTGGCCAGGACTGCAAACAGGATCGCTTCTTTTGCATCGGGTAAAATGCCCAGATCATCGGAGCTGCGGAATGAAGCACCAGGCAACAGTTCACGCAAATGCGCCATCAGCAATTTGTTATGCACGCCTCCCCCACTTCCATACGCGGTAAAGGATGTGCCTGATGGTACATATTCCAAAATGGTCTCTGCAATGGTCTCGGCAGAGAAACGATTCAGGGTTGCCATGACGTCTTCATGAAAAAGCGCTGTTGTACCTGAAGCCTGTTGCGCCTTCGCGAGATAATCCAGATTAAACAACTCCGGCCCGATAGTGCGGGGCAGTGCCACCCGGAAAAATCCATCGACCTTCAATGCGGCCAGCAACGCTGGATGCACCTTGCCTGCCAGCGCCAATTGTCCATCCACATCATACGGCAAATGCGGGAAATGCGCACGGATATAGGCATCCATCAATGTATTGCCCGGACCAGTATCCGTGGAAAAAACTTCATGCAACGCACAACCCGCGGGCAGATAAGTGAAGTTGGCTATACCGCCCATGTTCAACAATAACCGATTCTCTGTTGCATGATGACAAAGCAAATAATCGCCATACACAGCAAGGGGTGCACCCTCACCTCCTGCTGCAATATGCTTCTGCCGGAAATCAGACAACGTAATGATCCCCGTAGCCACGGCCACATGATCCCCATCGCCGATTTGCAAGGTAGCCGGACCATACTCATCATCAGGATGCAAAGACTTTGGTGCGTGATAAATAGTTTGGCCGTGACTGGCAATGAGATCAATATTTTTTGGATCGATGTTCCACGCTTGAAGTGCATCATTGATCATGCTCGCGTGCAACAGACCCAGCCAAGGATTGAGTTTACAGAGCAAGGGCAGGTTCACTTCGTCTTTGGAAAACACTTCAAGGATTCTTGACTTCACATCGGGCGCGTAAGATTCGGTACGGAATTTCGTCAACGCTACCTGTGTTTGTTTTCCCGAACCGGTGATGGAGCATAGGGTAATATCGAGCCCATCCATCGAAGTCCCACTCATCAGACCGATGATATTACGTGTATCTTTCCCCGCGATCTCATAAAGCTTTTTGATCTGTGTATGCATGGTCATCTGTTTTACAAAAAACGGGGTTGATTGACTCAACCCCGCGTAACTGTGCTGTCTATGAAAAAAACGAATTAGAACGAAGGATCCTGGGGCGTATTGGGATTGTTATCCCGCTCGCGGAAAGGATAAGGGTAGAAGTTCCTGTTCTTCTCCGCATTGGGCGTATTGCTCCTGCCAAACCTGCGCATGTCTTCCATCTTCCAACCCTGCATATACAATTCTATGCAACGGTTGCGATAGATCTCTTCCAGAATAGCGCTTTGTGTATTGGCACCACTGTATGCAGTGAGGTCCGCGCCAATGCCGTATACATCACCGGCCGCTTTCTTAGTGAGGATCTTATCCAATTCTACAACCGCACCACTTAGGTTGTTCGCACGGGCCAGGCACTCTGATTTGATCAGGGTGATCTCGCCGGGAAGATAAAGCGGCCATGCAGTTGTCAATGCAGCACCAAATCCATTGATCCTCCAACGTGGAGCAGCAGCCGTATTCAACACCATGTAAAAGCCGATACGCTTATCAGCAGCCACCGGACGCAATGCCGTGGGCAAACCGAAAGTGGTGTCCTTTACCTGGAACACGTTGTTGGTAGCGGTTGATACGTTGAAGATCGGGTTGGGTGTGATGGCGTCAAAGCGCATCTCACTCCTAACGGTCAGGGATACACTATTTGCAGCAGCAAGTGCAGCAGGATAGTTTCCATTGAACAACTGATACCTGGCTTCCAGGGCATTCAGCGTATTGGGGATTTCGATACCTGCAGGGATGCGACTCAGGAAATCTGCGCTGATGGCGTTGGCCGCGATGGCGGCCTGTGCCCTATCAATAGCGGCGATTGCCTTTGCATATGCTGCTGTGCGGTTCATGAAAGTAGGCTGAAGACCTACCCCAACGGTATCGGGTACCTGCTCCCAGAATTCAGCCAATCCGCCATAAGCGAGTGCCTTGAAGATGGTAGCATATCCGATCAAACCTGATGCATAAGACTTGTCGCCCAGGTTTGCCGCATTGTTGATCACATTATCTGCATCGTAGATCACCTTCAGGTTTGAGGCCCAGAGGTTACCAAGCACGCTGTTGTTACCGTCCACGGCAATACCGCCGTTGAAGAGGTTGGTCTCGTCTACGTTACCCGTGTTACGGTTGCTCAGTTCAAATGAAGAAAATCCATTGGCGCAAACCAGGTTATACAAAGAACCTGCGCGACCATTACTGTACGCTTTTTGCAGGCCCACGGCCACACCCGTTAATCCAACGGGCGAGCTGAGGGTCTGCTCCTGTGTGGCGTCATTGGGATTACTGTATTCTTTCTTACAACCCACAAACAGCGCGGTGCTGGCGAGGATGAGAAAGGATAATTTATAAAGTCGTTTCATATCCATTTACTTTAAGAGGGTGAATTAGAATTTGGCATTTACAGTGAAGGCAAATGTTCTGGGGATAGGCACGTTACCAAAATCCACACCACGTACCAGGGTACTTCCACCACCGGCGTTGGTTTCAGGATCAAAGCCTTTGTAGTTATCCCAGCTGTGCAGGTTCCTGCCGGCGAAGGTGAGCGTCAGATCACTGATGCTTTTGTTCAACCTGCCGAAAGAATAGCTCAGCGCCATTTCACGCAGCTTCACGAAACTGCCATCGTCCATCCGCCATTCTTCAATAGCATAGATGCTGGAGATATAGCCACGAGGCAATTCACCTTTGTGTTCCCTTTGTGCAAACTCAGACCCATTACCTACACCCTGACGTGTACGGAAATCGGCGTTCCAGATGGTATTGCCTTGTACCGCGTCAAATTGTAAACGAAGGCTGAGTTTTTTATACGTGAAGGTACTTGCCAGGGTTCCTGTCCAATCCGGATTAGGATCTCCGATCACCCTACGAAGCGGCGTACCTGTTGGCAAACCATTCGCATCACGCTGTACGGTATAGGTGCTTGGCGTCAACTGTGTACCTCTTTCCTGAACGGGAATACCGGATGCATTCTTGATCTCATTACCATTGGCATCACGTGCAAAGAAGAATCCATAGAACACACCCACAGGATAGCCAGGCAATAATGAAGAAGAACCCGCTGGGTTATTGAACTGGATCAGACCTTGTGGGATCTCTTCTACCCTGTTTTTATTCTTATTGAAGATCACATCCAGGTTCCAGGAAAAGTTCTTCGTACGGACTGGCAGGAGGCCCAGCGCAATTTCAAAACCTTTATTAGAAAGAGATCCTACGTTACCTAACAAGCTGGTATAACCCTGGCTCGGATTGATGAAACGGCTGATCAGCAGATCCTCAACGCGCTTGTTATAGTAGTTGAAGGTCAAGTTGATCCTTCCTTTCAGGAAGCTCATATCTGTACCGATCTCAAATTCTTTCTGTGTCTCGGGCTTCACGTTTTCGTTGGCCAGCTGACCGGGACTGTTCAGTGCGGTTCTGCCCACCATCGGTGAGGCACTGTAGATATTGAAGCGTGAGTAAGCGCCGATACCGGTAAGGTTCCCGCTCTCACCATACGCTGCCCTGATCTTCATATAATCCCAGAATTTATTGAGGCCTAACTTCTCCCAGAAACCTTCATCACTCAATACATAAGAGCCACTAAACTTTAGGTAGAGCTGGTTGCGCTGGTCTTCGCCAAACACAGAAGAGCCATCCAAACGAGCCGCTGCTGTAAGGAATAGCCTGTTCTTGAATTTGAAATTCTGCTGGATATAACCACCGGAAATCGAGATCTCGGTTCGCTGATCCTGTCCGGGCAATACCGTACTTGCACCTTGTACCGTTTGCACAAATGGGGCCATACCGCGGCCCTGCAATACAGCATAGTTGCCTTTCTCATACTGCACAGAGTATCCGATCTGCGTGGTACTCACAAGGTCTGAAGTGATCTTCTTATTCAGCGTACCATTGATCTCATGGTTGATGAGGAACTGCTGGTTGTTGCCCGTACTCGCATAACCATTCAAGGTTGGATCAAGTGTTAATCCACCGCCCCAGAAACCGGGGCTCGCGTTATAAGAATAGGGAGGAATATAAGTGGTGCCGAGTTGTGAAAGGTTATCGATACCCATTGTATAATCCAAAGTGAAATCCCTGAAGGGTTTCAGCTTCAAAGCAACAGAAGAAATGACACGATTCGTTGTTTGACGCTGCTTGATGTCTTCAATCACAGACACCGGGTTCACCCTTCCGCGCTCACCCACGGCGAGCAAGTTCCCGTTCTGGTCGCGCTTCTGGATATCATGGAAGTTACCAATGATGGTCACGCTGTTGATGGGTGAATAGAACGTATTCCCATCGGGCTTCTCATTGGCAGCGGAGTTGATGTAGTTCATCCCTACAGAAAGGGTTGCCCACTTCGTCAGTTCCTGATCCAGGTTAACCCTGAAACTGAACCTGCGGAAATCGGTATTCTTAATGATACCCTGGTTAAAATAATAAGAGGCCGAAGCAAAATATTTTGTTTTGTCTTTTCCACCACGTACGGATACATTATTATCTGTACCTACGCCGGTCTGGAAGATATAGTCCCAGTAGTTATAACGTGTAACTGCTGTTGTATTGGTCAGTGCGGGTGTCAGGATATCCTGGGTCTGCGCGGTTGGTCCGTCTGTTGGTCCACCGAACTTTGTTGCTGCGGTGTTGAAACCAGGATCTTTTCTCAACTGACTCACCATCACGGAAGTGCTTGCACTTACCACGGGTGCGCCACTGCTTCCGCGCTTGGTGAAGATCTGGATCACACCGGCGTTTGCGCGACTACCATAGATCGCTGCGGCGGCTGCACCGTTCAACACTTCAATGCGCTCAACATCCGCCGGATTAATGTCAACCAAACGGTTAGGCGCAACCGAAATCTGTCCGTCATAATCAGATTGCGTATTGGTCACCCTTCTTGCACTATTGCTCACGATCACCCCATCAATGATATACAGGGGCTCACTGGAAGAGCTGATGGTGCTCACGCCACGAAGCCTTACGCTCATGCCACCACCAGGATCACCGCTATTCTGGATGATCTGCGCACCGGGTGTTTTACCCTGCAGGCCGGCCAGTACGTTTGGTGGTGCAGAACGGTTGATGGCATCGCCCTTCACGGATGCCACATAGTTACCTAACTGTTTTCTGGTGGTCCCTGCCGATGTACCGGTAACCACTACTTCTTCAAGGCCCATCACGTCTGATTCAAGATCCGTGTTTACGGTGATGGCCTTATCACCAGACACATCCACTGCAACGGATTTGATCTTGTATCCCACACCGGAAAATTCAAGAACCTGCTGGCCGGAAGGGACATCGCCGGACAGCACAAAATTACCGTTACCGTCCGTGACCGTACCTACGGAGGTATTGCGCATCTGGACCGTGATGTTCGGCACGCCTGCGCCATTCTTATCCTTCACCTGACCGGTGATCCGGGCCTGGGCACTGGCCACCAGGCAGCATAGCTGCATCAAAACAACCAGGGATAAGAGCCTGGCAGCTTTTCGAGTGATTAACATTTTCTTCATTTTTGCGAATTTTGGCTTTATGTTGTATCGGAATTCAACGCTAGATAACTTGCACACCTGCACTTCGGTATTTCTCCAAGATCGGCTCCATCGGATCCTCATCGGTGATCAGTATATCGATGTCGCTGGTGTCACACACTTTAATAGGGTAAACGGTATTTACTTTTTCTGCGATCGTCAGGGCGATCAATGTTGATGACGCTTCAATCATCGCTTTCTTCACCTGCACCACCTCCCAGTCGTTATCGGTGATCCCATATTCAGGATCGATGGCATTCACGCCAAGAATGCAAAGGTCCGCACGGATATTCCGCAGCTGGTTCACCGTATCCAGCCCCACAGAAATCATAGAGGTTTTAGACACTTTACTTCCGATGAAAATGGCTTCAATGTTGGGATGCCTTACATATTCCATCATGGAGGTGAGGCTTGGCGTCAGAAAAGTAGCTTTCAAATGCTGCGGCAGCAAACGCGCCAATTCATTGATGGTGGTTCCTCCGGAGGTTAGCACAAACATACCCGGCTGAATGTAGGAGAGAATTTTACGGGCCGATTGTCTCTTCTTCTCCAGTGAGTAGATCGGGGTTTGTTGCACGGCCGATTGAAAAGAGAGTGATAACGCACCGCCATGAATTTTCACCAGCTCGCCTTCATCAGAGAGCTCCTGCAGATCGCGCCGGATCGTATCTTCGGAAACTTGCAGAAAACCGCACAAATCTGCAACCATAACACGGTTATGCAGATTGACCTGATGCAGGATATGGGCTTGCCGCTCCTTCTTAAGCATGCAGTTGTGCGTTTTGGTTGACAGTCTGAAAATAAATCGAAAAACGCAAAAAATCGAATCTGGTTCAAAAAAACAGCAAATACCCGCAAAGGGCAAAATAGCTAATAGCTATTAGCTATTAGCTAATGGCGAGTGGCTATTATGACGCTAACATTTTGTCGACCCCTTTTAAATTCCATCCTTTTAGTTCGCCCATTTCCAGGAGGAGGTTGCGGATTTGGTTTCTCGCGATGCCGGGTAACTCACTCTCTTTCGCTTTCTCAAGGATCATGGTCTTAGCTTCCTGCTGGATTCTTGTAAGGTCTTCATTGGAAAATTTATTGAGCGGACCATCAAACACATCATAATACCGCACTTCCGGGTCAACAGATAAAATCTCCGGCTCGGGAAAACTGACAATGCTGATCTGTTTGGTGCGGTCATCCACATCCATCACCACTTTCTTGAAATCATAGCCTACCATCACCTTTGCATTCACGATGAGCAGGGCTTTTTTATGCGTATTGAAGAGATATAAAAACTTCCCATGGTGCTGGTAATCGTAGATCTCACTAAAATGCCCTTCCACCAAAACGATCTTAAATACCTTTTCTACCTTTTCCAGTAAAGTACTACTATGCACGGTTACCTTAGTTTGTTGACCTCTTCTAGACAACACAAGGTAGACCAATAAGCCTCCGATGACAAGACCAGCAAAAATGAACAAAATGGAATCCACGCGCTAATTTAAATGATTTACAAAAAAACAGCAGCAAATTCACTGCCAAAATTCTACCTCAAAAATTCCTCTTTTTGTAGAAAGCATTGTTGACCAATGATCCGAGATCCTGTACAGATTTCACCATCGCCACCTGCTCATTAGTAAATCCCCAGAAAGCTGTAAAGGTTGAATGGTAGTCCATTTGTAAATCGTCCCGGTAACCATGATCTCCCGTGATGATCACTTTATAGCGATTGTTCCTGAACAATTGATCGACCATCAACAACATTTTATCATCTGTAAATTGCCTGAACCTGAGATAGGACTGGGTACTAACGTCCATCTTTGGAAATGAAGGTTCAAATTCAAAAGGTGAATGCGGCATAAACAAATGCATATACATAAAACTTCGCTGATCTAGTCCGTTGATTTTATCGCCAGCCGTTTCGAGAACACGTTTATTGTAATCTACGGGGTCGCCGGAAAGCCAATAGTAGAATACCGTGTATCGTGATAAAAGTTCAAGGAAATTTCTGGGATAGAAATACAGTCTTTGTTTTGGTCTTTCCGCACCAAGATCAATGATGCCCCAGTTTACTATCTCAACACCTTTTCCATGAAGACTATCGTAAAGTACGTTCCGCATCAGTTTACTGGTGCTGATATGATGACTGGAGGCATCTTTGAAGGTTCCCGCTTCAGACAAGTTGAAACTGAAGGCAGAAGCTAGGCTTCGGATAGTTGAACCTTCATATGAATACATGTCGTCCTTCACAATCCATCCTCTCTTCTTCAGCTGTTTATTGAAGTTGAAAAAGGCACTATCATTGGTTACTTTAAAACAAGATTTGGAAGATGCATATTCATCCAATACAATAAGGACCACAGGTGTTTCCTTGAAATTACCAAAAGGAATTGCCTTATAATGAGGCTGGAAAGCTTCTATATCAGGATACGTAATTTGGCTTCGCCATCCCACAATGAAAGAAATGACAGAAAAAATACCCAGAAAGATATTCTGAAAGGCAAAACCATTACTACTGGATTTTCTATATGAAACCCAGGCCAGAATCAAGAATAAAATACCGGATATTATCACTCCCCTCACATATTGGTGGCCCAGCTGTTCCTGTTGAACGACATTGAACGCATCAACCACATTCAACGAATAAAAAACAATAATGAAAATCAAATACATCGTCACAACGAACAATGTTTTACCCCTATGTCCTGACAAAAACATACGGGCTAGAAAATACTGAAGAACTCCAACCAGCATCAACAACAATATCAATTGAGGCACAGAGAAAAACGAGGAATGCCATAATCGCCAACCATATACGGTGACGTAACTGATAAACACCAATAGTAGGGAAGGAATTCTACGATCAAACAAAATGCGCATCAATAAATTTAACTCTTTAATCATGACACTACCTACAGCACACCTTTTGTACTGGGAAGATAATTAGAAAAAGCATCTCTCTTCACTGCCATTTTAATCGCTTTGGCAAAGGCCTTGAAAATGGCTTCAATTTTATGATGCTCATTCTCGCCTTTACATTCAATACTCACATTGCAACGCGCAGCATCGGAAAAGCTTTTGAAGAAATGGAAGAACATTTCCGTGGGCATCTCCCCTATTTTCTCCCGCTTGAACTCAGCATTCCATACGATCCAGTTCCTGCCGCCAAAATCGATCAGCACTTTGGCTTCTGCCTCATCCATCGGTAAAGCAAAGCCATATCTTTCCAATCCCCGTTTATCCGTCAACAATATTGCAAAGGCTTCCCCTAAAGCAATACCCGTATCTTCAATGGTATGGTGTTCATCGATATGCAAATCGCCCTGCACCTTCACTGCTAAGTCTAACTTTCCATGACGGGCAACCTGATCAAGCATATGGTCAAAGAAACCCAGACCCGTATGAATATTGGCTTTGCCGGATCCATCAAGATTCAGTTCAATATGGATCTTCGTCTCGTTGGTGTTGCGTTCATGCACCAGTTTTCTTTCGCCCAGCTTCAGGTACTTGTAAATCGATTCCCATGAGCTGGTTTCCAGCGCGATCACTTTCTGCAAAGCCACTGCATCATCGCTCACTTCCTTACCGCCCAGTTCCGGATCATTGTTGAGCCAGATGGCCCGGCAGCCGAGGTTCTTCGCGAGTTGTACATCCGTGATCCTGTCGCCAATAACATAAGATGCCGCAAGGTCATAACTACCATCCATATACTTCGTCAACATACCCGTTCCAGGCTTTCTGGTGGACAGGTTTTCATGCGGAAAACTTTTATCAATATGTTCCGCCGCAAATACAATGCCTTCACTGGCAAAACTCTCCATCACCAGTTTGTGCACGGGCCAGAATGTTTCTTCAGGATACACATCGGTACCCAATCCATCCTGGTTGGTCACGAGCACCAACTCAAAATCCATTTCGCGCGCAATCATCCCCAGGTATCTAAACACCTCGGGATAAAACTGCAGCTTATCAAATGCATCGATCTGGTAGGTTGGCGGCGCCTCCTTGATTATCGTTCCATCCCTATCAATAAAAAGTATTTTCTTCATGTACTTATTTCTTATTGGCTTCCCTGACCGCTTTGACTTCAGCAGGCGTAACCGCTGCATACTTATTCCCGAAACTGTTGCGTATATAGGTCAGCACATCTGCAACCTGCTCATCACTGAAGTATTCATATGCCGCCATCACATTATTATATGACTGGCCATCAACAGTGATCTCTCCTTCCAGTCCATTCAGTACAACGCCGATGAGTTTTTTCTTGTCGCCCCCAACATATTCCTTATTCACGAGAGTGGGAAATGAACCAGGCAAACCTTTCCCGTTTTCCATGTGGCAACTCAGGCAGTTGCCTGTATACACTTCCTTTCCTCGTTCCATGGAAGCTTTCAGGGAAGGCTGTGCACTTAGGAGCATAAGGGTAAAACATATGAGGGATATACGTTTCATCATAAATGTGTTGAGGATTAAAATTAACTGATTTTAAATTCACGGATGATCTGCAGCATTTTGTCGTTTTCCGATGGGGTGCCGATGGTGATCCGAAGGCACTCTTCACAAAGCGGCACCTTACTCCTGTTTCTTACCACAATACCTGCTTTGGCGAGATGATCATATAATTCATCCGCACCGTGCACTTTCACCAACAGAAAGTTGCCGTCCGAAGGATACACCGCCTCCACAGCATTCAGCTGTGGTAGAATTTCGGCTATACGTTGCCGTTCCTCCACGATGATGCGGATCATATCGTTAACATCTTCGATGTTATCCAGCGCTTTGGCAGCCAGCTCTTGTGCGGCCTCGCTGATATTATACGGTGGCTTTACTTTGTTCATCAGTCTGATGATCTCTTCCGATGCAAAGGCCATGCCCACCCGAAGTGCCGCCAGTCCCCAGGCTTTGCTGAGTGTTTGCAGGATGATGAGGTTGGGATAGTCGGCCAGCTCTGGAATAAAACTCCGGTGCCTTGAGAAATTGATATAAGCTTCATCAATCACAACAATGCCATCGAAATTATTCAGGATCATTTCTACGTCTTCACGATGTAGCGTATTACCCGTTGGATTGTTGGGTGAACAAAGCCAGATGACTTTTGTAAATGGATCGATGGCTTCTTCCAACGCTTCGAGATCCAGCTGAAACTCAGGTGTGAGGCTGATCTTCTTTAGCTTGATGTTATTGATCTTTGCACTCACTTCATACATCCCGTAGGTTGGTGGCGTGGTGATCACATTATCCACCCCCGGCTCACAAAATACCCGGTAGATGATATCGATGGCTTCATCGCTGCCATTGCCCAGAAAAATATGTTGCGCCGGTACGCCTTTGATGATGGTGATCTTTTCTTTCACCTTCATTGCCAGTGGATCGGGATAGCGGTTGTACCATTTCAGCAAGGGCGAGCCGAGACTGTTTTCATTGGCATCGAGAAAAACATTGGCTTCTCCTTTGAATTCATCGCGTGCGGAAGAATACGGAACCAGCGCCTGGATATTTGGTCTTACGAGCGTATTTAAATTGAACATGGTTTTATTTTGACATTCAGTCATTACAGACATTCAATAATACTGACATTCAGTAGTGGGCAATCCGGAATTCAGGTTTTCAGGTTTCCACTCCTGAATTCATGATTACCTGTATTACTGTATGATTGATTTACAAACCTGAAATCCGCACAGAAACGGCTCTTGCATGCCCAGACAATCCTTCCGCTTCCGCCATCGTCATAACCGCTTTTCCAATACCCAAAAGCCCTTCTTTGCTCAGCTGCTGAAAAGTGATCTTCTTCACAAAACTATCAACACTCACGCCGCTATAAGCTCTTGCAAATCCATTGGTGGGCAGGGTATGGTTGGTACCACTGGCATAATCACCGACAGATTCAGGCGAATAATTGCCGATGAATACCGATCCTGCGTTCACCACCTGCTCTGCGAGTGCTTCTGCTTCTGCACAACAGAGGATCAGGTGTTCAGGAGCATAGGCGTTTACCATCTCCATGGCGTCTTTCATGTCACTCAAGACAATGGCCCTGCTATTAGACAAGGATAGTTCTGCAAGTGCTTTCCTTGGAAGCAAAGCAAGTTGTTCCTGCAATGCCTGCTGCACTTTCGGCACAAGCGTTTTACTGGTAGTCACAAAAAATACTTGCGAATCCGGACCGTGCTCTGCCTGGCTCAGCAGATCCGCTGCGATGAATGCAGGCTCAGCAGTGTCATCTGCCAATACACAAACTTCCGACGGTCCCGCGGGCATATCGATGGCCACGCCTTCCTGCTGTGCCAATTGCTTGGCGATGGTCACATATTGATTGCCCGGCCCAAAAATTTTATACACCTGCGGGATGCTCTGCGTGCCATATGCCATGGCAGCGATGGCTTGAACACCGCCCACTTTAAAGATCCGTTTCACGCCGGCAACAAATGCCGCAAAGAGGATCGCCGGATGTACCGTACCATCTTTCTGCGGCGGTGTGCAGAGAACGATCTCCTTGCATCCTCCAATGGTTGCCGGAATTGCGAGCATCAACAATGTAGAAAACAACGGCGCCGATCCGCCCGGAATATAAAGTCCAACCTTTTCAATCCCCACGGCCTTGCGCCAGCAGCGCACTCCGGGCATGGTCTCAATGTTTTCACCGGCCTGGTGTTGAGCCTGGTGGAACCTGCGGATGTTTGCAGCAGCCAATTGGATGGATGCTTTTAATTCAACATCCAGACCTTTGACCGCCTGATTGATTTCTTTTTCTGTCACTTCCAATTTGCGAAGTATCACACCATCAAATTCCCGCGTATATCTTTTTACCGCCGAATCACCGCGCAACTTCACAGCTGCCATCACCTTGCGTACGGGCTTCTCCAATTGCTGGAAGGAAGCCGTGGGTCTTTGTACGAGGGCCGCCCAGCGGGAACGGTCGGGTTGTTGAATCACTTGCATCAGAGGATCATTTTTTCAATGGGAACCACAAGAATACCCTGGGCTCCGGCCGCTTTCAATTGCTCGATGATATCCCAGAACGTGTCTTCACTCACCACACTGTGCACACTGCTCCATCCGGATTCCGCGAGCGGAAGGATGGTTGGACTCTTCATGCCGGGCAGGATGGATACAATTTCATCGAGGTTATCATTCGGCGCGTTCAACAGGATGTATTTGTTGCGCTTTGATTTTTTCACGGCCCTGATGCGGAACAAGAGTTTATCGAGGATCGATTGTTTATCACCATTCAACCCCTTGTGTTGCACCAACACGGCCTGTGAAGACAAAATGGTCTCTACCTCTTTCAATCCATTCATGAACAGGGTTCCGCCACTGCTCACCAGGTCCGCCACTGCATCGGCCAGACCAATACCTGGCGCGATCTCTACAGATCCACTGATTTCGTGGATATCACACTGTACGCCTTTTTCCTTCAAATACTTATTTAACAGCACAGGATAGCTGGTGGCAATTCTTTTGCCGGCCAATGATTCAATGCCGGGATAGTCCATGTTGCGGGGAACGGCAATGGATAACCGACATTTTCCGAAACCGAGTTTCTCCACCACTTCCACTACTTTGTTTTTCTCCACCAGCACATTCTCGCCTACGATGCCGATATCCGCCACGCCGTCTTCCACATACTGCGGGATATCATCGTCCCTTAAAAAGAACACTTCCAGGGGAAAGTTATCTGATTCCGTCTTGAGCCTGTCTTTCACGTTGCGGAGATCAATACCGCACTCTTTAAGCAGGCTCACCGAGTCTTCATACAACCGTCCTGATTTCTGGATCGCAATTTTCAACTTCATATGGATAAAATAAAAAAGGGCTCAACACCATGTGTAAGCCCTTTCGGTTTTATTTGATCTGCATCAAACGCCATCGGCTTACCTGTTCGGCAAGAAATGATGATGGTGGTTATGCAGGTAAAAATTCATGGTGCGAAACTACATAAAAATCGAAAATGAAAAAAATTATCGTGAAATTCGGCCAATGACGAGAACAGTTAATGGGTTATTGGTTATTGTGTTATTTCTTAACTGCGCTATTCCTGCCAAAGCGCAGCGCATCGGGGACGGGCTTTGGAATACGGGCCGGGCTTTCAGGCCGGCGCCCGCTGCCACCGATAGTTTGGTGCTGCAGAAGCAGCTGACCACCATCGATCTTTACCTGGGTTTTGCCGTGGTGCGGAATGAGCTGGACGTCCTTAACTCCGGAAAAGATACGATCACCAGTATGTTGACATGGCCAGACAGTTTGACCACGCAGCATGCTTTGTTCAACCAAATCAGCAACTCTCCTTCGCTGGCCCGGAAACTGATCCTCCACAAAAAAGACACCGTTGCCTTAGATGTGCCTTTACGGTTTGCCCCCGGCGTGACCCACCTGACCACCTACGAGATCACACCCAACCAGCAAGGTATCCTCGTGAAAGAAGGCAATACGCGCGAGGCCAATGCTTTCGTGTATACGATACCGTCATCAACTCATAAAAAGACTGGCGTGCAGCAGGTTTTTGTGCAACTGAAGGCGGGGCTGACCATGACCAATGTGTTGGGCATCGAGCCTTCCGGTGAAGCGCAGGTGACCATGAGCCAGGTGAAATGGCTGCCAGCAGCAACAGGTGGCGATCTCGTCATCTGGTATGAAGGTGCAGCACCGGATATGAAACTGGAGAAGAAAGTGCTGCCGGCGCAGGATGCATTGTATCAGGAACTGAATGCCTTCGACCTGATGATGTTTGACAGTCCGGCCTTTAAATCCCCACCAAAACAGGATTTTTCCACCAACAAGAAAAGTCCGCTCCTTTCCGCCCTTTATTTCATCCTGTTCTCCCTACCTTGGGTGCTCCTGGTTGGATTCCTGGCCTGGCTGGCATTCAAACCGAAAAAGAAAAAGACGTCATGAAGAAAATAATGCTTGTCCTATTGGTCATGGTTGGACTGGTCAGTGCCACCCAACATAAGCCCGGTTACGAATTGGTTTGGAGCGATGAGTTCAACTATACCGGTTTACCCGATGCAAAGAAATGGAATTACGATGTAGGTGGCCACGGTTGGGGCAATGCCGAAGAGCAATACTATACCAAGGCCCGCAAGGAGAATGCGAGGGTTGAAGACGGACATCTCATTATTGAAGCCAGACGAGAGCCGATGGAAAAGAATGCCTACACCTCTGCGAGGCTGGTAACAAAAGGGATCGCGGAATGGCAATATGGAAAGGTGGAAGTAAGGGCAAAGATCCCCGCTGGCAGGGGCACCTGGCCCGCCATCTGGATGTTGGGTGCCACTGACCCACTGAAATGGCCAGACGATGGGGAGATCGATATCATGGAACATGTGGGATTTGACCAAGGCCGAATTCATGGAACGGTGCATTGCAAAAAATACAACCATACCATCAACACACAGAAATCAGCACAGGTATTATCCAATACCGTATCTACTGAATTTCATCTTTATCAACTCGAATGGGATAAGGATTCCATTCGTGTGGGGATGGACAATAACTATTATTTCCGATTTGCTAATGAGGGCAGCGGATACGACGCATGGCCCTTTAACAACAAACACTACCTGATCATGAACATCGCTGTGGGCGGCGGTTGGGGCGGACAGAAAGGTGTGGATACCACGATTTGGCCGCGGAGGATGGAGGTTGATTATATGCGGGTATATCAGAAGAAATAGGGTGAGGTTTTAGGGTGAGTATTTAGACTTCAAATTCAAACTGTATATGAGAAAATTAATTGCACTTATTGCCATTTGTTGTTCTTTGTCCGCATCAGCGCAGGACAATGTGAGTTATCAGTTGCCGCCTAAAGACATCATGGACCTGGTGTTGGCAGAGCCTACTCCGTCTATGTTTATTGATGGCAAAGGCGAGTGGATGGTGTTGGCATCAAGAAGTCCGCTGTCGACAGTTGAAGAGCTTGGCTCTTCAGAAGCACGGATCGCGGGGCTTCGACTCAATCCGGATAATTTTTCTTCGAGCCGTTTATCATCCTTTCATGGACTTACCGTCCGCAACATTAAGACCAAGGCAGAGATCAAGGTGACGGGCGTCCCCGCTGATCTGAAAGCTTCGGCTATACAATGGAGTGAGGATGAAACGAAGTTTGCCTTTGTACAAACCGAGCGGGATCATGTAGACCTCTATGTTGTGACGGTGGCAGACGGAAAGGCCCGCAAAGTGAATACGCGAAAACTCAATACCATTTTAACTGGCGGATACCGTTGGATCGGCAATAACCAACTGATCTATAAAACCGTGCCTGACGTTACACGTGCCATTGGCACAAGGCCCATTGTTCCCAAAGGCCCTGTAGTACAGGAGAACCTTGGCAAGGCTGTAGCTTCCCGCACCTACCAGGACCTGATTAAAACACCTTATGATGAAGAGTTATTTACATACCTGGCCACGGGTCAGCTGGTTTTGAATGACCTTAGCACGGAGAAATTGTTGGGTGCGCCAGCCGTGTATAAAAGTTATTCGGTATCGCCCGACAAACGATTCTTTTTAGTGGAAACCATCGATAAACCTTATTCATATCTGGTACCGGCCAATGGATTTCCCTATACCGTTTCCATCATGGATATGAATGGAGCCGTGGTGAATGAACTGGTGAAGAATCCTTCTGCAGAAGGCGCGCCGATTGGATTTGACGATGTGGTAACTTTCCCGAGGGATCATGAATGGAGGGCCGATGAGCCATCAACGGTTATCTATACTCAGGCGTTAGACAAAGGCCTGGGCAGAACGAAAGTGGAATACCGCGATGCCGTGTATGCCGTGAATCCGTTGAACAAGATGGCACCAAGGGAATTGTTCAAAACCAAACGCAGGTTCAGCAATGTGATCTGGGGAGACAAGAACAATGCACTGGTGTACGAAAATATGTTTGCGGACCGCAAACTACGTGTGAACCGCTACAACCCCAGCACCGGGGCGATGGACTCCTTGTTTGAACGCAGCAGCAATGATGCCTATAGCGATATCGGTTCACCCTTCACCAAAAGAAATGAATTCGGCAGGCCCGTATTGGTATTACTGAATGGCAAGGAACTGATCCTGCGCTCACAAGGATCATCACCCGAAGGAGACTTGCCTTTCATTCAAACGATGGACATCAACACAGGTGCGAAGAAAATGCTGTGGCGCTGTCAGGCTCCGTATTATGAAACCGTAGTGAGTGCCATCGATCCGGAAAAACTCATATTCGTCACCTCACGGGAAAGCCTAAACGAACCGCCCAATTATTATATCAGGGACCTGAAAAAGAAATCGCTCATCGGCACACCGATCACCTCCTTTGGCACGCCATATAAAGCACTGGAAGGTGTACAGAAACAAAAAGTCACTTATAAGCGTGGAGATGGCGTTGACCTGACGGGCGATCTTTATCTACCCAAGGGATTTGATCCTGCGAAAGACAAACCCCTGCCGGTGTTCATCTGGGCTTATCCCAGGGAATACAAATCCGCGGCGGATGCTGCGCAGGTGCGAGGTTCCAAGTACATGTTCCCGCGCATCAGCTGGGGATCGCCGATTTTCTGGGTGACACAAGGATTCGCTATCCTTGACAATGCAGAAATGCCGATTGTTGGCGAAGGTAATAAGGAGCCCAATGATAATTTCATTCCGCAGCTGTATTTGAATGCACATGCGGCCATCCAGAAACTTGCGCAAATGGGTGTGGGCGACAGCAATCGCGTTGCAGTGGGCGGACACAGTTATGGTGCGTTCATGACGGCTAACCTGCTCGCACACACGAAATTGTTCAAGGCAGGTATCGCAAGAAGTGGTGCCTACAACAGAACCCTCACGCCGTTTGGGTTTCAGGCGGAAGAGCGCACCTACTGGCAGGCACCTGATGTGTACTTTAATATGTCGCCTTTCAGTTTTGCTGATAAGATCAAGACGCCGATCCTGTTGACGCATGGTGAGCTGGACAATAACTCCGGTACTTTTCCCATCCAGAGTGAAAGACTTTACAATGCGATCAAGGGGCATGGGGGTACCGTGCGTTATGTGCAGTTTCCTTATGAGAGCCATGGGTATAGCGGAAAGGAAAATGTGCTGCATATGTTATGGGAGATGGACTCGTGGCTTAAAACATATTTGAAATAGTGTTCAGGGGAAGTCTTAAGGGTGAGGTCTAATACAATTGTATGTCAAGAATAGCGAAGGCTCCGTTGGAGAGTAAGATTTTTGCGCTGGTGCTGGCAATCATGTCCGTTGTGGCCTTGTTTGTTGCGTTTCGGCCAGACCGGGAAGTGGAGAACGGACTGGGATGGCTTTGCATCATTGCGGGTTTGCTGGAGATGTATCATGGCTTCCGGAGAGCCACGGAGGAACTGCGTTCCCTGGCATGGAAAAGCGGTGCCAAGAGCATCCTGATGGGATTGTTCCTGGTGAATGCCGCGCTATTCATCGACAGTGCACTGGCCCTTTTTGTAGCAGGAACCTTTTTATGGGAGATCTTCAACTACCTGCGGGCCGCCAAAGAACAGACCGATCCGTACGAAAAAAAGAAGAACTTATTCGCTGCCATTGGTAATGCGTTGGTGATAGCTGTGATGTTCGTGTTACAAAAACGCGGGGTATATATTGCATTGGCCATTGCCATTTCCATGCGTTTAATCGGAATTGCGCTATCCATTCTTTCTGCAAAGCTCGGGGTACTGAATGATGTGAGTGAAGACCTGATGCAGGAGATGAAGTACAGCGATAATAAAGAGATCGCGGATCTGGCGGAGCAGATGGAAAAAGAAGAAGAGGCGAGAGCGCAGATCGACAGGTATTGGATCACTACATTTATCATGATCTTGTTCTTCATTCATCTGGGAAGGATGGGATTTGACAGGAGTTTCCTCGGAATACTATCCCCACTGGTGGCCGTGATTGGCGATGTTGCGATTGCGCTGATCATTGCGTATGCGGTACAAGCACCCCTTACTGGTGTATTTCGAAAAATGAGTTCATCACTTGAACGGACCTTATGGCAATGGGTACAGCAGGTTCCACCCGAAGAGCGCAAGCAAATTTCGGTGCGCAACGCTGTATCCTACCTGCTGAAAAGCAGGATGCGTGCAAGGGTTCGGATGCGTAAAGCGGGATATTCTTTCCCGGTAGCCATCCGCATGGGATTGAAAACGGGCCTTCCATGGTCGGCATTGTTGGCCGCCATCATGCCCGTGCTGGGCATGAGTTGGTATTTCGATACGGAGAACTGGGCATCGGGCATCTGGGATACCTGGGCCGCGCAACGCTCCGATGAATGGCGAATGGCCATGACGAGATCAACTGGCGTGCCCATCACATCAAATGCCTTTCGTGTTGCTCCGGAAGGCCTGAACGACAGCGCTGATTTTTCATTCATTGTTGTAGGTGATCCAGGTGAAGGCGATGCTTCACAATTGGTGTTGAAAGACCAGATCATTAAAGTAGCAGATAATCCCGCTGTCAGATTTGTGGTCATTTCTTCAGATGTGATTTATCCTTCCGGCGCCATGAAAGACTACGAACGAAAATTTTATATGCCCCTCAAAGGGGTGACCAAGCCCGTGTTTGCCATTCCCGGAAACCACGACTGGTACGATGCTTTGGAAGGTTTTGTGGCAAACTTTTATACACCTGAAGCGGCCAGGCGGTCCATGCAGGCACGTTTAAACGAAGACCTGAACATTTCTTCCACCACGCAGGAAAATATTGAAGAGATGGTAGAGGAAGCAAAATTCCTTCGCAAAGAATACCAGGTACCTACGGGCTATCAGCAGGCACCTTATTTCCAGGTCAGCACCGCACAATTTGTGTTGCTCTGCATTGATACAGGTGTAAAAAGAGAGGTGGATTCCCTGCAATTAGAATGGGTGAAAAAAGTACTCGCCAACAGCAAAGGAAAATTTGTAATGGCTTTGCTCGGGCATCCCTTCTATGCCATCGGTGAATACCAGGGCAGCATGAATCCTGAGTTTGAAGCCTTGCATGCACTGTTTCGCCAGCACAAAGTTCCGGTGGTGATGGCGGGTGATACGCACGACTTTGAATACTACCCTGAGTTGGCAAAAAATAATGACGGGCACACGATGCACCATTTCGTGAACGGCGGTGGCGGCGCCTATCTCTCTATAGGCACAGCGTTGGCCAAAGCTTATTCGATGCCAACGGAAGACTATGCCTACTATCCCAGCAAAGATCCACTGATCAGCAAGATCAACAAGAATACCTCATGGTATAAGTATCCAGCATGGTGGTACACGAAGAAATTTGATGGCTGGCCTTTCAGTGCAGAATGGCTGAGTGCTGCATTTGATTACAACGTAGCACCTTTCTTCCAAAGCTTTATGGAAGTTCGTGTGGAACCTTCGAAA
>JBKCVJ010000109.1:0-3340 GCA_046317915.1 Sphingobacteriales bacterium
CGGCTTTCTGAGATCTCAGCGGCCAGATCGCCTCCCTTTAGGAAGAGCATCCCATTTTTATATGCTTCGAGTTTACGTTCTGCCTTAATTAGGGGTTTGCCCCATTTCCAGAGGTCTTTAAGGGGAGCTACCGCGCGGGAAACGATGAAATCAAATTTCTTGTCTTTGATGTCTTCAACCCGTGTATGGCGTGTGCTTACATTGGTTAGGCCGATGCCTTCAGCCACGGCATCCACCACCTTGAGTTTTTTTGCGATTGAATCCGCCAGCGTGAACTGAACTTTGGGGAACATAATGGCCAAGGGAATACCCGGAAATCCACCCCCGGTCCCGATATCCAGGATATCCATCTTGCCCCCCAGCGAGAAATCAAATATGGCGGCGATGGCCAGGGAATGGAGTACGTGTTTTTCATACAGCGCATCGATATCCTTTCTTGAGATCACATTGATCTTTGCATTCCACTCCTCATACAAAGGTCCCAGTTTGCTTAGTTGCATTTCCTGTTCCGGCGTGAATTCCGAAAAGTATTGTTGGATCAGGGATATATCAAACGGTTCACGCATTATTTCCAAACCGGTTTGGGCTTTCTCAGCAGGGCAGGAATGAAAATGATATATTGGAATAGCTGAAAGATATCAAAGAATAAGAACAAGGGGAACAGATCGCGCTCATTCAGTTTCACCATGCTGCGGTAAAAGATCACCGCCTGTGTAATGAGACGCAACATCATTATACCCAGTGCAACGGGCCATAACGGCCACTTACCAAATACAAGGGCCAGCACAAACAAGGGCCAGAATAAAAACTGGGTGGCAGAATACAATCCCAATAGGAAACGATGTGAGCCCTTGTAAAATTTAGCCGTTGAATAATGCCTGGTCTTTTGGTTGTACCATTTTCCTAAACTGGTTTTCGGTTTAGACAATGTATAAGCTTCTTCATCAATGACTACCGACGTGTTGTCTTTGGTTGCAGCCATATTGATAAAGAGGTCATCATCACCACCAGGAACATGGTTGTGTGATGAAAAACCCTTGTGCCGGTAAAAAAGTTCTTTCTTATAAGCAAGGTTTCGTCCTACACCCATATAGGGATTTCCTGCAAGTGCATAAGAGAGATACTGCAACGCACCATGGAAAGTATCAAAGCGAATGATCTTATTCAGCAGGCTTTTGGTTTTGTGATAGGCGCCATAGGATAGCACAATTTCGATGCCATCCCTGAAGGGCTGTTGCATTTTGTAGATCCAGTGTTCCGAAGCAGGAATGCAGTCTGCATCGGTCAGCAGCACCACTTCATGGCGGGCTGATTTAATGCCCATCGACAAAGGAAATTTCTTTCCCAGGATGAGAATGGCTTCCTGTTTCAGTTCAACCACGTTGAGGTGGCGGAATTGTTTGTGGAGTCCTTCAAGTAGATAACGCGTTTCATCCTGGGAGTTATCGTTTACCAACACCACTTCATGGGTGGAGTGATAATCTTGTACCAGCACTCCAGGAAGATTATCTGCAAGGTTGGCGGCTTCGTCACGTGCACAGATCACCACACTGACGGGGTGTTCCTGCGACTGATCCCATTCCGGAGGAATGTAATAGGCCACTAGCCTGAAATAGTGTAGGTAATAATATAATTGAATCAGGGTTACCAGGGCAAAAGCACCGAGTATAATCCATTCCCAAGGTATCAACATGAGCGCGAAATTAAGGAAATCACCCCGCTAACAAGGGGTTATGGTATATTTGCGGGCTTAAATTATCCACTTGCGTTTATCATATTCGTTGACAGCTGCTACCGGAAAGGCCCGTGCAGGCCAGATCACCACGGACCATGGTGTCATCGAAACCCCCATCTTCATGCCTGTAGGCACAGTGGGCAGTGTAAAAGCGGTGACGCAGCAGCAGTTGAAACAGGAGGTGGACGCGAAGATTATTCTGGGGAACACGTATCATCTTTACCTCAGACCAGGTACAGCTGTACTGGAAGCCGCGGGAGGGTTGCATAAATTTATGGGTTGGGATCGCCCCATCCTTACAGACAGTGGCGGTTACCAGGTTTTTTCCCTTGCTTCCAGCCGAAAGATCACGGAAGAAGGCGTGGTGTTCCAGAGTCATATCGATGGATCCCGTCATCTTTTCACGCCGGAATCGGTCATGGATATCCAAAGAAGTATTGGTGCCGATATCATCATGGCTTTTGATGAATGCCCGCCTTATCCCAGCGAATACAAATATGTAAAGGACTCCATGCACCTTACTCATCGATGGTTGAAGCGATGCGCACAACGCCTATCAGAAACCGAATGTACATATGGATACACCCAGAATCTTTTCCCGATTGTACAGGGAGGAACCTTTGCGGATCTGAGAAAGGAGTCTTGTGACTACATTTCTTCCCTGGATGCTGCAGGCAATGCCATCGGTGGATTGAGCGTGGGAGAGCCTACAGAGATGATCTATGAATACTGTGCCTTGAGCTGTGAATTTCTTCCGACAGACCGTCCGCGTTATCTGATGGGCGTGGGTACACCCTGGGATCTTTTGGAGTGTATTGGATTGGGAATCGATATGTTTGATTGTGTGATGCCCACTCGTAATGGACGGAATGCAATGTTATTTACTTCGGAAGGGGTGATCAACATCGACAATAAAAAATGGGAGTACGATTTTTCTCCGATCGATGAAGCCGTTCCCAATGACATCAGTCAGGGCTATTCAAAAGCCTATGTGCGCCATTTGATCAAGGCAAAAGAGATGCTCGGGTTAACCATCGCATCTGTTCATAACCTGGCGTTTTATCTCTGGTTGGTGCGGCAGGCAAGGGAGAAGATCATTGATGGCAGCTTTTATAGCTGGAAAGAAGAGATGGTGGTAAGATTGAAACAGCGATTGTAGGACGGTGTTCTTGATGAAGGAAGAAGATAAAGGGAGAAGTGCGAAGGCCAGCTTCGCACTTCTCCCTTTATCTTCTTCCTTTACTCACAGCTGGTTTATTTTTTTTGTGCGAATACAAATGGCAACAACTCCGGTTCCAAAAAAGCATTTCGCCAGCTGTCATGACCCACACCGGGATATTCGGTGTATTTTACTTTTGCTTTTGCTTTTTCCAGTTCGCCTACCATTAACCGTGAGTTAGACACCGGCACTACCATATCTGCACTGCCATGAAATACCCAAATCTGAAGTTTCTTACGGTATCGAGTAACCGCTTTTGGATCACCTGCCCCGCAGATGGGGAAAGCCGCTGCAAAAAGGTCGGGCCGACGTGCGAGCGCGTCAAATGTACCCATACCGCCCATCGATAAGCCACCGATGTAAATACGTTTTTTATCGACATTGCC
>JBKCVJ010000110.1:0-9598 GCA_046317915.1 Sphingobacteriales bacterium
GAATTGGCTCCTGCCATGAAACAAAGGGCCTGATCGGAAATACTCATTTCGGCACGGCCGGCACTAAGCCTTACCATGGTGCGGGGCATCAGGATTCTTGCTGTAGCAATCATCCGTACCATATCCCAGATATCAACCTTATCGTTTTTTTCCAATGGGGTGCCTTTTACGCGAACCAGGGCATTGATGGGAACAGATTCCGGATGTTCCGGAAGCGTGCTGAGGGTATGCAGCATCTTGATCCTGTCGCCATGTGTTTCCCCAAGGCCTACAATACCGCCACAACAAACAGAGATACCAGCCTGGCGCACATTGTCCAGGGTTTTCAATCGATCGTCATACGTTCTGGTGCTGATGATCTCGCCATAATATTCAGAAGAGGTATCGAGGTTATGGTTATAGGCATACAAGCCTGCTTCAGCCAGTCTTTTTGCTTGGTGCTCGTTGAGCATGCCGAGGGTACAGCATACTTCCATGCCCAGTTTATTGACTTCCTGCACAAACTCTACCACGCGGTCAAAGTCTTTATTGTCCCGAACCTCACGCCATGCCGCACCCATGCAAAAGCGGGTGGAGCCTGCTTCTTTGGCGCGCCTTGCATACTCAATCACCTCATCGGTCTTCATCAGGCTCTGCACATTGATATCGGTATGATACCTCGCAGCCTGTGGGCAGTAGGCACAGTCTTCCGGGCAGCCCCCTGTTTTTACGGACAACAGTGTACATACTTGCACCTCGGCAGTGTCCTGGTATTCACGGTGCACGGTAGCCGCTTTGTAGATAAGTTCAAGCAGCGGAGTATTGTAAAGGTTCGTTATTTCGGGAAGCGTCCAATTGTTTCTGATCATTGTTCAAAAATAAGGGGAGTATGTCATTTTTTTCTGCAGAGAAAAAGTTTTCGGGAAGAATGGGGTAGTAATTGTTGAGAAATGATCTGGTAGTATTCTGTGATGGCCTCTACAAACTTTTCCTCAGAATACTGATCAAATATATCCTCCCGATCTTGCAGGATCTCCGCTACCCTTGGATCTGATTTTGGGACAAACTCAATGAGTAGCCATTCTCCCATGAATGACAACCCTTCAACAAAAAGTTTCAAGGGCAGATTTTTGGAAATACAAATATGATGAACAAGGGCGAGGGCCAGCACCAGGTCTGCCTTTGCCCGCTCCGTAAATGAATTCCGTTCCCTGTTTCTCCACCCTATAGCGGGGCTTGGATTCATGAGATCAATCACCAGGGCAGTAATGGGCATAGCCCCGCTGGTCTTGAACAAACGTTCAACACAATTGCTGTCTTCGTCTACGGCCAACACTGACTTTCCTGCAGCACCCAGGGCCAGTGAAAACTCACCAGTATTTGCTCCTAAATCAATGACCGTTTCAAAAGACAATCCGGAAAGTAAGTCAGTAACTATTTTTTTCTTTTCCCCGAGATATGCCGGCGAGAGAACGGTCTCTTCATAATAATTGTCCCAATGAGAATCGGGTTTCTTAAGGTGAAGTCGTTCAATTCCATCTTCCAAATGTTGAATAATCCTCAGGAGCTTGGTCTTGTTAAAAGTAGTCCTGGGCCGGGATTTTTTTGTTGACAAGCTATTTTGCATATGGATATGCAATAAGGGAAGCATACGAAATCTGGAATTGACGGGTAAAAGCGCCGCACATATATGGATAGGGATACCTTCCGGATAAATTTGCAACAGCCTTTGAACTGCTGTCCCCTTATAAGCAAACAACAGCAAGGGCGCCAGAAAACATGAGCAAAATTGCTGGTAAGCGATCCATGGTTTTGTCTCGTCATAGATCTCAAAGGAACTGGTATCAATAAAATTCGGCGAAGCGCCTATAAACATAAGGTTGAATCCGGTAGCGTCTTTGAGACTCATTCCATGATCCATACATGTTTTCTGAATCCTTAAAGTTAACAGTGCTGCTGCCTTAAGTTGACTGAAAGTCCATTCATATGGATAATTGATCCATGGTATAGGAGTTGGACGAATAAGCTTGTAACAAACTGCGTCATTATGATTGATTTCCTCATGCCTTACCAATTGACCTTTGTCAGTCAACAGTTGATAAAGCCCAGAGGACATCAGTTGGTTGTAGTGCAACTTATAACTAAAAAAAATTCGCCTATGAACCACACCATTTATCTGTACTACTTGTGCTGCGGGGTCCCTAAACGAGGATGGTTCAGGTGATATCATCCTTTTTTCTCTTGAAGATAGATTTGATGTAATTCCAGCCAGCCTTAAAATAAAATGCTGCGCTAAGTATTGCTGCAATAAGGATTTGTACGAGATAGCTTCCACCTCCCGGGTCAACGTACAGTAACATATTGATAAGTGTTTTTGAGGGTCATTTAATAATGTTTCCCAGCCTCAATCATGGGAAGTTCTTGCCCCGCTATATGATTTAGGATTATCCTGAAACTGTTGACGAGGGCAGGATTCTGGCTTTCATTCATGGGTTGACCAGGAATACGTAAAGCCCATTGAATATTGAACAAACGCTCAGTACCCATGGCTAATGTTCTTAAACCATGATCGCTAACAATCAGCACTACCGCCTCGGGATCTTTTCGGTTGACTTCCTCGATGCCTTCCCTAATTAGTTGGTTGGCTAACGCAATATATTGAATATATGTATTTCTAAATTCCACACCTCCTTTATTAAGCTGGTACATGGCAGATTTATAGTCCAACTCATGTCCCAAACTATCCTTCAATATGGGTGGATGGGGAATAAGAAAATGGCAAAAGCTCAACTTCGGCTTTGCCGAAGTTGTTTGAATATCCTTCAACATCGCCTTTCTTACCAGTTCGTTATAATTCGCCAGCCTGGCATAGTAAGTGCCGATCAATGATTGAAATCTATTCGAAGGTATTACCATTAAAAGATCTAATTGCAACCACCCCGGGAGGGTCTTCATCGTTTGAAAATGTAACCATTTAAAGGGGATCAAAGTTTCCCCGGTATGTGGATTTCCCGGCAAATCAAATATGGAATGCGTAAGTATTTCATAATTATTTGCCTGAAAATAAGAGACAACTGTGTTGTGTTTCTGTAATCCCATACTGGCAGAGATTGTTTTTCGTTCATCCAGCGAGGTGTTTCCGCCTCTGAAGTCAAGAGTATCCATATTGAACAAGGACGGAAGAGAATAAACTGTAGCCCAGTAAGACGAATAGGGAGCTTCGGGTACCCAAAATCCCTGATCTTTTAGATATTGGATATGATGGTCGTTGCTAAAACCAGTCAGCTCTTTTAAGCCATTGTTACCTTGATACTCATCAAGAAGCCAAACATAAACATTGGGTTTCGAATTTCCATTCCATGCGTGCGTTGCGGGTTGATGGAATGAAATGATATTTATGGGAGCCCGATGCGTCACTACTCCCATCGTCCAAACTACTACTTCGTAACTCACCAGTACAATAAAAAGTAGGGAAAAATAGCGAAGCAATTTCTCCAATGCTTCATTCGATCCTTTATTCATCCACCATCCAGCTAAAACCACTAACAATAAGGTTACTGACAGAAAAACTGAGGCCTTCAATTCTGAAAACAGGTATGTTTTGACCAATATAAACGCCGATTTCCCAAAAAGAACAACAAGCAAGAGTAAAATGGAAAACAAAGTTTTTCTTCCATTTTCTCTTCTGAAGATCATCCAACTGATCAGGTAAACAACAACGGCAATAACTAATACATAGGCAATAAGAATAAATGGTTCCTGAAACCTTATAAGGTCGGTGTATCCATTTAAACCATTCAATACAAAAAATACAAGTAATGCTATTACCAGCCAGCTTTTACGCAAAATAACTAAGATTGGTTTTCGGGGTAAGTGCCAGGAGAGTTTCGTACATCAGCCTTATCGTGTTTTCGATATCGTCTTTATGCAGCATCTCAACCGTTGTATGCATATAGCGCAAGGGAATGGAGATGAGCACCGAAGGGCAACCGTCATTTGCGTATGCAAACGAATCTGTATCCGTGCCAGTGCTTCTGCTAACCGTGCGAAGCTGAACGGGTATCGATGATTTTTCCGCTACGTCCTGCACCAGGCCGAGCAATTTATTATGTACAGCAGGACCAAATGCGAGAGACGGTCCTTTGCCACATGCACAATCCCCTTCAATGGCCTTGTTGATCATCGGGGTAGTGGTATCATGCGTTACATCGGTGATAATGGCCACATTAGGCTTAATTCTTCTTGCCATCATTTCGGCACCTCTAAGTCCGATCTCCTCTTGCACGGCATTCACCACATAGAGTCCATAAGGCAGTTTCTTGTTTTGCTCTTTCAGTAGGCGGGCCACTTCTGCAATCATAAATCCGCCAATTCGATTGTCAAAAGCCCGACCGATCAAAAACCCATAAGACAGTTCATCAAAGCCGTCTTCATAGGTAGCTACAGAACCTATCGTAACACCCAGATCTTCTACCTCTTTGCGTGAACGGCCACCACAGTCGAGGCAGAGGGTCTCCACCTTTGGAGAGGGATCTTTTTCGCCTCCCAATCTGGTATGGATCGCCGGCCACCCGAACACTGCTTTTACAATACCTTTTTTCCCGTGAATCAGCACGCGTTTTCCGGGGGCAATCATATGGTCAACCCCTCCGTTTCTCTTCACATAAATAAGTCCTTCAGGGGTGATGTAATTTACAAACCAGCTGATCTCATCGGCATGAGCCTCAATAACCACTTTAAAAGGCGCATCGGGATTAATGACGCCCACAGCAGAACCATAGGGATCGGTGAAAGTAGTGTCAACATGTTGTGTGATGTAGTCAAGCCATAATTTCTGCCCCGGATATTCGAATCCAGTTGGTGATGGATTATTGATGTAGGCCTTCAAAAAATCATAGGCTCTCTCTGTCATGATTTTTTTACTCCCTTTCTTCTCTTTCTTAACGGATTTTTCTTTGGTTTTCTTTGCCATAGTTGATGTTTCCGAATGTCTAAGTTAGCGAAAAATAGCAAAGGTCAGCAAAGCATGTAACAGTGCCGTAAATGCCATCATCCCGTCTAGAAACAGGCTATAGTAGGCATCATGCTTTTGTGTTGGTTTTTTGCTGAACTGTGGAAGCAGCAGCAGGACGGGAATCAGCCAGGGATTGATCAGCGAGTATTGTATCCCCAATCCCATTGTTCCGGACAGCACCAGGCTTATGTGGAAAATCCAACCCAATGTATCACCGTTGGTCATCGTAGCCATCGATCTCACACCTTTCTTTTGGTCTGGGTGAAAATCCCGTTGATCAAACAAGATGCAGATCGCCAGCAGCAAGAAGAACCGATGTCCGAGAAACCACCAGAACAGTTCCGGAGGCTCCATTCCGCTGATCCACATGGGCAACATCGTGGTAACTATGGTCCAAACCATTGCGAGATAAACGGTTTTCCCGATGGCAATGCTTTGCAGGAAACGAAATATTTTCCATGGAAGATTTGGCGCGGTGTATAGAAATGCAGCTAACGCCACGGCAACGAAAGGTAGCGGTTGGTTCAGGAAAGGCCAGACAACATACATCGTAGCCAGAAGGGTCAGGGCCAAGGCCAGGATGATCCATTTCTTGTTTCGATGGTTCCACGCATGCTGGGATGATTCCGGCGGATATACTGTGTTGACGATACCATGGAAAAAGTAAGTAGCGAGTGTGGCAAAAAACACAAAGCTCAGCAGACAATGGTCAACAACAAAGAACAATTGCTGCGTCTCCCAAGTCATCAGGGTAGCGCAAGCGGCAATAAACAGATTACTGTAAGTGAGGATCCTGAAGATGGTCTCCAGGGGATTGCTTAACGAAGTATGATGATGGGTTCGGTTCGTACAGTATCACTTTTATTTCCTTCTTTGTCCTTCATCCAAATGCTGAAGACCGCAGTATCTGGACGGGGGCAGCGGGGTTGTAAAGCCACAGCATACTGGAAAGTTACGATCAACTCCCCATCGAAATTATTGGTTCTGGGAAGATCATTTGGAACACGATACAACAGGGAGTCCGCAAAATTAGAAGACGGACAACGGGTGGTGATCTTCCTTACCCAGATGGTATCATAGAAATCACCCTGCTTATCTGTAAGCCTCATTTTCACCTGCAGGTCAAATCCTTTGGGCACCGTTGTGGAACTCACGGAATTAAGTGTGAGTCTGGGACGGTTTTCAATTTTATCTTTACCACAGGAAAATGCGGTGAGCACCAAAATACCAATGATCAGGTATGTCTTCATCCATTCCAATTAACCATTCAAAAATAAAGGTTCCGGCTTGAATAACCTACGTACGGCCATTTTTAACATTTCCAACTACGAGGCCCTTGCCTTGCAGGTTTTCCTGTACCAGTATGAAAACAACAGGTTATACAGAGAATATGTTGACCTGTTGGGTGTTAACCCGCAGTTCGTCAAACGGTTGGAAGCCATTCCCTTCCTTCCTATACGGTTTTTCAAGAGCCATGCGGTGGTCTGTGGTGATGCCCTTCCAACCCAATGGTTTGAAAGCAGCGGCACCACAGGAACAACCAACAGCAGGCATTATGTGGCAGACATACAATTGTACAGGGAAAGCTTTCAGCAAGGCTTTCAAAAGTTTTATGGAGATCCCGCCGGCTATGCCATCATCGGGCTCCTGCCGTCTTACCTGGAACGGCAGCATTCCTCCCTGGTGATGATGATGGATGAACTCATTCAACAATCTGAAGAGCCCGAAAGTGGTTTCTACCTCTATGAACACGGCAAATTAAAGGACACCCTGCAACAACTGGAGGCACGCCAGAAAAAGACGCTGCTCATCGGTGTCACCTTTGCATTGCTTGATTTTGCCGAAGCAAATCCCATGCCATTGAAACATACCATCCTCATGGAAACGGGCGGCATGAAAGGCCGAAGGGAAGAAATGACCCGGGACCAGGTGCATGCAGTATTGACCAACGCGTTTCAGGTGCCCGCGATACACTCGGAATATGGCATGACGGAACTCCTCTCGCAGGGCTATTCCGATGGCCGTGGTATCTTCAAACCGGCGGACACCATGCGGATTCTGTTGAGAGACGATGATGATCCGATGGAAGTCTGCACAGCAGGCGAAACGCCATCCAGAGGGATCATCAATGTGGTCGATCTGGCCAACCTGGACTCCTGTGCATTCATCGCCACGGAAGACGCGGGCGTCTTATATCCGGATGGTTCTTTTGAAGTGACCGGCCGGGTGGATCATTCTGATATCCGGGGCTGTAGCCTGATGGTCGTTTAATTTTTTTGCCTAGCTTGTAGGCAATGAACCATGTCTCTTCCGGCGCCCGGAAAGTCAGTGCATTTTATCAAACGGAGTTTGGCCGTCTGCCGCGGGTGTTTGCCGCACCAGGAAGGGTTAACCTCATTGGGGAGCATACAGATTATAACGAGGGTTATGTGTTACCCGCTGCCATTAATGCGTCTGCCTGGCTGGCCATAGGTCCTGCAGAAGAAGAGATGGGCCGATGGATCTCCGCCGATTTTTCAAGTTCCGCAACAATTGATTTCTCAAATATTACGCCGCATGCCAAAACCTGGGTCAACTATCTCCTGGGAGTGGTTGATCAGTTTGTGAAAATGGGCATAACGGTGCCTCCTTTTCATGCGGTGTTGAGTTCTGAAGTGCCCATTGGCGCTGGCCTTTCCTCTTCTGCGGCCCTGGAGTCTGCCATGGCCGTGGCCCTGAACACCATCACAGGTGCCAGGTTACCACCCATGGAGCTGGCCAGGATCGCGCAGCGTGCAGAGAACCAGTTCATCGGTTTGCAATGCGGCATCATGGACATGTTTGCGAGTATCCATGGCCGTAAGAATCATGTGATGCGCATTGATTGCAGGGATTTGAGTTGTGCATATTTTCCGCTTGAACTGGGCGATCATCGGATCGTTTTGATGGACACCGGCGTGAAGCATTCCCTGGCTTCTTCGGAATACAACCTGCGGCGGCAGCAGTGTGAAGATGGGGTTGCGATGATCGCGGAAAAATATAAATCCGTGCGGAGTCTGCGGGACGTCAGTGTAACAATATTGGAGGAATATAAATTGGAAATGGACCCATTGGTACATAAGCGTTGTGCTTATGTGGTGGCAGAGAACGATCGGGTGTTGGCCACATGTAAAGCACTGCAGTCCGGGAACCTGGCTGCGGTAGGCGAGTACCTTTTTGCATCCCATGAAGGGTTGCAACATCTGTACGAAGTGTCCTGCCCGGAATTGGATCTCCTGGTGGATCTCGTCAGGAATGACCCCACGGTACTTGGGAGCCGGATGATGGGTGGGGGCTTCGGCGGTTGTACCATCAGCCTCGTGCATAAAGACGCTGTCAGCAGATTGGCGGCAACCATCGGACCCATTTATCACCAACGCACGGGCAGGAAGATGCAGTTACAGGAGGTGGTAACAGGTGACGGTGCGCGCGAAATATATTCATAAATTAAACATACACGAACACGATGCGAATTGCTTTAGCCATGATCATTATCGCCGGACTATCGTCCTGCTTTTTGAACCATAAAGATGAAAAAAAGATGGAAACCGCTTCCGCCGTAAATTCTTTTGAGTCCAATGTTGACGGGAAACAAGTGAAGTTGTTCACCTTGAAGAACAGCAAAGGCATGGAACTGCAGCTCACCAACTATGGCGCCAGCATTGTTGCACTCAAAGTGCCAGATAAACAAGGCGTGGCGGAGGATGTGGTGTTGGGGTACGACAGTGTACAAGGCTATGTCAATGGGAAATCATATTTCGGATGTGTGGCTGGTAGATATGCTAACAGGATCGCACAGGCGAAGTTTAGCCTGGACGGAAAAACCTATTCCCTTGCTGCCAATAACGGTGTGAACAGTTTACATGGCGGCGTCAAGGGATTCGATAAACAAGTGTGGGAGACCGTGCAGGAAGGCAACCGCATAACCTTTACTTATGTGAGTGCCGATGGCGAAGAAGGCTATCCCGGCAAACTAACGGTAACGCTCACCTACAGTTTGGACAGCAATGAAAATCGCTTGCAATTACAGTATGGTGCTACTACAGACAAGGCCACAGTGTTGAATCTGGCCAACCATAGTTATTTTAATTTGGAAGGCCAGGGAAAGGGAAGTATCCTTGACCATGAGATCAGGATTAATGCCATGGCATTTACGCCGGTTGACAGCACCTTGATCCCTACCGGCGAACTGAAGAAAGTGGCGGGAACCGCTTTTGATTTTACACAACCTGCAAAGATTGGTGCGAGGATCAATGATACTTCTGATGTACAAGTAAGGTATGGCCTGGGGTATGATCACAATTTTGTGTTGAATGGACCAGCCGGAACTTTACGCCTCGCAGCCAAAATGATTGCGCCCGTTTCTGGTCGCACGCTTGAAGTACTAACTACCGAGCCCGGCGTTCAATTTTATACCGGCAACTTTTTGAATGGATCAGAGAAAGGGAAGGGCGCTGTATATGGACATCGCAGTGGCTTCTGTCTGGAGACGCAACATTTTCCTGATTCTCCTAACCAGCCTTCGTTTCCGTCAACTGTTCTGAAACCTGGCGAAACCTTTCAAAGCACTACCGTCTTCGCCTTTGG
>JBKCVJ010000111.1:0-4310 GCA_046317915.1 Sphingobacteriales bacterium
TGTTCAAGAATGCGTTGACCATTTTCAGTATCCAGTGGAATCTCCCGGTTCCATAACAGGAAACGGAAATAGCTGAATGGGGTTCCGGGCTCAACAGTGTTGAGGAAGTAAAAATCATCGATGGCAATGACTTCATGTTTCCTGATCATCTGATGGATACGGCGTAAGGCAAGCAGAAAAAGTATCAGTGTCAGGAGGGATACCAATCCATACGCTACAGCCGAAAGAAACTCCCCATTCATGAACGAGATCGGTTTGGCATTCACCTCCCTGACATACTCGTCTGCGCCGGAAACCATTTGCAGGACCGTGATCACCTTGCTTTCCGGTTGTATCGGTGTGTTCAGTTCCACCTGCACCAGCGGCAATAAGATGGATATCAATACACTGCCCAGCAGATAAAACCGGTTCCATTGATGGAAGACTTTATCTTTCAATGCAAGGTGATAGTATCCGTAGAGAATACCTGAACAGATCACCACTTTCAACAGGTAATAACCAACAGCTATCATTTCTTTCCGGTTTTGAGTTGTTTAAGAATCAGTTCCAGATCCTGCAGGGATATTTTCTTCTGATCCACCATGAAGGATACCATCTCCTGGTAAGAGCCTTCGAAATAACCCTTCGTTAAACCAGACAGGGTCATATTGGTGAATTCCGATTTCTGGATCCGGGCGAAGTAATGGTTGAAGCGTCCGGCATTGCGGATGCCAACGTACTTTTTATCTACAAGAATCTTCAACAAAGTGGCCACCGTATTGTGATGGGGGCGGGGCTCGGGCATCGCTTCCACAATGTCTTTCAACATGCCACCCTCATCCAGGCTCCAAACCGCCTGCATCACCTGCTCTTCCGCTTTCGTCAAGTTCTTCATGAACTAAATGTTTAGTCGAAGATAAACTAAGTTTTTAGTCCACCAAATATTTATGAACTAAAAATTTAGTTAAAGCATGCGCCGTGCGCCCTTGCGCCCTGCGAACTGCGAACTGAATTAATTTTCTGTTGAACGGCAAGAAAGATGTTTCATATTTAAGTAATTTACTGATCTTAAACCCAACTGTATTTATGCCAGATTTTCAGGTCAAGAAGCAGCCTAAAAACTACGATGTCATCATCGTTGGTTCAGGCGCAGGTGGCGGTATGGCCGCATATACGTTAGCGAAAGCAGGGGTGAAGGTTTGCTTGCTTGAAGCAGGGCCGATGTATGATCCCGCAAAGAACGTTACCCAACTCAAGAATCCCTGGGATTCACCCAGGCGTGGTGCCAGCACCAAATTCAGGCCCTTTGGTGATTTCGATGCGTCTTATTGGGGATGGGAGATTGAAGGTGAACCCTATACCAAGGCCTCGGGTACCAACTGGGACTGGTGGCGCGCAAGGATGCTGGGCGGACGGACCAACCACTGGGGAAGGATTTCTCTCCGTTTCGGGCCTAAAGATTTTAAAAGAAAAAGTATTGATGGACTGGGTGCCGACTGGCCGATCAGCTACGATGATATCAAACCCTATTACGACAGGCTGGACAAACTGGTTGGGGTATTTGGCACCAATGAAGGATTACCCAATGATCCGGATGGTATTTTCCTTCCGCCGCCCAAGCCGAGGCTGCATGAACTGATAATTAAGAATGCCGGTATCAAAGCAGGCGTACCCGTGATCCCTTCACGGTTATCGATCCTCACCCAAAAGATCAACGAAGAGCGCGGCCAGTGTTTCTACTGCTCGCAGTGTAACCGCGGCTGCACCGTGCACGCGGATTTCTCATCATCTTCCGTTTTGGTGAAGCCAGCGATCGCTACCGGTAATATCGATGTCATCCCGATGGCCATGGCCAGGGAGGTGTTGACGGACGATAACGGACTTGCAACAGGCGTGTCTTATGTCAGCAAAGACGATCTGACGGAATACCAGGTGATGGGGCGGTCCGTGATTCTGGCAGCGAGTACTTGTGAATCTGCAAGGCTCATGCTCAACTCTAAATCAAAACGTCACCCCAATGGATTGTGTAATTCCAGTGGTGTGGTGGGAAGATATCTGCATGATTCAACCGGTGCTGCGATGGGTGGCATCCTGCCGCAGTTGTTTGGCAGAAAGCGATACAATGAAGACGGCGTAGGCGGTATGCACGTGTATTCACCCTGGTGGGGTGAAAATAAAAAACTCGATTTCCCCCGCGGATACCATATTGAATATTGGGGTGGCATGGGCCAGCCTGCCTATGGATTTGGCTGGGGTGTTGAAGGTCTCAATGGTAAATACGAAGTAAACGGCCAGAAAAAAGAAGCCGGTGGGTATGGCAAGAGCCTGAAAGAAGATTATCGCTTTTTCTATGGTGCCGGCGTAGGTATGGCAGGAAGGGGAGAAGCGGTTGCTTCGTATGATAACTATTGCGAGATTGATCCTAATGTGGTCGACAAATATGGTATTCCTGTATTGAAGTTCAATGTGAAGTGGAGTGATCATGAAGTGAAGCAGGCCAAGCACATGAAGGAAACCTTCAGGGAGATCATGCACAATATGGGTGCCGTAATTACATGGGGCGATGATGGTCCGGAGAATAGCTACGGTCTGGAGACGCCGGGTAAGATCATCCACGAAGCCGGTACGGCTCGCATGGGTGATGATGCCAAGACATCGGCCCTCAACAAATGGAACCAGGGACATGATTGTAAGAATTTGTTTGTGGTGGATGGCGCGGCGTTTACATCACAGGCGGATAAGAATATTACCTGGACGATTATGGCTTTGTCTATGCGTGCTTCGGAGTATTTGATTGAGAGTATGAAGAGAAAAGAAATCTGAATAAGTAGATAACAATTGACAATTAGCAATTGGCAATTGGCAATTGGAATAACAAATAACATTTAACTAATAACATCCTCCATGGATAGAAGACAATCGCTCAAAGCCCTTGCCGTAGGTACAGTCTCCACAGCGCTGATCCTGGATGCCTGTAAAACGGCAGATAAAAAAGCGACGGATAACGGTGGCGAACAACCGAAAACAAATGAAGGCGGTGGTTCTCCGGGTCTTGATCGTCAGCCGGAAGAGATCGCGCACTACAAAGAAGTAACGTCGAAGACCTTCTTCACGGAGCATGAAATGGCAACAATTGCAGTACTTGCAGACATCATCATTCCAAAAGATGATGTGAGCGGCTCAGCTACGGATGCAAAAGTTCCTGAGTTCATCGAGTTTATCGTAAAAGATATGCCAAACCACCAGGTGCCCATGCGCGGCGGCCTTCGCTGGCTGGATCTTCAATCGTCCAAGATGTTTGGCAAAGCCTTTAAAGATTGCAGTGCGCAGGATCAGATCAAACTGGTAGACGAGATCGCCTATCCCAACAAGGCCAAAAAAGAAATGGCACAGGGTGTGGCGTTTTTCAGTTTGATGCGTAACCTGACCGCCTCCGGATTCTACACCACAAAGATCGGTGTGGATGATATCGGATATAAGGGCAATGCACCCAACCAGTGGAAAGGCGTTCCGGATGATGTGTTGAAGCAATATAATCTTGCTTACACAGAGAAGGAATTGAAGGAGTGTGTAAAGTTTGATTAAGTCAACATTCAAAAGTCAAAAACCAACTTGATATGCTCAATGCCAATAAGAAAAAGAAATATGAACGCAGGCAGTTCATTCGCGATGCTGCCATAGCTGCTGCGGGTTTCACCATCGTTCCCCGTCACGTGCTCGGAAAAGGATTTCTGGCACCCAGTGATAAACTCAATATTGCCGGTATTGGTGCCGGCGGTAAAGGGGAGAGTGATCTTGCTGAGTTTGCCAAAAGCCCCAAGGCCAACATCGTTTGCTTTGCCGATGTAGATGAAAGGCAGATCACCGCTTCAGTCAAGCGTTTTCCGAAAGCGAAGATCTACAAAGACTTCCGCGAGATGCTCGATAAAGAAGGAAAGAACATCGATGCCGTTTCTGTGTCTACCCCAGACAGCACGCATGCCGTAGCGGCGTTACCTGCTATGCAACTCGGTAAGCACGTGTATGTCCAAAAACCATTGACACACGATATCTATGAAGCGCGCGTACTCACGGAAGCCGCTAAAAAATACAAAGTGGTTACACAAATGGGTAACCAGGGTGGTTCCGGAGATGGTGTTCGCAGAACCAAGGAATTGATTGATGCCGGCTTGATCGGCGACATCACCAATATTGATTGCTGGACCAACCGTCCGGTATGGCCACAGGGCTTGCCCACGCCAACGGGTCAGCATGAGGTGCCAAAAGAGCTCGACTGGGATCTCTGGCTCGGTCCTGCCAAGAAAATGGATTATAACCCGGCTTATCTGCCT
>JBKCVJ010000112.1:0-5408 GCA_046317915.1 Sphingobacteriales bacterium
GGCCGAGAAGATTTATGCTATTTGCCAGATTGATCATTTGATGGGCCGGCGCACCCATGAGCTTTCCGGCGGCGAAAAACAACGCATTGCTACGGCAAGGTTGCTGATCAATGATCCGGTGCTTTTATTGCTGGATGAACCCTTCTCCAATCTTGACCTCATCCATCGCAGTATGATGAAAACGGTGATCGCAAATATTACCGAACAACTGAAGATAACTACCATCCTTGTTTCGCATGAACCGGCAGATATTTTGCCCTGGGCAAATCAACTCATGTTATTGAAAGACGGGCGGGTCATTCAACAGGGGAAGCCGAAGGATGTGTACCGATGTCCTGTTGACCAGTATTGCGCGGGGCTGCTTGGTGCGTATAATCTGTTATCTGCAAAAGAAGCACAGCGCTTGTCGGGCGCGGAAAAGACGCTTTGGAAAAACGCACCCGTCATGATCAGGCCGGAAGACTTTCATATTACAGATGGCGGTGTAGAGATGACCATCCTGCGATATGATTTTATGGGTGCGCAGCATCTGTATCACCTGGACTGGGAAGGGAAACGAATGATGATGTTGATGGATACTGATTTATACTCGACCGGGGAAAAAATTAAAGTTGGCGCATCTTCATCGTCCATCTGGTCCTTCATTGCAGACAATTAGTACCTTGTATCTTTCTTCTTTTACAAAATTCATATTGTGGGTCAAACATTTGCCATGATGGCGCTGGTTGTGAAAGACTATGACGAAGCCATCGATTTTTACACAAAGAAACTAGGCTTTCAATTGTTGGAGGATACTGCGCTTTCAGAAGTAAAGCGTTGGGTGAGGGTTCAACCATTCGGTGGTGGTACCGAGATTTTACTGGCGAAAGCAGCCAATGCCCACCAGGAAAGCCGGGTGGGCGACCAAACAGGTGGCAGGGTTTTTCTCTTTATGCATACCGATGATTTTGATGCTTATTATGCACAGCTCCAGGCGAATGGTGTAACCATCATTCGTCAGCCCAGTATTGAGTCATTTGGAAAAGTTTGTGTATTCGCAGACCTGTACGGGAATCTCTGGGACCTCATCGGCAAATAATCTTTTATGTTGGAACAGCTGCAGTTGCGAGAAGCCAAATGGCAGGATCTTCCTGAGATGCTGGTGCTGTTTCGCGAAACAATATTGCAGGTGAATACCGCGCATTATTCTGCGAAGCAATTGCAAGTGTGGGCTTCAGCTGCAGATCATGGTGATCGATGGGCGAAGAAAATGGAGGAGCAGTACGTATTGGTGGCCACCCTTGATGATCGGGTAGTTGGTTTTGGTTCATTGCGACAGGATTATATTGATCTGTTGTATGTACACAAGGATCACCAGGGGCAGGGTATCGCAGGCAGGATTTATGAAGTGCTGGAATCCAGGGCCCGGTACCTGGGTATGCAGGCACTTGCCACAGACGCCAGTGCTTCGGCCAAACCATTTTTTGAATCCAAAGGATTTGTGTTTGTGGCCACTCGGAATTATCTTTTACATGATGTTGCCATCAGCAACAGCAGAATGATCAAATCATTACATTAGGTTCATGCGGAGCAGAAAGCAAATATTCATCCTTGTTTTGTGTTGTCTGTCGTTTACAATCATGTATGCGCAGTCTACTGTTGGCATACAAGGCAAGCTGCAGTATCATCGCGCATTTAAAGGTGAGGGTCTGAAAGCAAGGGATGTGGTGGTTTGGTTACCTCCTGGATATGATTCATCGAAGGAGAGATATCCTGTGCTCTATCTACAAGATGGCCAAAATATTTTTGATCCGGCCACTTCAGCATTTGGCAAAGAGTGGCGCGCAGATGAAACGGCAGACAGCCTCATTCGTGCAGGGAAGCTGAGGCCCGTGATCATTGTTGGTATTTACAACACGGCAGACCGGAGTGATGAATACCTGCCCTGGAAAAAGAATGCAGTGTACCAACAATTCATCATCAACACCCTAAAGCCTTTCATCGATCAACAATACAGAACCCGCAAAGAAGCCAAGTATAATTTCATCGGTGGCGCATCTGCCGGTGCTACATTTGCATTCATGATGGTATGGGAACACCCGGATGTGTTTTCAAAAGCGATATGTATGTCGCCCGCATTCAAAAACCCCGAAGGGTTCAAAGATCCATTCAACTACATCCCAGAAGTAAAGGAAGGTCCCCGGCATCCGCGCAAGATTTTCATCTATATGGACAATGGCGGTAAGGACCTCGATCAGCTTTTACAGCCTGGTGTGGATGAGATGATCCGGGCGTTGGCGAGTAAGAAATTCAGGGCGGGCCGCGATTTTATTTTTCTCAAAGACGAGCCCGCCACTCACAATGAAGAGGCCTGGGCGAGCCGGCTGCCATTTGCACTGCAGCGCGTCATTGGCACTAAGTAGCCATATCGGGTCAAAAACAGCCCCAATTCACCACCATTCATCCTCATTTTACGCCGACCTCCACAAGGGCGAAATGGCAACTCAGGCATAAATCACTGATAACCAATAACATAATAACATTTTACTACTAGGCGGTAGGGACTACTAAGAAAAATAATGTACTATGTATTGCATAATACTAAATAATGCTTAGTTTTACATCGGAATTGATCATCAGCCCGGTTTCGGGTGAACGAAGGACCAAAAGAAAGGCATTAAAAGTTTACGCAGGTGGCAGGTGGGTAGTTGCAGGTTGCAGGAGAAGATCCTGAAGCCTGCAACTGGTACCTGAAACCCAAACAACAGACAGGAAATATTTCAAACAGCAAAAAATGAAAAAGGCATGAACATCGAGAATACCCAAAGCCAGATGCGGAAAGGCGTGCTTGAGTTTTGTATTCTCTCTATCATCAAGAGAGGCGAGGCCTATCCCAGTGATATCATTGAGGAGATGAAGAAGGCCAACCTGAACATACTGGAGGGTACCCTTTACCCCCTGTTGACCAGGTTGAAAAATTCAGACCTATTGACCTACCGATGGGTTGAAAGCACGGGAGGTCCTCCCAGGAAATATTTTTCACTGACAGATAAAGGAGCGGCCTTTTACAAAGAATTGGAGTCAACCTGGCAGGAGATGGCAAATGCCGTGCATCAGATCACACAGAATGGACATTACACAGCAGAACAAACACATACCAACTAATTTAAATCGCGGATAATGAAAAAGGTAATCAACATAAATTTTCAAGGCAGGGTGATCCCTATTGAGGAAGCCGCCTATGAAATATTGAAAGGGTATACCGATAGTCTTAGGCGATATTTCGCGAATGAGGAAGGCAGGGATGAGATCATCAATGATATCGAGAACAGGATTGCGGAGTTATTTTCTGAGGACCTGAAGAAGAATCCTACCGGTTGTATCACAGAGGCAGATGTACAGAGAGTCATCAGCAGCATCGGCAGACCCGAAGAATTTGATGGCGATGGCGCAACTGAATCAGCATCAACTGCAGGTTCTTCAGCAAATTACAGGACGCAAGCTGAGCCAGATGCCTCCTTCTACAGAAACGCGAATGATAAAGTATTGGGCGGTGTATGTAGTGGTATAGCGCACAGGTTGAAGGTTGACCCTACCATTGTAAGGATCATCTTTGCTTTGTTCTTCTTTGGTTTCGGAACAGGCTTCCTGATCTATATCCTGTTGTGGATCATTCTTCCTGTAAAAGGGATTGAAGGGTCAGCAGTCCGCAAGCGCGTATATCGCAATCCGGATCAGAAAGTGATTGGTGGTGTGGCTTCAGGCCTTGCAGCATATTTTAACATCGCCGTGTGGATCCCCAGGTTAGTTTTTGCCTTTCCACTGGTCATCGGTGTGTTAAACAAGGTGTTCTCCCGCATTTTCTGGTGGGACAATGATTGGGGCTTTCCTCATTTCGTATTCAATGGTTTCGGTGGAACATTGTTCCTTACTTATATCATCCTGTGGATCGTGATTCCTGAAGCGAAAACTGCTTCGGAGAAACTGGAAATGCGTGGTGAGAAGGTAGACCTGGAAAGCATCAAGAATTCAGTTCAGGAAGAATTGAAAGATGTGAAGGTGAGGGCGGAGAAATTTGGAACTGAGTTCAGCAAGAAAGCAGAATCATGGGGCGAAGAAGTGAAAGACTGGGGAAAGGAAGCCTCTGACCGCAGCCAGCAGTTTGTATCTGAAGTGGCACCAGCGGCTCGCAACGCCGGAAACGGTATCGGTCACGTCATCGGCGTATTGTTCAAGGCATTCTTCCTTTTCATTGCAGGCATCATTGTATTTGCCTTATTCATTGCCTTGATGAGTATCCTGTTTTCCGGTGGAATGGTGTATGGTTTGAAAGATTATGTCCTCTCCGGATTCTGGCAGAACCTGATGGCATTCAACACTATCGCGCTATTGCTGGGTGTGCCCATCATTGCTGCAGTGGTTTGGCTGATCAGGAGAATCTCCGGAGCGCGCTCTAACAATAGCTATCTCGGATGGACCTTCGGATCCCTCTGGACCATCGGCCTCATCTCTGCTATCATCCTGATGGCGCAGATCACGCGTCAGTTTAAAAGAGTGGAATCTTCCCGCGAAGATGTGCAGGTACAAAATCCAAGCGGTGGCAGGATGTTGGTGAATGTGAAACCTGTGGATGGTAAATACTATAACATGGTATGGTTTGATGACGATGAGTTCAACAATGATAAGTTTCCTGCGCTCACCGCTGATGAAGACAGCATGCTGTTGAATACGGTTCGTGTGAAAGTAGTGGCCAGCAACGACTCGTCTTACCACACTTACCTGATGAAGTTTGCAAGGGGTAATGATCCAGTAGCAGCGGAAACAAACGCGGAACGCATCAGCTTCCCCATAGAGCAACGTGATTCATTGTTGTTGCTTCCAGCCGGTTTCGCGATTTCCAAAGAAACCAAATTCAGGAACCAGCAAGTACTGGTGATCATTGAAGTTCCAGTTGGCAAGCAGATCCGGATTGATCACAATACCGATCGGTACGACTGGTTCAATGTTAGCACCAGGTATCGCGGTCGCAACAGGGGATTGGTGATTGATTGGGACGATAGCCGCAACTTTGATTATAGCACCGATGTTTGGTACACCATGACTTCTACCGGACTGCAAAGGAATGATGGTGGTACAGACTGGAACAGCGACGACAACAGAAAGGACGAAGAAACACCCAGCACAGAAGGGGATAATAATGGTGGCTACAGATACAGGGGCGACAGGAATATCAAGATCGATAGCGCGGAAATCAAACTGAAAGGGGAAGACACCACCATTAATATCAAATTGAATACCTCGGTTTTGCCATCATCACCTGATGATGAGGACCTGAGTGAAGCAGAAGCCGGTACGGTTGCAAAAGCGAGTACAAAGCTTAAGGCGTATGATAGGTTGATTTCGGTGTTTAATTTGATGAAACTCTAAAT
>JBKCVJ010000113.1:0-5230 GCA_046317915.1 Sphingobacteriales bacterium
TAAAGCGTCACCGTATCAATATCTTCTGCTTTTCTGATCTCTGTTTCCACCATCACATCTTTCACCACCGTTTGCTTTCGGCCCACGGCTACTACGGAATGCCCATGCGCACGCAAACGATCTATCGCCATAAAACTATAGCGGGCAGGATTGTCTGAAGCGCCAAGTACGAGGGTCTTTTTCTTTTCCATCACATAAAGTTAACAGTTGCACAGGTGTAATTGGATGAATAAAATTCAGTAAATTACACAAACCCGTTACGTTTATGTTTACTACACTCGCAGAACACAGTACACAAAAAGCGTTATGGCGCCGCTTCAATGGAGATCATATCCAAACACCCATCAAAGAGGCCGTTGAACAGGCCATCTGCAGAGAGGTGGAAGCGGGCCATAAATTAAAGGTCTGCATCGGTACCGATTCACAGGTCAAAGGGGAAGAAACTGAATTTGCCACCGTTATCGTTTTTCTCCGGGAAGGCCGGGGCGGATTCATGTTCATCCACAATGAAAAAACCCGGCAGAAATTCTCCATCAAAGAAAGGATGCTGGTGGAAGTGGCCAAGAGTATCGAGATCGCATATGAACTTTGCGATCTTTTTACTTCATACGATGTGGACATGGAAGTACATGCAGACATCAACACCAATCCGCACTTCAAGAGCAATGAAGCGCTGCGCGAAGCAATGGGCTATATCCTCGGAATGGGATTTGCCTTTAAAGCCAAGCCTGAAGCTTTTGCCAGCTCCAGTTGTGCCAACAAGGTGGTGAACTAAGACTGCAAAACCTTCTCGATGAAGTCGAGCATTTTGTTACGACCCACCTTCTTGACGGCGCTCGTAACGAAGTGCGGGGGCAACTCTTCCCAAGTCTTTTCTAAAATCTCCATGAAGCTGTTCACATGGTTGGCCACCACTTTCTGCGTCTCTTTATCTGCCTTGGTAAAGACGATCGCAAACGGCACGCCCCACTCCCCTAATTTGTTGACAAAATTTATATCGATCTCCTGCGGCTCATGCCTTGCATCGATGAGGATAAACAGATTGGCGAGGGTTTCCCTCTTTTGGATATAATCCTTGATCATTTTCTCCCAGGACTTGCGTTGGTTTTGGGATACTTTGGCAAACCCATAGCCGGGCAGATCCACAAGATACCACTCCATCGGCTTATCATTTTCCATCAGCGCTTTAACCGTAAAGTGATTGATGAGTTGCGTCTTGCCAGGAGTGCCGGAAGTTTTTGCCAGGTTGTGGTGATTCACCACCATATTGATCAGGGAGCTTTTGCCCACATTACTACGGCCGATGAATGCAAACTCAGGGCGGTCTGCCTTGGGGCATTTATCGATTTCGGGACTGGAAATGAGGTAATCGGCCTTGATGATATTCATAATGGAAAGTCAAAAATAACCTAATTCCCATCGATTTGCCTCCACAGTTCCATACCGCCACAACGGTTTTCCTATATTTGTGGCATGCCGAAATATGCGCACGACAAGGTTTTACCCTTTGAAGGCTCGGGGGAATCCAAGAAAGAGCAGGTGGCGCGGATGTTTGATGAGATCGCGGGTAAATACGATTTCCTGAACCGTTTTCTGTCTGCAGGAATTGATGTGACCTGGCGCAAGAAGATGTTGAAGACCCTGAAACCGCTGCAGCCAAAGATCATGCTGGATGTGGCAACAGGAACCGGGGATGTGGCCATCATGGCTGAGGCCCTGTTGAAGCCGGAAAAGATCATTGGGATCGATATATCAGACGGGATGCTGGACCTGGGACGGGAAAAGCTCCGGACCAGACAGTTGACAGATGTTATCACATTGCAAAACGGTGATAGTGAGGCAATAAACTTTCCGGACAACTCGTTTGATGCAGTGACTGTAGCCTTTGGAGTGCGTAACTTCGAGAACCTGGAGAAAGGCCTTCAGGAGATCTTGAGGGTACTCAAACCGGGCGGCATGCTTTGCGTTTTAGAATTTTCAAAACCAACCTTACCAGGCATAGAACAACTCTACAATTTGTATTTAGGTATCGTGGCGCCGGAAATCGCCAAACTTGTGTCCAAAAACAAAGACGCATACAAGTACCTGAACAATTCAGTAAGAGCGTTTCCCGAAGGAAAAGCATTTACTGCCATCATGAACTTATCCGGATATAAGGAAACCACATGCAGAAAACTAAGCCTTGGCATTTGCAGTTTGTATACGGGAAGAAAGCAGGCCTGATCCTCGCTTTATTGGTTTGCGGGCAAATGATTGTTGCGCAGGAAAAAATCCAAAACCTTTCAAGCCATGATCAGAAGCCGTATTATTTTGGCATCGTACTCGGATACAACTCTTCGCACTATAACGTTACACACCATCCGGATTTTCTTGCGGGCGATACCATTATGACGGTGAACTCCCTGAACTCAGGACGGGTGCACCTTGGGATCCAGGCCACCTGGCAGGTGAATGAAAGGATCGATGTGCGGTTTTATCCACTTAACCTGATCTTTTCCGAGAAGAAATTCAAATACACGCAAACGATTCCCAATCCGGGCGACAACCAATTAGAGTACACTAAGAAGGTGGAATCTATTGTGATGAGTTTCCCGTTGCAGGTACGTTTGAAAAGCGACCGCATTAATAATTTCCGCGTGTACTCGCTTGCCGGCTTCAAATATGATTTTGACCTGGCATCTAATGCCGGCGCACGAAATGCGGAAGAGATTGTGAAAGTGAAGAAAGGCGATTTTGGGATTGAGGCAGGCGTTGGGTTTCAGTTCTTTTTTAAATATTTTATTCTTTCTCCGGAGATTAAGATTTCCCAGGGACTTAGTAACGTTCATGTGCGGGATCAGTCGCTTAAGTATTCTAATGTGATTGATCAGATGAAGTCACGGATGATTTTGTTTTCGTTGCATTTTGAAGGCGGCGGAATCCTCTAACAATTGGCAATTGGCAATTGGCAGTTGGCAATTGGCACTGGTTTTTGGAGGTTGGTGGTTGGTTGAATCACTCCGATTAATTGCGGGAAAATACGGTTGCGAGGCGGTGTTAACACCTTGTTGATGGATTTCTGCTTCGGTAGTTTTGGGGATGGAGAATATTTTACTGAAAGACAGGGTGGTGAAGTTTTCACTGGATCTGATTGATATTTGTAAACTATTGGAGCAAAGAAAACAACCGACGATTGCAAAACAATTGATGAGATCCGCTACGTCAATTGGCGCATGCGTGCATGAATCCCAACACGCCGAAAGTCCAGACGATTTCATTCACAAAATGAAGATTGCGTGTAAAGAAGCAGCTGAAACAAACTACTGGTTCCAAATCGCCCAAAAACTAATAGACATAAAACCAGAACTCCACGAAGAACTAACCATCATCTACAAGATGATCAACAAGTCCATCACCACCGCACGCACCAACAAACTAAACCCCAAACACTAGTGCCAATTGCCAATTGCTAATTGCCAATTGTCAATTGCCAGTATTTAGTAATCATACTCCCGCCGATGCATATTCCACCGCACCCCAACCGTGCCAAGGGTACCGGACCGCTCTGCTAGTTTGCGATAAGTCAAATTGGCTTCAATGAAAAAATTCTCCTTCCATTCATACGCCACCCAAAGGTTGGCATTGACGCCGTTCTGCTTCACCGCATCTCCGTAACTGAAACCATATTCCGCGGACCGTGTATTCGTGCTTTTGAAGATACTGTTGCCGAAATTGGAATTGGCTGTATCAGATCCTTGTTGCCACATCGTCATCCTTCCTTGAACATACCACTTCGGCGCGGGTTGATAGCGGGCAATGGCGATAAACTCTCGGATGTTTGATTGCAATGGATGGGCCAGTGGCTGGTTATAATTGGTGTAGTTGGCAATGGTGTCGTTATGCGCGAAAGTGAATGGCCTGATCCAGTTGGTTTCGCCCTGAAGATCAAGGTTCTTAACCCCAAAGGCATCAATATATTTCGCACCCAGTTGGAATCCATATTTATTGGCCCACCATCCGTTGCCGGCCCGCACTTCTTTCAGGTTGAATTCGTCAAGACTAAGTTGGCCATACACTTGCAAACGCTTCAGCACATTTGCCTTGAAATCAAATCCGATCAACGCATTATCCTGACTGCCGCGGTTCGACTCCATCGCACGCAGAAAAATAAATGGATTCAAATAACTCAACTCAAAATCGTTCACCCTACCGTACATCACCGCATCAAAGAATCCCAGCGTCAGCCACTTGGGCGCATTGAAACTGATGTGATGCATCGTCATATACTTCTTCGGGAACAGTTCATCGGTATTCTGCCTGGTATATTGAGACGTGAGCTCCATGGTACGGGATGTGTAGTTCAATCGCCATACTTTAAGGTTCAAATTCAAATAAAGGTAATTGTTGGAGAAATCACTGAGGAACATGCTCCGATAGCCGTTGCCGAGGAAAAACCGGTCATAGCCAAACTGTACATCGATATATTTCGCGATATTAAAGGTGAGTCCGCCCCGGGCATCGATATAATCAACACCTGTAGTTTTAAAGGTCTTGTAGAATCCCGCACCTTGTACGGCCCGCTGGCGCTCGTTCCATTGGCGCACGTACAATGGCCCCCTCTCCTGGTTGTCAGTAATGTATGTGTAAAAACCAACCCGCTTGGCAATGAGACCGCGAGCCACAATTCCTTTCGTGTTCAGAAAAACCATCTCATCCTGCTCACTGTCCTTACCGGCATACATCTGCAGTACCGGATTCACGGAGAGATAGAAATCCGGCTGGTCAACCTCAATAAAATTGGCAGGCGTTTTATAGAAAGTATTGAAGATGCTTTTCTTGCTCTGCATGTTCTCCTTATTGCGGGTCACCCACTCCATATTATTCAACAAAGCCCTTTCAATATTATACTTATCTATAGACGTAAGACCACCTACGTGTATAGAATCTGACTGTATAGCTTCCAGCCGGCGGGTCCACCATTTCCGGTTGAAAGGTTTGATAAAGGAAAAATTAAGCACCGTATCTTTTTGTGCCTTAATTTCAAGTCGCTCCAATAAAATGTTTTCTTTGGAGCCCTGTTGCAGGTAAGTGGATTGCGCCAATAGCGCGGAAGGCGCACAAAAAAGCAGCAGGCTGGTTAGGTACTGACGTAATTTCATAGTTGGAATTCTATATAAATCAGCTGAAAAGATATGCAAAATTATCTGATAAGAAACGCCAGGATCGTGAACGAAGGCCGGATCACGGAGGG
>JBKCVJ010000114.1:0-10428 GCA_046317915.1 Sphingobacteriales bacterium
TGTGGTGTTATGCGTGGATGTATGACAGGATGCAAGTGTACAAGGGCAAGAAACAATTGTATGGTTCACAGGAAGGCATTCCGATTGAAGATGAGGCAGGACTTTTGAAGAGAAAAATACGGTTTGGAATCCTGTAATCCTTAAATCCTGAAAATCTGAAATCCTGTAACTGGAGCAGGCATTCAGGATTCCAAATCAAGCATCATCCATATCTCGCACCCAAAATGCCCGGTATTGCCCATAGGACCGGACAAGTATTGAAACCCAAACTTCTCATAGGTACGCATGGCCTGGCGGAGTTCCGGCATGGTTTCGATATATATTTTTTTATAGCCGCGTATCTTTGCTTCATCGATGCATTTTTGGATCATGGCACGGCCGAGGCCAGTGCCTCGCATGTCCGGGAGCAGGTACATCTTCACCAGCTCTACGGTGTCTGAAGGCAGGCCTGGTGAAGGAAAGATCCCGCCGCCGCCTTTTACCACACCATCCTCTTCCACCACCCAATATGCCGAGCCCGGCGTTTGAAACAATTCAAACAAATGATCTGTAGAGGCATCAAAATAAACGGTGCCGGGGTGATTGGCCCCAAACTCGGTCAATGTATCTCGGATCACCTTTGCGATCTGCACATTATCTTTAGATGCTATCGGTCTTATTGCTACTTTGTTCAATACTGGTTGCATGGTCCAAAAATAATGTGTTCCCCTATTCGTTCATGAATAAACCTCGTTATCGATGAAAAAGCTTCTTGTACTCAGCCTGGTCCTGCTCACATTCAGTTGCTCAAAAGACAGCAACAGCAGCCCAATGGCCACTAAAACGCAGCTCATCTCAAAAACCTGGAAGCAGACCGATATACTGGCATCGTTGGGTGCTGGCGTGCAAACCAGTGTTTTCAACACCTTACTTACCACCTGCCAGCAGGATAACCTGTGGCAGTTCAATAGTAATGGAACCTATACTTTATTTGAAGGACCTTCCCGCTGTCCCACTTCTACGTCTGATGTGGTTACCACGGGCACATGGACATTCCAGGAAAATGAAAAAAAAATCAGTTTCACTGATGCAGTTAACGGAACCCAGAATTTTACGATCCTGGAACTCACCTCCACTACCATGAAACTGACGGGGGTACTGACCTATCAGGGAACGCCGGCGAATGTAACCGTCATTTTCACTGCGGTGTGAAAAAAATTGTTGCCCGGTTAAAGAATTGGTTTCACTTCATACACAGGACTAAACAGGTACTCCCGCTTCGTACTTAATTCTATACACTTGTACCTTTTCCTTACGCGGGCGCCGCGCCGGAAGACCCGTCCGTCCGGGGTCTGGAAGTTTTTACCTTCCGGCACATCCTCCACAAACAGGAGATGCTCCTTGCCTTTGTCGTATTTCCGCAGTACGCGCAGCAGGTTATCTTCGGCGCAGCTGCTGGCAGCAGGATTGTGCAGGGATTTTTCTATTTCGCGACGGATATCATCCGGGAAGGTGCTCATGCGCAAAAAATCCGCCAGCAAGGCGGAGAACTGCGCTTTCCATTCCTTGCCATGCGAAGCTACGCGATGCCCGTAGCGGTCATAAGTCAGCAGATGAGCGATCTCGTGGATCAGTGTGTAGAGGAAGGCGTAAGGATTTAGATTCCCATTCACAGAGATGCGGTGGTTCTTTCCCTGCACGGCGTTGCGGTAGTCGCCCAGGATAGAACTTCGGGCACGCGTAACCGTTAGATGAATGTTGTACTCGTGGAGATACCTGGCTACAATCTCATAAGTGCCTTCCGGAATAAACTGCTGAAGTGCATTAAGCGGTGCCTCTTTTTTAGCCATGGTCGGTCTTCTTCTTCGTCAGTTTCAGGAGGGAGGTGGTTTCGATAAAAGTGTATACAAGATAGAGTCCCATCAAGGTGAATACCGATGGCTTGTTGATCTTTCCGTCTGTCAGGAACGCATAACCGAAAACCGCTGCGGCAACGATGAAGAACTTGATCATGAATCCGCCGTAAACGGACCTTAGGAATGCGTTGGTGGAAGAGGCTTTCAGTCCGCTGGTGAGCAGGTACATGGAGATCAGGGTAATGGCCAGCAGGAGCAGATTGCCGCCGATGAGCAGGTTCACATCGAACCCCAACTTAACCAGCTGCGAACGGAATAGCAAGGCAGCAATAATGAGTGTTGTGAACAAACTCAAAACGGGCAGATACGGCGAGCCTTTCCCCATCGTTAACGTTTAAGCCTACAAAGATAAAGGCTGTCTCCATATGGAAACAGCCTAATGCCTTTTGCCTTATGTCCAATGCCTTTATTTTGCCATCGCGTGCTTAATCTCCTCCTGCCTCGGGATCTCAACTACCGCCGCTTCGCCCATATGGCACTGGCCATTGAAGACTACAGTTGGTTCAATCTGCAGCTTACCCGCGCGGATATCACCCTTGATGGAAGCACTACCCCGTAAATTCAGGAGTTCCCGGACAAAGATCTTGCCCGTTACCTTGCCCATGATGTCTGCCTGGAGGCCTTCCACATCGCCTTCAACGGAGCCTTCAGCACCGATGACTACGCGTGCGTTCCCCTTGATGTTACCACGCAGGATCCCATCGATCCGCACATCGCCATTGCTGACGATGTCCCCGGTGATGGTGGTACCGGTACCAATCAAGCTGGTGCCCTGAGATGAAGTAGACGTTTGTACGGTTTTGGTTTTTCCGTTGAACATTTTCGTTTCTTTTTGTGGTTAATCAATCGGTGGATTTCTCAAGGTTTGGTACTTCTAAATTGGTTGTGTCTTTATTCGTTGGCAGGTCGCCCGTCAAAACCTTCTTCACGTTGTCCCAATAGGCGTCCCGGTATCTTAGCTGCTGCTCCAGGGAATCCACGCGCACTTTCATATTCATCATCTCCCGGCGCTCTGACTGACTCCCATACCCGGGTATATAATATTTTAATGGCGTGAAAACGATCAAAGCTACCGTTAGCCCAACCAAAACAACAAACATCGTGCTCATGGCGATATACACACTCAACCGGTTGAGTTTGAAGGTAGCTACCTCCTCATAGGTGTCATCGTTCATGATGACCAACCTGTACCTGTTCCTTAACCTTTGAAGTGTACCCTTCGGATCGATCAATTTCGCCATTCACCTGGATTTATCTAATACGGCAAAATAATCCAATTTATTGTTGGGAAAACATACCCTTCTTTCATTTCCTGAAATAATATAGTTTTGTATCCTCCGTTATACTTTAACATAAGGTACATATAAATCAGCCATTTCGAGTCTAACTTTACCCAAAACAGTTTATCCTTTGATCAGGCCCCCCAGGTTGCTCCACGGCTGGTTATTTTGCATATGTTTTTTTACGCTTTTGTTGGACCTTCGGGCCCAGCCCGGGGCTTCTGTGACCAACCTGCCCAAACCCAAAAAATACGAGCGCCGCATCCTGGCCTCGGAAAAATCTGACCAGGGAAAGTTCAACCCCGTCAAACGCGCAAACCAGAACCTGAACACCCGGTATAACTTCTATTTCAATTCCGAAAGGAAGATGAACGATATCATGGCCAATGCGAAAAGCCAGCATCGGGATGATTACAGCCTCCTCCTGCCCTTTTATAACTATAAGCTGGACGCTACAGCATCGCAAAAACAGGACCTGGATTCCATCATTATGCGCTGCAATGATGCCATCCTGCTGCATGATCTGCGAAGCGACTGGGTAGACGATTGTTATCTCATGATGGGCAAGGCTTATTTCCTGCGAAAGGAATTTGACTCCGCAGCCATCGCCTTTCAATACATCAATTTCGCGTTCCAGCCCAGAACCAAGGACGAGATGGGTTACAATAAAGTCATCGGCTCCAATGCCAATGAAGCCGGTAATGTGTACACCATCTCCACCAAGGAAAAAAAGAACCCGGTCAACAGCACCATCGGCCATACCCCGGCCCGTAACGAGGCTATTCTCTGGTTGCTTCGCACCCTGATCCAACAGGAGCGATACAATGAGGCTGCGGGCCTGGTGGTCACCCTCCGGCAGGACGCCAATTTCCCTTCCCGCCTCAAAGCGGACCTGAATGAACTGCAGGCGCTGATGTACTATGACCTGGAGAACTATGATAGTGCCACGCACTACCTGGAGCAGGCCCTGGACAATGCAGCCACGCCGCAGGAGAAGGCCCGATGGGAATTTCTGCTGGCGCAGATGCATGAAAATACAGGTGAGCCGGAACAGGCTGATGACTGGTATGATAAAGCCATCGTTCATACCACGGACCCCATCCTGGAAGCCTATGCGCGTATTTACCGCATCAGGCTCGCAACAGGTGAAGATGAAAACAAACGGATCAACCAGGCTATTGCCGAATTGATGAAGCTAAGCAAGCGGGATAAATATGAAGAATATCAGCACATCATTTACTATGGCGCGGGACAAATGGAGTTGATCCGAAAACATTACGATGAGGCGCTTGGATATTTCTTGCAAAGCGGGAAAGCAGCGGCACTTATGCCCGATTTTCGTTCTAAAGTTTATCTGGAGATTGGCAACCTGGCCTTCGAAACCGGCAGATACAAGATCGCCGCGTCTGCCTATGACAGCGTGAATAACAGTGATCCGCAAATTTTGGACAGGCCATACATCGTCACACGCAAAGAACTGCTGGCGGTTATGATGAAGCAATATGAAACCATCCGTGTGGAAGACAGTCTTCAACGCATTGCTGCGATGCCGGAAGCTGAACGCAATACTTATATTAAGAACATGGTCCGTAAACTCCGGAAAGAGCAGGGACTGAAAGAAGAAGAAGCGCTTGCCGCAAGCCAGGCACCGGCGGGCACCAGTTCGGTCCTGAAAAATGAGATCCCGGCTGACCTGTTTGCTACCAATGCGCAGGGCAATTCCGGCAGCGGAAAAAACGACTGGTATTTTTACAACAACAGTATGAAGGCGCAGGGGTTCCGGCAGTTCAAACAAACATTCGGGAACAGGCCCAACATCGATAATTGGAGAAGGATCAAAGCCTTGGCCGCAGTGGCTGTTGGAGCCGTGCCAGAGCAAGAAGATCCTACTACCCTACCCGTGGGTGTCAACAACAAAACAATGCCTGCAGAACTTACTGCTGAAGGACTGATGGCCAATGTGCCGATGACGCCGCAGGCGATCAAGCTATCCAATGACTCCATCATGTATGCGTATGCCGAACTGGGGAAGATCCTTCAGGAAAAGATAGGCGACTGTCCCGGACTGATCAAAAACAATGAAGAATTCCTGAACCGGTTTCAGCAATCGCCTTATGTGGAAGAGGCATTGTTCCAACTGATCTTCTGCCTTCGCAAAACGGGCAATACGGATCGGGAGAAATTCTACAAAGATTACATGACGAGGAATTTTTCACAAAGCATGTACCTGCGGATGCTGAATGATCCCAAACAGGTTGACAAAGAAAATAAACTCCTTAATACTCTTGCCACCGCTAAGTATGATGAAGTCTATAATAAATTCATTGAAGGAGATTTCGAAAATGCCCTTCGCGAAAAGAAAAAAGCGGACAGCACTTTTGGGGAAAGCTATTGGACACCGCAGTTGCTGTATATCGAATCTGTGTATTACATCAAGCAGAAACAAGACAGTACGGCCATTATGACGTTGCAGAAGCTGGCATCGCTCTACCCTTCCTCACCGATGGCGGCCAAGGCCAGTACGATGATTGATGTATTGAAGCGCAGGTCAGAAATTGAAAGCTACCTTACCCAATTGGAAGTGACGAGGGCCGATGAAGAAAAAGTAACGGTGGTGGATGAACCCGTGAAAGTACCTCAGACGGCACCAGTGGCTGTGGCACCGCCCAAGCCGAAGGAGACCGTCACCAAGGAAGTCACAAGGGCACCAGAAGTGAAATCAACGAACAAGCCCGTTCAAGCCAAGGCCGATACCAGCAAGCTGCTGGCACCAAAAATGGAAACCACTGCCAAAGGGTATATTTTTAACCCTTCTGACCAACATGTGGCAGTATTATTGCTAAACAAGGTAGATGTGGTGTATGTGAATGAGGCCAGGAATGCGCTGAACAGATATAACCGCGAAAAATATGCCGGCAACAACCTGCAGGTTGCCAATGAAGTGCTGGATACAGATCGTAAAATGATCGTGGTCTCCAGCTTTTCCGGATTGCCGGATGCCCGGGAGTGGGTGGATAAAGCGAGAGCAGGTGCGGCATCGGAAATATTCCCCTGGTTGCCCAAAGACAAGTACAGCTTTTTCCTGATCAGCCAGGCCAACTTTGAATTGCTGAAAACCCGCAAGGATATTGCCGAATATCTTGACCTGTTGAACAAACAATTGTCCGTTAAATAACCAACATAGACCTAACTTATCTTGTTATGTCCAAAGCAGTAAGAATTTTCTGGAAGAGTTTATTGATCGGCTGGGCAGCCTTCGTCGTCTTCCTCATTGCGCTCAACCTGGGGGTTTTTGGCAAACTGCCATCCCTGGCAGAACTCGAGAATCCCTCGATGTTGTCTTCTTCGGAAATATATGGGGCCGATGGCACCCTGATGGGAAAGTACTATACCAAGGACAGGACCAATGTGAAATATGGCGACATCTCGCCCAATGTAATTAATGCTTTGATTGCAACAGAAGATGAGCGGTTTTATCAGCACTCCGGTATTGATGCCAAAGGAACTGCCCGTGCCGTTTTATTCCTTGGTACCAAGGGTGGTGCAAGTACCATTACACAGCAGTTGGCAAAGAACATGCTGGAGCAGGGTTTAACTAAAAATATTATCCGAAGGGTTATCGAGAAATTCAAGGAATGGATCATTTCGGTTAAACTCGAAAGGAATTTCACCAAAGAAGAGATCCTGGCGCTTTACCTGAATACCGTATCCTTCAGTGATAATTTGTATGGTATTGGAAATGCATCCAGATCTTTTTTCCAAAAGGATCCGGACAGGCTCTCGGTAGACGAAGCCGCGGTATTGGTGGGTATGGTGAATGGACCAACCATTTTCAATCCCAGAAGAAATCCAAAGAACGCGTTGGATCGTAGAAACCTGGTGCTGAACAGGATGGTGACCAATGGCTATCTGAACGAAACAGATGCGAGTGTATTGAAGGCAAAGCCTATTCAACTTAATTATAAAAAGCTGGACGAGAATGCGGGCATCGCACCTTATTTCAGGGATGTGCTGCGGGAAGAAGTCAAGAAATGGTGCAAGGAAAATAAGAATCCCAAAACAGGTAATCCTTATGATATTTATAAAGACGGATTGAAGATCTATACCACCATCAATCCGCGTATGCAGGAATATGCTGAAGTAGCGGTGTTCCGCCACATGCAAAAATTGCAGGCGGTATTCAATCAGCAATCGAACATCAAGAGCGGCTCAGTTTGGAAGGGCAAAGACGGAGAGCGTGTGCTTGAAAATGCAATGAAGCAAAGCGACCGTTGGAAGAATATGAAGGAGGATGAGATACCTGAAAAAGATATCCGCGCTTCTTTCAATGTAAAAGTGCCGATGAAGGTTTTTGCATGGAACCAACGCAGGGAAAAAGACACGGTGATGAGTCCGTTGGATTCCATAAAGTACCACAAGCAAATGTTGCAGACGGGCTTCCTGGTGGTGGATCCATACAATGGTGAAGTGAAAGCATGGGTAGGCGGGATTGATTTTAAAACCTTTAAGTTTGACCACGTCAACATTGAGACCAAGCGCCAGGTAGGTTCAACATTCAAACCATTGTTGTATACCCTCGGTGTCACCAATGGGTATACACCGGAGACCCCCTTCCCTTCCGGTCCCATCAACATGGGCAACAAGGTGATCACGGGTAGTGGTGGGCCGATGGCGATCTGTTTGGCCTACTCCAAAAACCCGGGTGCCGTGTTTTTGATCAATCAACTGGGTGTACAACGCACGGTTGATTTTGCGAAGCAATGTGGTATTGAATCGAACATTCCCAAAGTGCCTTCCATCGCATTGGGTTCTGCAGATATCTCGCTGACTGAGATGGTTAGGGCCTATACGATGTTCCCGGGCAGAGGCTTTAATGTGAAGCCCTATTTCATCTCACGCATTGAGGACCGCAATGGCAATGTGTTAGCCACTTTCACCACCAAAGGAGAAGAAGTGATCAGCGAGGCCGATGCCTATGTAATGACGAAGATGATGCAAGGCGTGGTGAATTTCGGTACGGGCCGTGCGATCCGTGGTGCGTATGGAATCTCTGCGGAGATGGCCGGTAAAACGGGAACAACCAATGATAATGCCGATGGCTGGTTCATTGGATTCACCCCACAGATTCTGGCGGGTGTATGGGTAGGTGCCGATGACCCTTTCTTACGATTGTTGAATACCACGGGTGGTGCGCAGATGGCCATGCCGGCGTACGCCTATTTCTTCCAGGAACTGTATAAAGACAAAACCCTGAACATCGATCCCAATGCGAAATTTGTGGTGCCGGAATCGATCCGCAATGAAGCCATCTATGATTACCAGGCATTGACTGGAGGTGAAGCACCACCGCCTGCAGAAGGTGAAAATGTGGGGTCCGGCAGCTCCGATGCATTTATCGATGTACCCATCAGTGACGGATCGGAAAAAGTAAATACGGAATCTAAGAAAGTTGAGGAAGAAGGAGATGGGAAAAAGAAAGAGGAGAAGAAGAAAGACGAGGATTTGAAAGCCGACAAGAAGCCTACGCCTGCAGATACCACAAAGAAGAAGAAAAAGTTTCTGGAGGGGTTGTTTAAGAAGAAAGAAAATTGAACCAACAATTAGCAATTGACAATTGGCAATTAGCAATTGGCACTGGTTGTTAGATTCTAGAAACTAGATACCAGTGCCAATTGTTAATTGTCAATTGCAAATTGTCAATTGCTGGTTCTTAGAATGGCTCCTCAATACTCTTACTCTGTTTAGAAAAAAACCTTGGTTTGCCATCCGTATCAATATAAAGGCAGTCTTCAAGCCTGATGCCAAATTCCCCGGGAATAGCGATGGTAGGCTCATCTGAGAAACACATTCCGGGCTGAATGATGGTTTTATTTCCTTTGACGAAGTTGGTCCACTCATGTCCTTCAAGCCCAATGCCATGTCCGGTGCGGTGCGGCAGTCCGGGTAATTTATAATTCTTTCCGAAGCCTGCATTTTCAATGACTGCTCTGGCGGCCGCATCTACTTTTTCGCAGGTAGCGCCTGCTTTAGCCACATTGAACGCGGCGTTTTGCGCAGCCAGTTCCAGGTTCCATATTTCAGATTGCCTTGCCGTAGGTTTTCCCACCACAATGGTACGGGTGATGTCTGATGCATAGCCCTCTACACTTGTGCCACCATCCACTAAAACAATATCGCCTTCCTGAATCGTTTGTGGCACGATGCTGCCATGCGGCATGGCGGTGTACTTACCCACCAGCACCATCGCTCCACCACTGTAACCCAGTTTACGAAAAGCCGCAGCAATATTGGCAGACAATTCACCCTGCGGCATACCCGGCTTGATGGTGGCGAACGCTGCTTTATAGGCTTCGATGGTCACATCACTGGAATGCTGCATCAGCGCGATCTCGGCCTTGCTTTTATACATCCTGCACTCTGCAGTAACTGGTGTAGCATCCACAATGTCAAACCCAGACGCCGCCTTTTTAATGCCATTGGCAATAAAGAACCTGACCCTTTCTTCTATCCCTATTCGCCTAAATCTAACCCCTCTGTCTTTCACGATACCCGCGATGAGTTCATACGGGCTTTCATCTTCTTCCCAGCAGCGGACCTCATCGCCGAAATCTTTGACGATCAACTCACGCGCACGATCCTCTTCAAACTTCGGACACACATACGCGATGCTTCCACTAACGGGAATGACTACCCCAAATGTGCGCTCGCTCTGTCCCCACCGCATGCCGGTGAAATAAAAACAGGATGCTGTGCCTTCCAGGAAGATCGCGTCTATCTTATTTCTTTCCATCAATCGCTGCGCCTTTGCGATGCGTTCCTTTCGCTCACTAACGGTGATAGGAACCACTCCATCGGTCATGGGTTGCAAACTTTCAATTTGCCGCGGGAGGGCAGAGGGCATGGGGCTGAGGGCAGAAGTAGTGAGTACGCCGGTGCCGGCAAGAAAGGAATTGCCGAGGAATTTTCTTCTGTTGATCATGCAACAATATACATTGGAATCCTGGAATCTGGGAATCTGGGAAGCCTGGAATCTGGGAGTTTGGAATCCAGAATTCCAGACTCCGAGATTCCAGATTTCCTGGATTCCAGGCTTCCAAAATTCCAAAAGGAATAAAAAATCCCCGATGCAACCGCACCGGGGATTTTTTTATAATGACTATTGCCAAATGCCTATTGACTCACTTTAAACTCAACGCGCCTATTCTTCGCCTTGCCTTCTTTAGTAGTGTTATCAGCAATCGGCTTATCCTGAC
>JBKCVJ010000115.1:0-7044 GCA_046317915.1 Sphingobacteriales bacterium
ATGCCAACAAAGGCTACGGCACCCTTGACCACCGCAAAGCCATTGAAAAGCTCGGACTGACGCCGCACCATCGGAAAAGCTTTCAGGTGAGGTCGCAGGTCGCAGAGGTCGCGAAGGTCGCAGAGGGGAAAAAGGAAATAACACAATAACCTACTAACCTGCTTTAGCGCATTTTTCTTAACTTAGATGATATGGAAACAGCTACCGTAAACCCGAACCTGACAGCCAAAGATTTTCAGACAGACCAGGAAGTTAGATGGTGCCCCGGATGTGGTGATTATTCCATCCTCGCACAAGTGCAGAAAGTGATGCCAAGCCTGGGCATACCGCGTGAAAACATCGTGATCGTTTCCGGCATCGGCTGCAGCAGCCGTTTTCCGTACTACATGAACACATACGGCATGCACTCGATACACGGGAGGGCCACGGCCATCGCCAGCGGATTAAAGGCATCAAGGCCTGAGCTGAGTGTATGGATCGTAACAGGTGATGGCGACTCGTTGAGCATCGGTGGTAACCATACCATACATCTCTTGCGCAGAAATTTTGACGTCAACATCCTGATGTTCAACAACCAGATATATGGTTTAACAAAGGGCCAGTACTCCCCCACATCGGAAGCGAACAAAGTGACGAAGTCGACGCCCTTTGGCAGCATCGACCATCCATTTAACCCCCTTGCATTAGTCATGGGCGCTGATGCTACTTTTGTGGGCCGAAGCATGGACCGCGATCCGAAACATCTACAGGAGATGCTGGTGCGTAGCTATAAACACAAAGGCGCTTCCTTCCTCGAAATATACCAGAATTGCAACATCTTCAATGATGGTGCATTTGAGATCTTCACGGAAAAAGGATCCAAGCCACAAGAAACCCTGTTCCTTGAACACGGCAAACCCCTGCTCTTCGGTTCCAACAAAGAAAAAGGGATCAAGCTCGATGGATTCCATCCGGTCATCGTTGACCTCAACAATGGCGCAAGTGCCGATGATTGCTGGGTACATGATGAAAAAGATTTCTACAAAGCACAGATCCTGGTAAGGATGTTTGATGACCCAAGAATTGAAGGTCACCTTCCCCGTCCATTCGGCGTATTCTTTGAAACCGAACGTCCGTGCTATGAAGATCAACTCAATGGCCAGGTGCAACACGTGATCAACAGCAAGGGCCCGGGCAATCTGGATAAGTTGCTGCGTGGTAATGAAACCTGGACTATACAGTAGGCATTGGGGTCATTAGGCACTAGGCATTGGGCATTGCGGTTCATTCACTCCTCATGAAGCATGCAGCCATCTTATTCTTCAGCATTTTGCTGTTCAGCATCTGCCTTGGTCAGGGTAGCCTGAACAACGGGCTTGCATTGCATCTTCCGATGGATGGGAACACTACAGATGTTTCCGGCAATGCACATCAGCCCATCGTAAGAAACATCAGCTTCGGAAGCAATTGCAGCGGAATCGCTTCACAGGCCGCCTATTTCAATGGCAACAACAGCATGCTGGAAATACCCGCATCCATCGCTTTGAACAGCACGGAAAAACTCACCATTTCTTTCTGGGTGAAAACTGAAACCAACGCTACACAAACCATATTCAGCAGGGCGAAAGCCATTCCCGGCGAAGATCCCAAATATGGATACGCCCTGGAGCTCAACACCAGCAAACAGCCCTTGTTCAGCATGGTGACGCCACCGCTTTGCCATATCTATACCAACTGGATATCGGACCCCACACCGATGCCCACGCAAACATGGACGTCTATTATTGTCGTTTTTGATGGCGTGCAGTTATCGATCTATACCAATGGAATCCTCACCGGGCAAAGCTTTACCAGCTTTGATAAACTCTCCTTTTGCCAGGCAGATCTCCCGCTGTTCATCGGTGCGATTTATGCCGACCAACAGCAGACCTTCAAAGGATGGATAGACGATCTCAGGATATACAACCGAGACATCACCGAAGTGGAACTGCGCGTGCTCAGCAACACCTGCACCATCAATCCGTTTTGTCCCGCACCTTCTAATGTATCCATCAATGGAACATCAGAAACCAGCGTGCTGTTGAATTGGACCACCGCTTCCAACAGCAACAACGTGGTAAGCGAATATCGCGTAACAGGCAGCAACAACTGGCTTCCGGGATTTCAAACAATCAATACATCCGCGAGCATCATCAACTTGCAGGTGAACAACAACTATGAATTAAGGATTCGATCTGCTTGTGGCGCTTCGGATTCAAGTGGTTGGAAAACGGCCACTTACCTTCTAAGGGGTAACACCAATTGTGATTCGCCTTTTAATCTCCAGGTTGCTAACACTACCGAAACATCAGCCTCATTGACCTGGGAAGTGTTGCCTACCGGAATAGGCGTCAACGTACAGTATGCAGAGGAGGGAACCGATAACTGGATCGATGCGGCCGCAGAAATCACTGATCGCGCGGTTACCATCACCGGACTGAATCCCGGTACAAGTTATGTATGGCGCATCCAAACCGCATGCAATCTCGGCCCCAGTAGTTGGGTGTTATCACAATTTACAACTACAGGTGTATCACCTTGCAGAACTCCCGAAGGATTATTACCATTTGACCTATCGGGTAACAGGGCCGCCTTGCAATGGAACGCCGGAGCCGAAGTGCAGTTCTTTGAAGTGGAATACAAACTCACTACCGCAACCACATGGATCCGAGCAAATGTGCAGCAACTAAGTGAGACCAGGATCTACATCGATTCCCTTCAACCGCTCACCGCGTATCAGTGGCGTGTGAGGAGCATCTGCGCAACAGGCACCAGTGGCTGGACGAATGGCGACTTCATTACCACACCCGGTCAGCCCATAGATTTTGGCATTCAGCTGGTCGCAAATTTTGAACCCGTTTCTATCAACTGTAAGCCGGCAGAGATCTCATTCAAGAATACATCGATCGTTAACCGGACCAATGTCAATACCCTGCTTTGGAACTTTGGCGATGGGGAAACAAGCACAACGCCAGAGCCCATTCACGTGTACAATAAACCTGGTAACTACACCGTCAGCCTGACCATCGCTGATCCTGACGGACGCACGAGTGCCAAAGTGCAACAAGTCAAGATACAATCAACGAAGTTGAAACTCGCTGTCACCGGAGCCGATGTAATCACCTGTAGCAAAGAACCCGTGAGCCTCAAGGCCGATGGCGGTAAAACATACCAATGGTCGCCGTGCACGGGTTTGTCAGACTGCACTTCACCCACACCGCTCGTAATACCGGGTATGCATGACCGTTATACTGTTCGTGTAACGGACGGGAATGGTTGTACAGACACAGCGAGCGTAATCGTGCTTTATGTGGATCCTGCAAAAGACATCTTTATCCCGAATGCATTCACGCCCAATGGAGATGGACTGAACGATACCTTCAAACCCCTTGCAAATATTGGTATCCCCGGTCCGCATGAAGTGCAGATCGTGAATCGATTTGGCAGCAAGGTATTTGCATCCAGTAATCCGTTAATCGGCTGGGATGGCACCACACAAGGTAAACCGGCACCCACTGGTACCTATAGTTATCTGATCCGCGTCAAAGGAGAAGGAAAATGCGCAACTAAAAACATCACAGGAACGGTAATGCTCATTCGCTAGGACCTATACCCTCCATTGCCACATTAAAATTAAGGCCCACGATGGAAATCGCAGGCCTGTGCTTACCTCTGAAACCACAAAAAGAGCGTTTTTGCAGTGCAATTAGTTTTGGTTGCGTTGAATAATATCAACACATGGATGGTGTTTCCTTATGTAATAAAAAAGACGTTGTTTGAAATCTGTTCAGGATTGGATCGGACGGTGATCGATGAACATTGGATAAGCGGCGAAACGGAGGAGGAAAACATTGGGTTGAGTACCAGTATCGTTTTCCGTAGGGCATAAAAATAGTATGGAGAAACGATATATTCAAGTAATTTGAAAAAATAATCAACGCTTGAAACACCAGTAAACACTGATATCTTCACTAATAATGTGAGAATCAGCGAGAAGCAAACCGGAACCCGCAAAAAAAATTTATGCTTTTAAAGATCCATCCACTGAATCCGCAACAAAGACACATCAATACAGTAGCTACCTGCCTTGCAGAGGGTGGTGTTATCATCTATCCTACAGATACCGTATATGGTTTTGGCTGTGATATCTTTCATCCTAAGGCCATTGAAAAGATCTGCAGGATAAAACAGATTGATCCTGCTAAGGCCAATTTATCTTTCGTTTGTAATGATCTAAGCGATCTTTCCCAATATGCAAAGTCTATCCCCACACCAACCTTTCGGTTCCTTAAAAGCCATATCCCTGGCCCATTTACATTCATCCTGGTTGCCAGCAAACAGGTCCCCAAGATCCTTAAAAGCAAGAAAGACACCATCGGTCTTCGGGTACCCGACCACGTTATAACCCTTGCCATCACGAAAACCCTGGGCCATCCCATCCTCAGTTCCTCACTGCCGGGAGATATGGTTGAAGAATATACGGATCCGGAGATGATCTATGAACGCTTTGGTAACCAGGTAGATATCGTGATAGACGCAGGCATTGGCGGTATGGAATACTCCACTATTGTGGACCTCACCAGCAATGAGCCTGTCATCACCCGTCAAGGTAAAGGTCTGCTTGAATTGCTATAACGCTACTATTTTGAGTAGGTCCATGCAGAAGTTCCATTCTCATTGATGGCTTCGATGGCGAAATAGTATTTCTGCTCCTTATCCATCGCCTTGAAATAATATTCATTGGCGTTATGCACCATCACACAGCCATAGAGCTTATCCGGTGCAGTACCAAAGTAAATATTGTAAGCGTATGCATTGGCCACCGGGCTCCATCGGATCCATGCATTTCTTTTGTCCTTATCTGCCACCCAGGTGATGAACTCTTTCACCGGTTCAGGCTTTGCACCATGGCCAAGACCAAAAACCCTGAGTCCGCTGATCGCAAATTTCCCCGCGGCCATATGAACGTTCTCCAGCTTTATGTATCGCGCTTCAACGGCTGTTTTGAGTTCATTGTAATCATGTGGCACATCGGTCTTGTTGGCGGATTTATCCACCAGCATCGTCCACTTCTTTCCATCCGTTGAATACCAAAGTTTGTATTGGTGATAGATGGTATTGTCTTTCCCAAGGATAGTTGCATCCTGGTCTGCATAGTTTATCTGTACCGCGTTCACGGTTGATACTGCACCAAGGTCTGAAATGATCCACTCCCCTTTGTTTGCCGTTGCTGCACACCAGTAGGTTTTCATGCTTTCGTCAACTGCGTTGTTTGCACCTAAACCTCCATAACTACTGGATACCTGAACGGGCTTATTGTAATTCAGCAACATCCATCCGGTGAAGCGCGACTTCTCGTGATCTGCGGCACCATTCGGTAAATAGTGTGGATAGTCGCCAAAAACCGTATTGGTATGCATGATCCCATCTTTATCAAAGGAGGTTGGCCATAATCCCAGCCTTCGTTCAAAACTGTTTTTCACATTCATGATCACCGAACTCACATGCCACCAATTGCCCCATTTATCTTTGAAGCTTGCACCATGGCCGGCACCGCGCGAGAATCCACCGGGCTTAAAAGCAAATGGATTGAAAGACTGGACTGTAAACGGTCCGAAAGGACTATCGCTCACACTTACGCCATCGGCATAACCACTCATCTCGGAACCCGGAGTTCCATACTGCAGGTAATATTTGCCGTTGTGTTTATCCATCCATGCGCCTTCAATAAATCCATCGAGCGGAACATTATCATAGTACTCGCCAAATCGCTGCCAGCCATATCGGTCAAAGTTTAAACCGAACAAGTTCTTTCGTTCGCCAATGGGCTTAAACGTTTTTCGATCCACTTCCTGCACATACAATGGGAAGGTATTGCTGCTGCCATGATAACAGTACAAACGATTATCGTCATCCAGGAAAAACGCCGGATCCCAGGCGCCCACTTCAAAAGAATCGATGGCTTCTTTCCATTCATCTTTCCTGGGGTTGGTGCTCATCCAAATGGGAAAGTTCTTAGCATAAGTGGAGCCGATGACGAACAAGGTATCCCCTATGGCCCAAACGGCAGGCGCGCAAAGTTCGTCGTACACCTTATGCCAGGGCTTCAGAAATTTGCGGGATACAAAGTTCCAATGATTAAGATCCTCGCTCCACCAGTAACCCCATTGATTGGTAGAGAAAAGGTAATAGGTGTCTTTGAAATTCACGATCACCGGATCAGCTGTGGCCCGATGCCTTCCCCATTCAGAAAAATTCGGGATCGGTGTAAATCCATAATCCAGGTTCATCGGATTACAGTAAGTCTTCTGCTGTGCCGTCACGGTAGCACTGAGCATGACCAAGCAGACCAGGTAGCAAGCAATCTTTTTCATCTCTTGAATTTTCTATGCTCTTATACACCAATCAACTCTTCCCAGTACTCAGCCGCTCTGCGTGTATGGGGTATGACGATGGTTCCGCCTACAATATTGGCTACTGCAAAGATCTCATACATCTGCGCGGTGTCTACGCCCAGCTCATGACATTTTCCGAGGTGATACTTGATGCAATCATCACAACGAAGCACCATGGATGCCACGAGGCCCAGCATCTCCTTTGTTTTTTTGTCTAACGCGCCGTCATCGTAGGTATTGGTATCGAGGTTCCAGAGTCTTTTCATCACGAGGTTATTCTTACTCAGGATCACCTCGTTCATTTTATCGCGATAGTCGTTGAATTCTTCTACCAGCTTTCCCATATTAATTTGATTTAGCTTAATGCGTGTTCTTTGTTCATGGTCCGGTAAGCGAGTAATGCACTTGCAACCAGCAACACTGCTCCTGTAATGAAAGGGACACCCGGAAAATAAACATGACCCGGTTTGGTGAACCATGCGAAGAGATTGGTCATGATCAATGGTCCGATGATAGACGTGATACTGATCAGGCTTGTGAGTGCACCTTGCAAACTTCCCTGTTCGTTCGCCGGAATATGTCCAGAGATATATCCTTGCAATGCCGGGCCTGCAATACCTCCAAGGCAATA
>JBKCVJ010000116.1:0-3271 GCA_046317915.1 Sphingobacteriales bacterium
TGTACTGATCATCACCATTGTTTTGATTGTCTTGATGGGTTGGAAAGTGTTGCCGGATGTCATGCTCGGCGTGGCCAATATGCTCTGCATGGCTTTTGCCAATATTCTTCTACTGGGGAAATACTTTCCGTTCTCTAGGCCAGTGGCCGATCAGCAAAAAGGAGGCAATATGGTCAACAACCTGATGATTGTTTTTCTGCTGGGTACGGTGGTATTGATCCACTACTTCTTGAAATTTGCACCCCTCTGGGTTACAGGGCTTATGTTTATCCTCTCTGCCGCTGCGGCTTTCCTGTTGAGTAACAAGATCAGGCAATTGGAGTGGCGACAAATGAGCCAGGGCTAGTCCTTAACTACCGGCACGCTCCAGGGCTTCGGTCAGGCTGCGCATCGCAGTTGGCGTAGGTTGTATATCGATGAACTTATCCGTTATCACGCGCTGCTTGTATACCACAAAAACATTTCCTGTCAGATCGAGGAGTTTATTCAGGTGTATCTCAGATTCCACATCGGTAAAAGAAGGCACATAAGTTAAGGCAAGATGTTTGATCTGCAACGACTGTCCGAGTGCAGCAAGCTCACGGTTACGCGTAGCCGATGAATAGTTCTGACCATCCCCATAAACCAGATATACTTTCAGGTAAGGTGCCCGCTTTGCACTCTCCTGCTCTAAAAAGCTCAGCCAATGTTTCACTTCATCCCAGTTGGGATTGGCGCCGAGGAAATAAATGATGCCCTGGTACTTACCGTACTTACACACAGGGCAAGCCCTGCTGCCTTTATCCGGACCCCATGCATGAAAAGGTATGAACGAGGGCTGCTCTTCTCCCACCGCCAGTCCAATGGTCTTAGGTTTGGTTTTCATCGCAGGATGATCCGGAATATTCAGCCCGAGCACAATGTTCCGTTCTGCCACCTGCACGCCGTTGACCATTTCAGGTCTTAGCACTCCCGTTCCCCCGCGCGATGATCGTTTTTTTCGCTCCGCACCCGTCAATAGTTTATCATCATCAAACTCGTAATCATCGATATAATATTCACTCATCCCCGGCTCCTTCACCACCATATGAATATGGGCAGGAATATTACTGTTGGGATAGGGTGCGGGCCTTGCCGTGTATAGCGCGTACCTGCCCTCTGCATCCGTCCGCACCCAACCGCGGATATGCCCGTGGCGCCTTGCACCTTCTGGCATGGTTGATCTGTAACTGTACAAGCCGGCATGATCCGTCTGCCAATAATAAAGCAGGATCCCGGCGGCCGGCGTTTTCCCATCGATCTGAAATACCCTCCCTTTCACCACAAGCTTCTGCCCCGGTTCCCGCCAACCTTCACTGGTATCCACGGCATCGATCTCTGCCGGCTGCCCGATGTACATATACTCGCAGGTCTCGCATCCTCCGCCTACGATGAGACTGTCTGCCTTGGCCATGGGTGAAGATTGGGATCGATGGGTCTCTGATTGACATCCCATCCAAACACTGAGCATGAACAATAGAATAACCATGCGCATCATTTTTAGCAGCAAGATGCGATCTATTTAAGGCCTTTTCCAAACCGGGTTGGCTGAGTGGAGGGATAATTTGGCTAAGCGGAGTGAGGTTTTTCCATGGCTTCCCGAAAAGCCTGCGCGTAGTTTCTGCTGAGCCGTAGCAATGTACCATCGGACATCAACAGATCGTAATCGCCATTACCCCTGGAGGTCCATTTGCTGACCGATTGGGTATTGACGATGGCGGAGCGATGAATCCGGACAAACCTTCCATCCAGTTGATCCATGATGCCAGACAAACTCTGCGCGAGGAGATGCTTTTTCCCATCGGCATGAATGGCAATGTAGGGATCCGCTGTTTGAACGTAGCTGATGGAAGATACTGGTATTGGGATGGAGGTTTTTCCTTGTGTAACCAATAGCGTTGTTAAGGGCAGAGATACAGGTTGGAGGTTGAAGGTTGGAGGTTGCCGTTTTACAATGGGCAAAAGATAGAAATAGAGACCGAGATAAATCAACAGGTACTTCACCAGGTCAGCTGAAAGGGTGTAGTAAAGGTTATGCTTGAAATGATAGGTGTGATCCATGAAAATCATTGAGAACAGCCATAGGCCGATGGCATAGGTAAACATATGCACCAACATCGACAGGATAGAAATACCCGCAAGATCTGTACGTGATGGACGTTGCTCGCGTTGTTTCACCCAGCGCCGGGCCATGAAAAAAATGGGAATGGCCAATAACCAATATGCACTGAAGAGGAGGGATTCATTCCAGTAAAATGAATATCCCATGCGGCGGGCCGTCAGCAGGTCCTGCAACATCATGAAGCCCGTCATAACAGACGCGGAGATAACCACCATCCGTTGGTGGCTCATGCTAAGTTTAGAAGGATGAATGACCCAGGCCATGCCTTAAAGATAAGACCGGCAACCCTGTTGTCAAATTCGACTTCCCTAATTCTTTGTGATAAATTTCTTTGCGAGCCTGGGATAGGCTTTGTGTACCGTTTGCGCATCAAAGGCATCGCCCCTGATCACAAACTCAGGCGTATAACTGCAGGGGATCTCAAACCCGGTTTTCATTTTATAGATCTTGGATGCCACATACAGCAATCCCTCCCAATCTTCCTGGGTCTCGGATTTGATCCATGCGGAACAAGACTCCGGATCTTTCAATGTAGCATAGAAACGATCCCGGCCCTGCGAGATCAGGTATTGCCTGAAGTAATCAAAACAATCATCGGAGCAACCGCTATTGATCACATAAGCAGCACCCCATAGTTTATAGTCGTAGGCCACTTCCATCAGTGCCATAAAACGATTGTCGAATTGCTCTATCTCTGATGGCTCCAATGTAAACAGCAAACGCTCCAGGTTGGAAATCTGCGCGCGGTAGTTTCCCTTGGCCGCGCTACGTGCTTCCATCACGATGCCCCAAAAACGATACTCGTTCATGAGCAACTCCGTGGTGTCTGTACTCTCGATGGCAAAACGATTGCGGGGAGGTGGTGGCGCAGCATTGGGTTTCTGTTTCTGCTGGCCAACAGCGCCCATAAAAAGGACGCACATCAATAGGGTAGTAAGAATCAATCTGGTTTTCATACGATGCCCTAAAATAATACAGGATTTCAGTCTGCACAAGGCTTTAACAGCTTGTTGCCGTTAAGGTTAGCTTAAAAACCAGCACAATAAAATAATGGTTATTGGTTATCAGTTATTTGGGAAATTATTTTGCTGGAAATACAATAAAATTCTATCGGCATCCCTCCATATTTCG
>JBKCVJ010000117.1:0-2506 GCA_046317915.1 Sphingobacteriales bacterium
GTTGAACCGACATCGCCAAACTGGCGATGAGTTCTGTAGGTTGATTTATCTTGTAGGTATTGTTTCATTATTTAACTACAAGATCATGCAAAAAAAACGTTGAGTCCTGCGGCTTTGTCATCCTTGGAGAGAGCCAACCAGTTTTTATCTATCGGTCATTACAGTCCCAACACCGCCAGAAATTATCTTGCCGAACTGCGGATGGTATTTGCTTATTACAACGATGTGGATCCTCAGCAGTACACTGAGGAGATGATGATCCAGTATTTGGTTTATTTATCAAAGACGCTGGTATGTAGCCGGGAGAAGTGCCGGATGGCGGCGCAGGCTATTTCTTTTTTCTTCCGTTATGTCTTGAAGATGGCGTATGTGGTTCCGTCATTGATCTATCCTCGTGTTAGTAAGAAACTGCCACCTGTAATGAGCGCAGAAGAGATCAGCAAACTGATGGAAGTGATCTCTAATGTGAAGCATCGCACGGTGGTGATGCTGCTTTACAGCACTGGCATGCGTGTTAACGAGATAGCGAGAGTGAAGATTACAGATGTAGATAGCAAGGACATGCGGATCAAGGTGGTACAGGGTAAAGGCTCGAAGGACAGGTACACCTTGATGTCTCAGCAGGTATTGGAAGAGCTCAGGGCTTATTATTTGGTCTGCCGCCCCAAAGAGTACTTGTTTAACGGAAGGGTCAAGGGCCAGCCGCTGAGTGTGCGTATGATCCAACATATGGTTCAGGGCGCCCTGGCCAGTGCAGGGATGTCTAAGAAGTCTTACACCGTTCATACGATCCGTCACAGTTTTGCCACCCACCTGGTGGATAACGGCGTGGATCTGCATACGGTGAAGGAGTTGCTTGGTCACAGTAATCTGCAGACGACGATGCGGTATATGCACTTGACAACCACCCGCAGACAGGGTATTGTGAACCCGTATGACCTGCTCCGTAAGGGAGCAGATCAGTAAACATCCTTGAGATAATGTTGCCAACCAGGGTTGCCAGGGCAACCCTTCAGCAGCTTTTGCTTGGGGAGGATCTGTCTGATCATGCTCATGGGAACGCTCATATACAGAAGGTACTGCACCGGATCAGGATCTGCCGTACAGTTGAACTTGGCTATCACCTCAGCCGGTGCAATGATCCTTCGTGCGGGCACTTGCAGGTTCAGTACCACAGTTGCCGGGACCGGCACTGTCCCTGTTGCGGGGCGATAAAAAAACAAGAGTGGATAGAAGCCAGAACGCAGGAACTGCTGCCGGTAAAGTACTATCACGTGGTGTTTACACTACCTCATGAGCTTAATAGTCTGGTGCTGGGTAACCGTAAGCAGATGTACAGCTTATTGTTCAGGGCAGCCTCAGAGACCTTGCTTCGTTTTTCTATGGACCCGAAGTACCTGGGTGCAACATCCGGTATCATTGCTGTACTGCATACCTGGGGTCAGCAACTGAGCTTTCATCCACATCTGCATTGTATTGTGAGTGGCGGCGGTATAGATGCTGAAGGCAGGTGGGTAGAGGCGAGGAAAAACGACTGGCAGTTCTTGTTTCCTGTGAAGGCAATGGCGGAGGTATACCGTGGTAAGTTTTTACAAGCTGTTAAGCAACTGCTCACCAGTGGAGCGATATGTCCTTCTGCAGATACCGACATGGGCGCCATGCTGAATGACTTGTACCGCAAAAACTGGGTGGTGTATGCCAAAGCACCCTTTGCCGGGCCGCACACTGTCATAGAATACCTGGGCCGCTATACGCATAAGGTGGCCATCAGCAACCACCGGCTGGAGCAGGTCCATGAAGATGACAGCGTCTCATTTACGTACAAGGACTACCGGGAAGCAGGCAAGCAAAAAAAGATGCGGCTCAGTCGCAAGGAGTTTATCCGGCGGTTCAGTCAGCATATCCTTCCGCGACGGTTTACGAAGATCCGTTCATATGGTTACTTGGCCAACCGCAACCGTTCGACGAGGATCAACCAGATCCTGCGAACCTTGAAGTTGCCTGAACATCACGGGAGGGTGAGCACACCCAACACAGTTCTACTGCTGACACAGTACTACAAGAATATACACGAGTGTCCGAAATGCAAAAGCAAAACAATGGAGTTGATACAGGTGTACTTGCCATGGAAACAATCCGATGATGGCTAAAATGGGTACCATGATCAAAGACAAACGGCGTACCTAAAGTAGTTAACTTGACCCTTAGTGACAGAGGTGTGTCCGGCAGGGAAAAAAACAAGCCTTGTCACTAAAAATTACGCAGACGAAGCATTACATTTAATGCAGACGGGATGAAGAAGAAGAGAAATCCAAAGAGCAGGGGTGCTCTTTTGGGGAAAATCACCCACTAACTATTTTAAAAAAAACAACACGGTTGATACTTACTTCCCAATATGCTCCCGTATGGCGAAGTCGGACAACGCAAAAGTATACCGCAAGGCCCCGCTGGCAGTCTAAAAAGCGGGGCTTTCTTTGGGGGCCTTGCGGATACTTTTCTTAGTGTT
>JBKCVJ010000118.1:0-13307 GCA_046317915.1 Sphingobacteriales bacterium
ACATCAGCAGGTGTAACATTATCCAAGGATTCATGATAGCGTTGATGGTTGTAATATTCTACAAACTCGGCAATGGATTCTTTGAGCTCCTCAGGATGAAAATAGTTATCCAGCTTAACCACATTTTTCATCGAGCGGTGATAGCGTTCGATTTTCCCTTGCGTTTGCGGATGAGCCACCCTGCCATGGATGGCCTTGATATTCATTTCACGCAGGTAATCCTTTAATTCGCCTGCCACATAGCAGGAACCATTATCGCTCAATAATATGGGTCTTTGATATTTCTTCAATCCGGATTTCTTAATGGCCTGTTCAACGGTGGATTGTACATCTTCCACTTTCATCGTATTGCACAGTTCCCAGTGAACGATATACCGGCTGTAATCATCCAGAATGGTACTCAGGTAATACCAGCCCCATCCCAGGATTTTAAAGTAAGTAAAATCGGTCTGCCACATTTCATGTACAAACAGGGTCTTTTTGCTGAACTCATTGCCGGCGGCCAGTAGGATATGTGCCGGGGAAGTAATCAGGCCCTTGGCTTTCAGTATCCGGTACACACTGGACTCAGAGATGAAGACCCTTTGCTCGTCACTTAGTTTACAGGACAGCTCTCTGGGGGATAATTCCGTAAACTCCAGGGCAACGGACACCACCAGGTTCTTTTCTTCCGGAGGAATCATGTTCCACTGGCGCCTACTTCCCGGCGCTTTGGGTTCCAGACCAATGGTACCCTTTTCCGTATATGTCTTGTACCACTTGTAAAACGTGCTTTTAGGGATGCCTAACTGATTAAGGGTTTGGTTAACACCCAGGTCTGAACGTTCTACCATCCAGATGATTTCTTGCTTTTCTGCTGCTTTAAATCTCATATGTCTTTGATACTTTTCGCTTAATCCAGCATGTCCAAGCTTTTTTTTACAATCGTATACCGCAGCATCAGATCTGCTACCATCTCTTTGAGTTTTTGATTCTCTTTGCGCAGATCAGCTACCTCATCACTGGTGGCTTCACGGCTGGTATCGCCTGCCAATCGCTTTTTGCCTGCTTCCATAAACTCCTTATTCCATTTGTAGAACAGCGCCTGCGTGATGGCATGTTTGCGACATAACTCGGCAACAGATTGTTCACCCCGTTGCGCTTCCATTACGATCATGATCTTTTGTTCTGAAGAAAACACCCTGCGTGTCTTGCGGCGAATGTCCTTAATGAAGTTCTCTGTAGACTGTTTTGGTTTCTTTTCCATGATATTCTTTTTTAATGATGAATAATGGAAACACTCTCTTAAATTTAACCAATTCTAGTCCACTTTATGCTGACGATTTACAGTGGTGCGTAAACTGCCTTTGCAGACGCAGCAATCCCTGGATGACCTTCCGCAGGTATGTATATCCTCCAGATCATCGGGGATGGATTTACGGAACATGTCAGATTTGTGAAATATTAAAAGATAAACATCGGGGATACAAGGTATCCCCGATGTTGTTTTACAGGATGTTTGTAAATTAGCCAGATGTTGGCTCGTTTCACCCCCTCACGGCTCTTGTTGGTTATCCTGGTTTTGATCAGTGCCATAACCCTGTTTTTTGAATACTGCAAACCAGCGGACCAGCAGGTCAAGCAGGATAATGTCAAAGCTTCTTACGTAGGCGATGCCAAATGCCAGAGTTGTCATGCAAAGGAATTTGATTCCTGGCAAACCTCTGACCATTACAAAGCCATGTTGCCCGCCAATGACACAACGGTGCTGGGTGATTTCAACGATGTGCAGTTTTCAGCCGATGGCGTTCAATCCAGGTTTTTTAAAAAGGAAGGGAAGTACTTTATCAATACACTCGGACCGGATGGGGAGAATCATGATTATGAAGTCCTTTACACTTTTGGTCACAAGCCTCTGCAACAGTACCTTGTTGCCTTTCCCGGCGGACGCATGCAGGTGCCCCGCGTGAGCTGGGATGTTAATAAGAAGAAATGGTTTCACCAATATGCCGGTCAGAAGATCAATCACCGGGATTGGCTGCACTGGACAGGTGGTGGACAGAACTGGAACACCATGTGTGCCTCTTGCCATTCCACCAATTTAGAGAAGAACTATTTTGCCGAGGCGGATAGTTTCCACACCACCTGGTCAGCCATTAATGTAAGCTGTGAAAGCTGTCACGGACCTGCCTCCAAACACGTGGAATTCATGGCAGAGGAATACAAGCCTGGTATGAAGCCGTTGCAAACATTTTTGTACAAAATCGATTCACCCCATACCGCGCAAGTAGACGCCTGCGCACCTTGTCATGCGCGGAAAGCTGATATCTCCGCTGATCTTTTCAAGCCGGGCGCATTGATGGATTACCACATTCCTGAAATACCGACCACCGAGTTTTTTCATGCCGATGGACAGGTCAATGAGGAAGACTATATCTATACTTCGTTCCAGCAAAGTAAGATGTTTCACAGGGGTGTTAAATGCACGAATTGCCATGATCCGCACAGTGGAAAAACATTGGGTGTAGCCAGCCAGACCTGTATGCAGTGCCATGAAAAAAAGTATGATTCCTTTGAGCATCATAAACACGATGAGAAGAATGCACAGGTTGCAAAACAACTGAGCTGTATCAACTGCCACATGCCTTCCAAGTATTATATGGGGAATGATCTTCGGCACGATCATAGTTTCCGGGTTCCGCGTCCGGATCTTACCGTTCAGTATGGAACACCGAATGCCTGCAACAGTTGCCACAACAACAAAACGGCACAATGGGCATCAGATGCGGTAAACAAGTGGTATGGGACGGAGCGGAAGTATCATTTTGCCGATGACCTCATCGCCGGATCAAAGCAGGATATGGCCGCCGTTCCCCATCTCACCAGATTGTTAAATGATACTGCAGTGCCTGCCATCGTTCAGGCAACTGCCATCCAATACCTGCGGGATCTGCCTACAGCATCTGCATTTTCAACCATCAGTGCTGCACTGCGGCATGAAGATGCGCAGGTAAGGTACAGGGCAGTACGGGCGATGGCCTCGTTCCCCATCGGCCAGTGGCGGGATCAGGTATTACCATTGTTGAAAGACAGGGTTAAAGCGGTGCGGATAGCCGCAGCAGATGTGTTACTAAACCAACGGGCAGAGGAAGTGCCGATGGAGTACCGCGATGCCTGGGCTGCTGCGAAACAGGAACTCCAGACCTATGTCAACTATCAAGCTGATTTCGCTGTTGGAAATGTACTGATCGGCGACTACTACTACCGCCAGAGCGATCTGCTGAATGCAGAAAAATATTACCGCCGGGGACTGCGTAAGGATTCCATGATGAACTATGCGAGGTTCAATCTTTCGGCACTGCTGAACGCGCAGGGTAGGAATGCAGATGCTTTGAAAGTGCTGGAGGATGCGCAGCGTACGGATCCTGCCAATGAACGTGTCTACTATAATCTCGCCCTTTTGTATGCCGAGCTGAAAGACATGCCCAATGCCATGAAGAGTTTCGGCAAGGCGGTTAGCTTGGGCAGCCAGGATCCAAGGGTGTACTATAATTATGGGATACTCAAGCAGCAATCCGGCCAAATGGCTGAGGCTGAAAAGCTTTTCCTGAAAGGGCTTGAACAAGTACCTATGGATGCGGGACTGAACTATGCACTTGCCGTGCTTTACCTGCAACAGCAACAACCCTCAAAAGCGATGCTGCCGGCAACGCGTTTGAAGAAAGCGGACCCGGGTAACCCTGAATACCAAAGACTTTTCCAACAGCTCCGATTGTAATTTTTTTGTATCGATGTAACGAAGGCCCTTCACCAGACACTTATGTATAAATGACGCGCGGTTCATAAGGATTTACGCAAAAGAATGGCTAAGGAATCACCACAGGAAAAGGAGTTTCTTCAATTGGTTAAGCAGCACGAACGCATCATCTATAAACTGGTGAATGTGTATGCTGTTGACGAAGAAGAGAAGCGTGACCTTATACAGGAGATCCTGTACCAGGCCTGGAAAGGCTATGCCGGCTTTGAAGGCAGATCAGCCTTTAGTACCTGGTTGTATCGACTGAGTCTCAATACCATTTTTACGTTTCGGCGAAAAGAATCCCGTAACGGCACCAAAACGGGTGCAGTGGCGGCGGAGCCTTGGCAAGATGAGCAGGCCAATAGCAGTTTGGAAGCGAAGATGCTTTTAAAAGCGATCCGGGAATTGCCGGAGCTCGACAGAGCCCTGATCTCACTACATCTTGACGGATACGCACATGCAGAGATTGCAGAGGTAGTGGGCTTAACCGAAACCAATGTAAGGGTGAGGGTACACAGGATAAAGAAACATTTAATCACCACATTAAATGGCTAATATGGATTTGGATAAAATTTGGGGTGAGTTAGGAAAAGAGCCTGAAGGCGGAGGGCTGATCAAGGATCAGTCGCAACTGAAAGGCGTTAAATCTTTACATCCACTGATTGAAGTAAGAAACAATCTCCGGATCACGAATATTTGGGGAATCCTGATATCTATAGGGTATATCGTGCTGATGATTTTCTATCCTTATTGGCAGGTGTTGCTGGGATTTTCCGTTGTGTTGACCTTTAATATCGTGTTCATTGTGCAAGGTGTCAAACTCCGGAAGCAACTGCCTCGTTCGGTAGATGCCGGGCACTCTATGCTGCAAGAGATGAAGGTGCATCATGCAGCGGTTACAAAATGGATCAATAATCAGATGTATGCCGCGAGGTTTGTATTTCCGGTTGCAGCAGCTTCAGGTTTTATGATGGGAGGGATCTGGGGTTCGGGAAAAAGCCTTGAGCAATTGTTCACAAAGCCCATTTTTCCAATCTCAATGGTTATTTCAGCAGTGCTGTTTTCGTTTGCCGGGATATGGCTTGCCAGGAAAATGTTCGGGATATCCTATAAGAAGTTTCTCGACAGGCTGAAGGTGAATATTGATCAATTGGAGTCTCAGCAGTCAACCGAAATTTCCTGAGATATAGCGATAGGTCAGGTTTTCTTTTGGGGATTGAAAGATTTGTGTCTTATCTCCGTGTTCAATAAGATCACCCATATACATAAAAGCAACTTTGTCAGCAACCCTTTGTGCCTGTGCCATACTGTGTGTCACGGTAAGAATGGTAAAGTGTTTCTTTAACTCCAACATGAGTTCTTCCACTTTGGCTGTACTGATCGGATCCAGTGCGGAACAGGGTTCGTCCATAAGGATGACTTCCGGTTTAATGGCGATGGCCCTTGCAATGCACAGTCTTTGTTGTTGGCCCCCTGACAATCTTTGTGCTGGTTTTTTGAGGTCATCTTTAACCTCCTGCCAAAGAAAGCTTTCTTTCAGTGATTGTTCAACCATGCCTGCAATGTCTGTTTTGTGGACCCCATTGATCTTTAGTCCATAAGCAACATTATCGTAGATTGAAGCTGGAAAAGGGTTTGGCTTCTGGAAGACCATTCCGATTCTTCTTCTCACTGAGGTAACGGGCAAGCTTGAATCATAGAGATTGATACCATCCATTAAGACCCGCCCGGTGACCTTCGCTTCCGGAACTAGATCGTGCATCCGGTTGAAACTTCGCAGGAGGGTAGTTTTTCCGCATCCGGAAGGTCCTATCAATGCAGTGATATTTTTTTCCGGGAAGTGGATATAGATATTTTTGATGACGACTTTACTTCCGAATTGGATGCAAAGGTTTTCCGTTGAAAGCTTTGCGTCATTATTTTCCATACTCTCTGTATTTATTTCGGATGATGAATGCGATCAGGTTCAGTGATATCACCAGCAAGATGAGCACTGTAACTGTACCGTATGCCAGTGGTCTTACTTTTTCTATATCCTGGTGTTGGGTAGAAAGCATGTAAAGGTGATATGGAAGTGCCATGAATTCCTGGTGAATACCAGTTGGGACACCGGTAATATAAAAAACCGCTCCAGTGAATAGTATCGGTGCAGTCTCACCTGCTACACGTGAAATGGTGAGAATAACACCCGTTATGATCCCAGGCATTGCCGAAGGAATGATATAGTCCCTGATCGACTCATATTGAGTGGCCCCTAAGGCAAGTGTTGCTTCACGCAATGCGTTGGGTACCCTTTTTAAAGCCTCTTCAGTTGTGGTAATGATATAGGGAAGAGAAAGTAAGCCCAATGTGAGCCCTGCGGCAAGTGCTGATGTACCAAAATTCATCAATTGTACAAAAAGGGCTAAGCCAAAAAGGCCATAAATAATAGAAGGTATACCGGCGAGATTTCTGATAGAGGCCCTGATCCAGTCCGTAGTACGAGAAGCGCTGGCATATTCATTCAGGTAAATGGCACAGCAAATGCCAAATGGAATGGAGAAGAATGCTGCAATGACTGTTACCATCAGCGTTCCTGTTATCGCTGGAAGGATACCACCTTCTGTGAGTCCATTTGTGGGTGTGCTTAGCAGGAACTCACTGTTTATGACAGGGAGCCCCTTTGCAAATAGATTAACCAGGATGAATAATTCAAGGAATACGATGAGAAGTGTGCATCCAAGCAAGAGTATCGTTCCGGATATATGTTGGATAGGTTTATTCATGCTGTGAACTTACGATAGTGTTTTGCAATACGTTCACCGGCTATATTTACCGCGAGGGTTATCAGAAATAATACGGTGGCTATGGCGAAAAGTGCGAAATAATGCGTTGTCTGGTAGGGCACCTCGCCCATTTCAATTGCAATAGTTGCGGTGATGGTCCTGACCGGATCGAGGTATCCCTGCGGGAACGCAAGGGCATTTCCGGTTGCCATCAATACGGTCATGGTTTCTCCGATTGCCCTGCCTAATCCTAGCATTACTGCTGCAATGAGTCCAGGCGAAGCTGCCGGTATGGTCACTTTGAATAGGGTTTCCCACTTATTTGCGCCCAATGCCAGTGAAGCTTCTTTGTAGGCACTTGGGATAGCATGAATCGCGTCTTCTGCCACAGTTATTATAGTGGGTAGAGACATAATGGCAAGCAGTATAGAGCCGTTCAACGCATTCAAACCATTTTGGATGCCAAATAGTTTCGCCAGTCCTGGTCCAATGATCACAATGCCCAGAAATCCGATGGCAACGGATGGTATAGCGGAGAGCATCTCAATGAAAGGTTTAAGCCACATTTTAAGTCGGGCTCCCGCAAATTCCGAAATATATGCTGCAGTGAGAATGCCTATGGGGACAGCGATCACCATCGCTCCAAAAGTCACCAGGAGGGTGCCCATAATTAAAGGTAAAATACCGTAATTACCTTTTGGTTTGCTTCCCGGATTCCACTGTGATCCGGTAAGGAAATCGAGCGGCGCATGGTTCGTAAAAAAGGCTACACTATTATAAAGAAGCATAAATAAGATTGCTCCGAGTATAATGATGGTAAGTATCCCGGTTAGGCGGAACAACAAACGGAAGTATTGGTCTTTTCGCTCACGAAATTTATTTTGCTCATTCATCGCTTAACTCTTCATTGATAGGATAATAGCCTGCTTTTCGGATCATTTGTGCTCCTGTAGCGCTTCTTTCAAATGCCAGGAAATTTTCTACTTCTGCTGAAAATCCTTTTCGGATAAATTGATAAAGATGTCTTCTGAAATAATATTGATGCTTAAATACGGCTGTTGAATCTAACGGTGAGTATGCTTTTTCCTTACCGTGGGCGATCTTCAGTACTTTTATCTGTTCATTTGCACTTCCATTTCGATGCATAACATAACCCGCACCCACATAGCCGATCCCTGATGGATCAGCCTTAATGGCCTCCAGAATTTGGGCGTTTCCATTCATTTCCCTTGCATTGAGACTGAATTTGATACCGAGGATATGCTTCACAAAATCATAGGTGCCTGAATTACTCTGACGGCCGTAGATGGTGACGGGTAAACGCAGGGATGTGAGGTTGTCCCATGTATCAATAGTGCCATCCAATAGTCCCGACAATTGTTTTGTATTCAGGGAATCCAGAGGAAGACTGGCGTTAACCACAAATGCAATGGCGTCTTCAGCAAAAACAAAGGTATCAATTGCGATTTTCTTCTTCCTGAACATCTCACGCTCTTCATCGTTAAGTTCTCTTGATGAATTGGCGATATCCGTCTGGCCATTGAGTAAAGATGCGATCCCAAGCCCCGAGCCTCCTCCGGAGATAGACAAGAAACTCTGCTTGTTGGTTTTGGAATAGGCTTCTGCAAGGGTTGCCACGAGATTTACCTCAGTGTCTGACCCCTTGATTTTTAAAGACCCCTTGTTTTTATTACATCCAATAAGCGAAAGCAGCAGTATGATTCGGACAATATTCATTCTTCGCAATCTGCACTTAATCTAGCGTCTCCAGATTACGTTATTATGATAGAAACGTTAATTAATTGTAAACAGCATCCTTGCATGCCTAGAACTGAAGCGTGAAAAGAGACCCTTCTCCTTCCCGACTTTGCACATGGATGTTTCCTTTGTGCAGCATCATGATCTGTTTGCATAGACTGAGGCCGATGCCACTTCCATTTTTCTTCGTACTAAAAAAAGGAACAAAAATGTTTTCCATGACTTCGGCAGACATCCCATAGCCATTGTCTGCAATTCGGATAAATGATTTATCGCGGGTCTTCTCTGCACTCAGCACAATTTTGGGCGATGCAACATCTTTCACGGCATCAATGGCATTCACCAGGAGATTGATCATGACCTGTTCAATCAGGTTCACATCGGCTTCAATAATCATTCCCGGATCGATCAGGACAATGTCCAGTTCAATGTTTTTCTTGTCAAGGGTAGGCTCCATCAGTGAATTCAGGTTGTCGAACATTTCAATGACAGAAATCGGCTTTACATTAGGCTGGGTAACTTTATTAAGGTTTCGATAAGTCTCTGCAAACTTCAATAAACCATCGCTTCTTCTTTTTATGGTCCTGATTCCTACCTCTATATCATCACCCTCAGTCTGCAACCTTCCACCCTCCACCTTCAACCTGTTCATCAAGGTATCTGCCAATGAAGAAATGGGTGCTACAGAATTCATGATTTCGTGCGTCATCACGCTCAGCAGTTTTCGCCAGGCCTGTGATTCATTTTCGTCCAATGCCTCGTTCACATTCTGGAAAGCAATGAGTTTATAAATAAGGCCTTCTGTCTGGAAGGCTGTGGCCGATAACAGTGTTTTGATCGTATTCTTTTCCCGGTGGATGGTTACTACTTTATTTTCGCCGGGTTTCAGTGTTTTGATTTCTGCGCAAAGTTCAGGATCCCTTTTCTCAAGGGAGTCGATGGTTTTCAAGTATGGGATTTGCAGCAGCTGCTTCAGGGATTCATTCATCCAGGCAATGGTGCCCGAACCCGTTTCATAGGAGAGGATGCCGGTATCAACCAATTCAAGGATTTTTTGCAGGTATTGGTACTGGGTTTCCCTTTCCCTGCTGATCACTTTGATGGCACTGTTGATCTCATTAAAGCCTTTTCTGAGCGGTTGGATCTCAGCAGGGGCGTGGGATACATCAAAATGCCTGGAGAAGTCACGATAGTGAACAGACTCAACAAATTCATCGAGTTCGTCTTGTGATTTTCGAAGAAATCGGACCATATCCCACAACTGACCTGCAATTACAGGCAGGCAAATGATGAGCAAACTATAGTTGCCTCTCACCACAACATAAGCCGTGAATACCAGCACTGCAAACAACAGCACCACTTTCAGGAGCAACTTCCATTGGTAGTTCTTAAATATCATATTTACTCAGCCTCCTGTATAGTGCCGTGCGGGTAAGCCCGAGTTCCCTGGCGGCTTTGGTGATATTGCCGTGGTTTTTCTCGATCACTTTCAGGATGGTATTTTTTTCAATAGTAGACAGTTTCAGATCGTCATCTTCCTGACTATTGGATAACGCATGTTCCAGGGGGGAGAAGATGATGTCATCAGCAGATAATACGCTTCCTTCTGACATGATCACGGCGCGCTCAATGGAATATTGGAGCTCACGCACATTGCCAGGAAAAGGGTAGGTCATCAGTTTTTCCTTCGCTTTCTGATCAATGGTCATGCTGGGTTTAAGGTATTTCGTTGCATATACTGATGCAAAATGGTTGGCCAGCAAAAAAACATCTTCTTCTCTTTTCCGCAGGGGTGGCATGGTGAGCTCAACCGTGTTGATCCGGTAGATAAGGTCTTTCCTGAACTTCTGTTCATTGGCCAGCTCATTCAGTGGCAGGTTGGTAGCGCAGATCAGCCGGATATTCACCGGGATCTGCTCATTGGTACCCAGGCGGATGACCGTTCGGTTTTGCAATACCGATAAGAGTTTCGCTTGTTGAACCAATGAAATATTGCCGATCTCATCCAGAAATACAGTGCCGCCATGCGCGGCTTCAAAGCGTCCGATGCGGTCTTCCCTGGCATCGGTAAACGCTCCTTTTTTATGACCGAAAAGTTCGCTTTCAAAAAGACTGTCTGTCAAGGCGCCCACGTCCACTTTGATGAAAGGCTTGTCTTTGCGAAGGGAGTGATCATGGATAGCTTTAGCAATGAGGTCCTTACCTGTTCCGTTTTCGCCGAGGATCAGGATATTGGCATCGGTAGGGGCGATCTTCATTGTTTTGTGGAAGATATCCTGCATGATGGCCGAGTTGCCGATCATTCCTTGTTGAAAATCGCTGGTGCTGGTAACCGGGAGCCCTTGGTTTTTAGCCAGGGTATCTTTGATGGTCTGAATTAGTTTTTCATTGTGCCAGGGCTTTACCACAAAATCAGCAGCACCTTCTTTGAGTGATCGTACGGCGAGGTCAATATCGCCATAAGCCGTGATCATGATTACGGCGGCTTTGCTACTCATTTTCTTAATCTCGTTCAACCAGAAAATTCCTTCGTTCCCCGTGTTGATGGATGAGGTAAAGTTCATGTCAAGCATGATCAGGTCAAAGGATCTTTTCTGCAGGATGCTTCGTATGTTTTCAGGATTTTTCTCTGTGACCACTTCTGCTGTTTCTGTTTTAAGCAAAAGCCTTACCGCCGTGAGAATATCGGTATCATCATCAACTACCAGGATGGAAGCGTTCTTCAAAACCATTTAGGCAATTTATGCAATTAGTTAATTAGTCAATTTGGCAATGCGGCAATGCCGAATGCCCAATGCCCAATGCCTCTCCTCAGTGTATCAAAACCGTACACCTGTTGTATCGGGAGCGGACGGTGGAGAGAGGCATATTGGCATAAGGCATTGGTAATTATGGAGTTATGAAATTGGCATGGCATTGCGTAGCCATATATGAAACCTAATCTATCTATCTGTGGACAGAGTCATCGAAAAAAAGAAATGGAACAGCAAGAGGATCTTAACCATTGGGGGAATCGCGGCCCTGGTGGTGTTGATCGCCGGCAGTATTTATTTCACTTCCGGGAAAAGTAAACTGAATGTGGAGACGGAGCGATTAACGATCAGTGAGGTGAAGCAAGGTGCTTTTCAGGAATTCACGCCCGTGAACGGAGTGGTATTGCCATTGACCACCATCTACCTCGATGCAGCGGAAGGTGGACGGGTAGAGGAGAAGCTGGTGGAAGATGGGGCGATGGTCAAGAAAGGCCAGCCGATCCTTAGGATGTCTAACACAGATCTGGAGTTGAGTCTGGTGAATCAGGAGACCTCGGTTTTCAACCTGCTCACCCAGATGCAGATCTCGAGGAATGCCGCCCAGCAGAACACGATCACCAAGCTGAACCAGATGGCAGATGCAGATAATGATTTTAAAGAAGCCGAGCGCTTGTATAAGTTGAACAAGAAGCTCTATGAGCAAAAGGTGATTGGCTCACAGGAGTTTCGGCAGGCCGAAATCGCGTATGAATACCAGATCAGGAGAAAGAAACTACAAGAAGAGATTTTAAGCAAGGATTCTGTATCCGTTAGGCAGGAATTGGAACAGGCAAGGCAGAGTTATGGCAGAACACAGAATGCCCTGGAAGTTATGCGCAGAAAGGTGGGCGACCTGATCGTGCGGGCGCCCATCGATGGCCAGCTTACCTCTCTTGATGCGGAGATCGGCCAAAGCAAGAACAAGGGCGAACGCCTCGGGCAGGTGGACGCCACCAGTGGATTTAAAGTGCGCGCAGATATTGATGAGCATTATATCTCCAGGATCTATACCGGGTTGATGGGTCAGTTCACCTTTGCCGGTAAAGACTATAAGTTGAAGATCAGGAAAGTGTATACACAGGTAACCAATGGAAAATTTCAGGTAGATATGGCTTTTGAAGGTGAAGTGCCCCAGGGGATCCGCAGAGGTCAGACCTTTCAGGTGCGCGTAGCACTCAGTGATGAGAAACAGGCACTGTTGCTTCCCCGAGGGGGCTTCTATCAACAAACTGGCGGTAACTGGATCTTCAAGGTCAGTGAGAATGGAACGATGGCTTATAAAACAGAGATCCAGTTGGGCGGACAGAACCCAGACTACTATGAAGTGTTGCAAGGGTTAAAGCCGGGCGACAAAGTGATCACTTCGTCCTATGAAAACTACGGAACCATTCAGGAACTGGTATTAAAGAACAAATAATAAAAAAGGGTAGTATGAGACATATCATCGTTGTTATCATGACCGGATTCTTCCTTATGTCTGCCGGTATTAAAGACAGCAAGAAGGATACCTGTAAAGTGGCCGTGAAAACCAAGCAGGATAGTTCCCAGAAAAAGGTGGTCAGGAAAAGACCCTTGTACCAAGCCCTATTCATGATCTGAAAAAATTTTAAACTAACACAAAGCCATGATAAAGATCAAAGACCTGGAAAAGATTTACAGGACGGACGAAGTTGAAACCGTAGCCCTGAATAAGCTTTCCATGGAAGTTAAAGAAGGAGAATTTGTAGCCGTGATGGGTCCTTCCGGTTGCGGTAAATCCACACTGTTGAATATCCTCGGCCTTCTTGACGATCCCGATGCAGGAAGCTTCGTTTTTAACGGCACTGAAGTTGCGCATTTCAATGAGCGTCAACGTGCGGATCTTCGCAAACACAACATCGGTTTTGTTTTCCAGAGTTTTAATTTGATCGATGAACTCACTGTATTTGAAAACGTTGAGCTTCCGCTGATCTATACCGGTGTGAAAGCATCAGACCGCAAAGCCAAGGTGGAAGAGGTGTTGCAAAAGATGCAGATCATGCATCGCCGCAACCACTACCCCCAGCAGCTCTCTGGTGGTCAGCAGCAGCGTGTGGCCGTGGCCCGTGCGGTGGTAAACAACCCCAAATTAATCCTGGCGGATGAACCTACCGGTAACCTCGATTCTTCCAATGGTAATGAAGTGATGCAGTTGCTGACAGACCTGAATGAGCAGGGCACTACCATCATCATGGT
>JBKCVJ010000119.1:0-13248 GCA_046317915.1 Sphingobacteriales bacterium
CCCTTCACCAGTCCACCCACCTGCGAGCCCGTACTGAGCAGCTGGCCCAGGGTGTTGAGCAGCATCGTGGTCAGCGGTGTGGAATTTCCCGGAGCGGATTCAAAGAAGTATTGCACCGTGGCACTCATCTGGTCTCCGGCCATCACCTTCTGCAGGGTGTTGGGACCCACCATATTACCACTGAGGGAACCCAGGCAAAAAAAAGTAACCAATATGGTTACTTTTTGTATATTTACAGTGTAGAATCGATGATTTACGATGAATATTTACAATAGGGGTACCTTGATCGCGTTTTATAAAAAACATTCAGATTGTAAAGAAAACCTGGAAAAATGGTATCATGATGTATCGGCAAAGGAGTGGAAAAAGCCTAGTGATGTGACAAGTAACTTTAACACTTCCAAGGCGATAAAGAATAATAGAGTAATTTTTGAGATAAATCAAAATGACTATCGTTTGATTGTGGAGATTAACTATTTAAAAGGTTGGGTTTTCATCAAATTTATTGGCACCCATACCGCTTATGGCAAAGTAGACGCTCCAACAATTGATCTTTTTAAGAAAAGCAAAAAATGACGGTATGCAATTAAAAATTATCAAATCCAAGAAAGACTATCGAGCAAGCTTAGAAAGATTTGAAGAAATTTTTCAGGCAAAAACAGGTACAAAAGAAAGTGAAGAAGCAGATGTATTGGCTCTTCTCATTAAAACATATGAAGACAAACATTTTGTTATCAATACACCTGATCCCCTAGATGCCATACGTTATCGTATGCAGCAGCAGGGTTTAACAAATAGCGATCTGGCCGATATACTTGGATACAAAAGCAGGGTTACTGATTTATTTAACGGACATCGCAAGTTGAATCTCACCATGGTCCGTAAACTTCACGATAAATTACGAATTCCATTAGAGACCTTAGTAAATGAATACTAATCATTCAACGATTAAATTCAGATTTCTTTCTAGCAAATTTGTATCTGAGTCGATACAAATTAGAAATATTGCTTATTCCTATTTCTTCGATTAAGTTTATATACTTGACATAGTCTTTTTTAAGCCAAGCATCATCAGCTTTTTGTATGCGTTGATGATTAACTAGCATAGACGTGTATTCTGAACTGTCTTTTCTGATAAACTGTTCAAGGCGTGAAATATCGCCATTGAGAATTTCAATCCCAATCTCTGAATTTAGAAATGAATAGAATCTAGACAGAATAGGTTGATTCTTTTCTTCCGATATCTGAGTTAGGGTGCTTGTCAAATCATCAATCAAATATTCGTTTATAGGGTAAAGCATACTATCTTTTTTTCCAACAAAAAAGTAAGTTGATTTTTCTCTTTCATTGTATATAAACCTCACCGAAATATTTGTAGATTCAAACTCCAATATATTTTTTATTTCATAAACCAAATGCAGATCAAATGACTGCAATAGTTGTGAAAAAATACTTTTTACTTCGCTACTGAAATCCATTTTTTTACTTTATTGGTGATATCCAAGCTCCTAAATCGATATTGTATTGCCAGCCTTTTTGTTGTAAAAGATTTCTTTCAGCATTTAGAAATCCTTTCGTCTTTATTAAGTCCCCATTAGGAAGTTTGTATGAATCAAAAATAGGCTTTCCTGATTGCATCTCTTTACGTAGGGCGCCACTATTAGCCTTCCAGTTCGCTTTTGGTGAGCCTTTATTTGGCAGGTGGAGCATTCTATCTCCCGTTTTCCATCCAGACTCAACTGTTGTTTGTGGCGCTCCCCATTTAAAGAGATTTAATCCACCTTCAGTACTTTGTTTTACTGCCTTACCGGCAACTTTTTCCTTTACTTCCTTCTTCGCAAAATATTCTGCGCCTTCTTTAATTCCAGCTTTAATTCCACCTTTCAGAATACTTCCTCCACCCATTGTGGCTGCATCAAAAAGAATAGAGACAGCTCCACCCCCAACCTTAACCAGATCACCATCTCTGATACCTTCAAATATATCAACTGCACCGCTAACAAAAGGCACAAAATCCAGTAGTGTTCTTCCAGCCTTTGCCACTTTACTGGCAGTACTTGCAGTTTTTGCCACTCTATGCCCTACCACAACTACTTCTTCCAAGGTTTTAGCTGTCTCCTTAGTCATTGAAAGGATAAACCTCGGATCCACACCAACCAATCCCATAAAATCAATCAACCCTACCGGATCGTTATACGCGTAATGGTATGGAGAGTAGGAAGAGAGTTCATCAGCCATCGGGTCAATCTGCTGGAACCTGCCGATTTGTGGATCGTAGAATCTATATCCATATTCCAGCCAGCCCAGGTCTGCATCTTCGTCCATCAACTCTTTGCCGTTATACAAGTAGGCATTGGGAACCTTTCCCTGATACTGATCTGTAAACCTTCTGCTGCTGATCGCTGAAATCCTCAACCCAAAACTGTAGTAGTGGTTTTCTTCCAGGATGTTGCCATTGACCTTTCCCACCTGCAGGTTATCAAAATACACGGGCTGTTCACTACTGTTGGATACATAGACCAGTACATAGCCGTTTCTTGGGGCTTTGATGTTGCCGAGGCCGAGGGTGGAACCACCGCTGCCCACACTTTGAGCCACCTGCTGACGCACTACGCCGCCATCTGCTTCTGCGATGGGTTCAAAGCGCTCATCGAAGAACACCATGGTGAGATAGGCCTGAGGGGTATTGGCGCCGCCTTGTGCTGGGTTCACTGCATTGACGAACCCGGGGTTGGCACTGAGCTGCGATGTCACCGCCGAGGCATTGCCCTTCACCAGTCCACCCACCTGCGAGCCCGTACTGAGCAGCTGGCCCAGGGTGTTGAGCAGCATCGTGGTCAGCGGTGTGGAATTTCCCGGAGCGGATTCAAAGAAGTACTGCACCGTGGCACTCATCTGGTCTCCGGCCATCACCTTCTGCAGGGTGTTGGGACCAACCATATTGCCACTGAGGGAACCCAGGCGGCTTACCTGTGCGCCTACGCTCGCGTTCTGCCAGCCTGAAGGTGTAGCATACCGCGAAGCAGCCAGTTCATTGCCTGCACCACTGCGGCCAAAGACGGGTTCTTCCTGCGAGCTGCGGGAGGATTCCATGGTAGCCGTATTGCTCGCATACTGCACCTCCTCACTCAGGATCATCCGCACGTTCTGCTGGTGATCCGTTACAAAATAATCATACACCCCTTGTTTGCCATCGGGAAGCGATAGGTTGCCAAACATCCCATAGGTGTCATATCCATTGTTCCAAGCTACGGGATGCACCACACGAATACGTCCTTCCTCAAACAACATGAAACTTAACTGATCTGCACCCGTGCCGATGGATTGATACACGTACTGGTTCACATACGTAGTAGTCACCACTGAACCTGACTCCGGTGTGAAAATCCGTTGTAGCTTCTCGCCTGTGGCAATTCGTCAAAAAGAATTATGTATTCCTAAATTGACGCCAAGACAATATTCTCTACTTGCATTAATTTTTTTAATAATGTGCATAACTATCCGTGGAATAATTTGGAGATGACAGCTTATGATTACTAAATTAGATCAACAAAAACCAAAACACTAACTGTATGAACTCACCATCTTTATTCTTCACTTCTGGCTAAGCAGCCTCACGCATTCTAAACAATATTTCTTTTTCTTTCTGCCATTCTAATATTAATGTGCATGAGATACTTTATTGCCTGTTTTCTGGCATGCATTGCTATGCCCTTTTCATTGAAAGCTCAGACAGATAGGGATTCCTTACTTAGTTATAGCAAACTTGTTATTCGCTCGTCGAAACAAGTTGAGAAGTCATTAAATGATATCACTCAGAAAAGTGACAAACTACTTACAGAGAGTGACCGTCAACTCCAAGCGATAGTGTCTCAAGTTGAAAAAATTGATAAGAACATTGCTTCCGAAATGACTGAAATGCTCAGTACGTTATCAAACAAAAACTTTATAAACGAATTTGATCTGATTCCTCAAAGGTTTCAAGGAGAATATCTGCCGTACCTCGATTCGGCAGTGGGGATGATATCGTTTATTGCAGAGAAAAGCGGTGAAATCGAGGGACTAAGTGAAGCCCTTACTAAAGTAAAAAACTTTCAAAAAGAACTTTCAAAAGCGCAAGAGATTCAAATACAACTACAACAAAAAGTTGCTTTGATTGATCAATTTCTAAAGTCTCACCAGCAAAAACTGATGAAATTTCAAGAAAAGTTAAACAAGCTGAACGCTAGTGTTGCTGAGTATTCCGGTAAAATCCGTACAATTAAAGAAACTTTTAGAAATCCTTCAAAGATTCAGGAACAAGCCCTTGCAATGCTTTCAAAGAATAAGCAGTTTGCCGAGTTTATGAAGCAAAATTCTTTCCTTTCGGGTCTGTTTCCAGGAAGTTCGTCTCCTACAAATACCGATGAAAGTATCGGTCTTTTGTCAAGATCTACTTTGAACGATCAAATTGGAAAAAGATTGAATTCTTCTTTAGAACAAATAGCGCCGATTACAGCTAAAATGAGTGCCTCTAACAACGGTAGTGGCGGTGAGGACCCGTTGAAAGCTTTAATTGGCAGCATTCCAGGTAATTCTGTTCGAACTCCGAAAGTGGAATCCGGTGACAGAAAATATGAATTCGGGTTTACACTTCAAACCACCAGAGTAAGTTCCATTTATCCATCCATGGCTGACTTTGCATTAACTGCGGGTTACAATATCAAGAAAAAATTGAGCATTGGCGGTGGAATCAGTTACAAAATGGGAATGGGTACGGGAATCAATAACATCAAGATTACAAATCAAGGGTTGGGATTCCGTTCATACGCAGACTACAAGTGGAAAAAAACATTTTTTCTGACAGCGGGATTTGAAATGAACTATATGAAACCATTTAGCGAGTTGCGTACGATAACAATTATCGATAAATGGACTTCTTCTGGCCTAATCGGAGTGACAAAGAAAATAGATTTCAACTCCAGTTTTGTTAAAAGCATGCGTATCCAATTGTTCTGGGATTTTCTCGCACAAGGACGCTTGGTACAAACCCAACCAGTATTATTCAGAATTGGATATACATTCTAATTGTTTAACTGTTTAAGTAGTCATATGAAGAGGGCATTAATCTCAGTGCTATTTTTCCTGCTAACCTTGCCAAAAACAATCGGACAGGTTGTTCCACAATCTGGAACTGCGTCTTTTTCACTCCCAATTTTTAATTGGCAGGATAACAAAAGCCGATTAAAGGCTTTTGTAGCTCTAGCTTACCAGTCTGGCAACGGAATCAAAGTCAACGAGCTTGCTTCAAGTGTTGGACAAGGGTGGTCGTTGCTCCAGGGGGGGACTGTTACAAGAATTCAAGTAGGGCTACCAGACGACCAGAAAGCTTATTCATCAACTTCCCCAGAATCAATTAAGGACTTAAAGAAATATCCAAATGGCAGGTTATGGGCAGGCGCTTCACAGAATCTGGGATACCATCCTCAAGTTGCCAGATACCCATTGTTTTCAGCTCAAAATGAGAAATACAACAACTTCAACTCGATTAGTGAAGACAAACAGCTCGACTACTTCTCTTTTCAATTTAATGGAAAATCCGGCGTTTTTTTAATTGATCCTGCTAACGGCCAAGCATTCACATTAGAGGAAAGTCGATTGAAGATTAGTTTTCAGCATGATTTAACACTGGTGAATCAGGGTATACGCACAACCATAACCTCATTTACGATACAAGATGAAGATGGATTGATTTACCGTTTCTCGAATAAGTCACTCACAAAGCAGCTTAAAGTAAAATATACAGACAAGAACGGTGTTTCAAAGCGAGACCAACCAAAGTTTGCCAATGGTAAAATTTACTTCCAGGGTATGTTTGATGTTGGGCCGTCTGCTTCTCCGTGGAACAATGCAGAAATGGCAAATCCCTATGTTGTTAGCAGTTGGCAACTTACAGAAATTGAAGACCCTTTAACACATCGAAAAATACTATACAGTTACAGTGTTCAAAATTTAAATGTTGTGGCCGGATATCAGGTTTACAATTATAATAGTGATAAAGATTATGTTGTAGTGACCCAAAACAGATCAATTACACAAAATCAAATTGTTTCCGGCGTTCAGTTTCCCGACGGACATTCAATTGCTTTCAACTATGGTGATTCAAGAATTGATGTACCTGGCGACAATATGCTTTCATCTATTGATATAAATTATTCTGGACGATACCTTTCAAAATATGTGCTAAGGCAGATGTATATGGCAATGAATCGATATGCATCTCAAAGATATCTGTTGTCAAATACTGCATCTGGAGGAGCAGCAAGAAGGATGGCGCGCCTATGCCTTAGATCGGTTACCAAGTACGGTCCAGACCTTAAAGAGGATGAATCCCCGCATCAGTTTGATTACTATTTAGGCACATCAGGGGATGATGTAGTTCCCGCTCCATTTAGTCTGTGTGCAGATAATTGGGGTTATTACAACGGATACAATAGCAAGGATTTTTCCAACAATTCGATCCCTTTTAGCAATAAACCTCTGGAATACCTTTACAATCAGTATCGAGGATTGACTTTTCAGCGAAGCGGAGTGTCAGGATCTGTTCTCACCTCAAAGAATGGTTATGCCAGAAATGGTTTATTGAAACAAGTAATCTATCCAACTGGAGGAGCGCTTACTTATGAATATGAGCAGAATAAAGCTAACCTCAACGGGGAACGAGAAATCGGTGGAGTCCGCGTTTCGAAAATAAGTACTACAGATGGTGGCGGGTCAAATGACTGTAATAATCCCATAGTAACAAATTACCGTTACGTGCTTGAGAATTCTTCAAATTCTTCAATGTGGGGGTTAGAGATGCCGGTTCACACTACGTCATCCTCGGCAAACTATAAACCCGAGGTCAAAAAATACGTATGGAGATTGAATGGGCCGTTGTTTGGTGAATGCGAGTTTGTCTACAGGTTTCCAGGGCTTTTAAACATTGATCAAGGTCTGAGTGCATCTTTTTTTAGTAAAGCTTTAAATGTACTTAGTTATGCAAGTGGTATTTACAGTATAATCTCTGACGTTTCGATGGTTCTTAAAGTGATTGGGGGAGCTTCACTCGGTACAAGTTTGATTATTGATGTGATTCTAAATGTTTTACTGCTGGGATTCTCTTGTTTAGTTAGTCCTAATCGAAACTTTACGACAACAGTAAATACAAATAGTGATTTTAATCAAGTTTCTCCTCTCCCTATGATGTACAAACGTGTCGAAATCATCCAGGGATCTGGCACTATGGGTAAAACAGTCCAAGAATTTTCAGACAATAGTATCAGTGGGGCATATTATAACTCTGCCGCCAATACAATGCTTACCCAAAAACAAAGGTTTTCTTCATGGGCCTTTGGATTACCCACTCGAACTTCAGTGTATGACGTAAACAACAAGTTGGTCACTGAGACAATTAACCAGTACAATGTAAGGTCAATTTACTTTGGTCCAGCTGTTCATGCAGGGTTGCCATCAGGGCCAGCTTCTGCAAATATTAAGATACTTTGGAGTAGATCTCAGCGGGTAGATAAATGGACGCAAGAAGGCTTAGCCAATGACTTGCAAATGTACGTCAACGCCAGCACGAGCGATGTTGAGTATGAGAAGTATTATTACTATAAAGGTAAAGCACTACTTTCCTCTACAGAGCAACGAGTATACAGGCCCGACGGAATCAATTTTGTTGCCGAAACAACCAGTTACGGCTACAATAGCCTAGATGATTTAGTTACGGTAACAAACAAATTAAGTGACGGCAATAGCATAAGGAAATCAATCCGATATAATACAGATTTCAATAGTGGAGTATTGCAATCGATGAAAGACAATAACATTTTGTCTATTCCAGTTGCGGTAAAAACATCACGTTATATCGCCTCAACCTATCAGTATGAAGAGCTTGAGGAAACTGTGAATGAATTTATTACAACTGTGGACGGCGATATCAAGCCTTGGAGAATATTAAAACAACGCTTGTCGCAACCTTTAACATTCATCTCTGAATACCAAGGTCCTGGAAGTTCAATCTCTCAGTATAAGATTGCAAGTGAATATTTTTACGATGCATTTTCGAATTTATCTGGAGTTAAAGATGAAGGCGGAAGAACAGTGACGAATATTTACGACTACAATCAGAAATTTGTGATCGCATCTGTGGTAAATTCCCAACCAAATATTGATAATCCAGCCTACACTAGTTTTGAGACTGATGATTTTGGTGGCTGGGTACTTACCGGTGCTGCCACATATACTATAAGTCCCGTTCCCAAATCAGGAACCCGACTTTTCACGATTTCCAGTAACAACGCTAATAGTCTTACGTCTCAGAATCTAAATACAGCGAAATCCTACACCGTTTCGTTTTGGTCAAACAGGCCGTCTGTAGTTGTAAGCGGCGGATCTTTGATTAAGTCAGGGCCAACAGTAAATGGCCTAACCTATTATGAACATTTGGTTCCAGCAGGAAATAATACCGCTACTGTGAGCAAACCTAGTAGCGGAGTGCCTGCTACAATTGATGAATTGCGATTGTACCCAACAACCGCCAGAATGAGAACCGTAGCGTATGATCCACTCATTGGTAAGCAGTCAGAATGTGACGAGAATAATAGGAGTAGTTATTTTGAGTATGACAATTTAGCTCGACTTATAACTGTCCGAGATGAATCAAGAAACATTGTAAAAGCATATGACTACAATACCATCAATCCACAATATCTTTCTGGCTGTCCGAAGGTCTATTTTAATAGAGAGATATCCGAAGGTGTCGTCCGAAGTAATTGTGGACCAGGGTATTTACCTACAGAAGTTCAGTTTGTTATTCCTGCAAATAAATACAGTTCAACGATAAGTCAGGAGGATGCTGATCTGAAAGCTGAAGCAGAACTCGTTCGGGATGGTCAGTCCTACGCTAACGCAAATGGCGTATGTCAGCCCATATACTACAATACAGTCCAATCTGCTTCATTTACAACTCAAAACTGTAATCCTGGTTACGTCGGTGGTCAGGTTACGTATTCTGTGCCTGCAAATCGATACAGCTCACTCGTTAGCCAGGCCGATGCTAATGATCAGGCGTTGGATGAGATTGAAGCAAATGGACAGGCATACGCTAATAGCACTGGTGCAGCATGCGTGTATAGTACAACCCCTCTTTGGGAGTGGCTTGAAGTGAATATAGACAGCACATATTGCCAGAGTGTGAACGGTCAGCTACCTCCAAATCTGTTTGTACTTGAAACGGATATAAATCCTAATAGCCCAACATTCAATCAGAAGCGATGGAGCAATGTGGGTCCTAATGATGCCTGCCCTTCTAATACGTACTATAGCGTTGGTAGAAGCCAGACCTTTACTCGAAACAATTGTTCCGCTGGTTTCACTGGAGGTACCAGGATATACACCGTAAGGCCAGGCAAGTATAGTTCTACAGTAAGCCAGGCAGCTGCAGACCAACTTGCTATTAATGAAGTTAATGCCAATGGGCAGACGGCGGCAAATCAAAACGCACCCTGTATTGCCATGCATAATCTCACTTCAAAAAATACGAGGTCATTCCAATACAGCATTAGGTTTACCAACAATTCAACAGGAGTGCAGTATAATTTCACGGCAATGGCGAACAATGCGAACTACGCACTGGGGACCGTACCCGCAGGAACATACACCGTGTATATCTGTCCTATTAACAATTATTCACCAAATAATAACTATCAGATTGGAAGCACCTATATAACTGGTGTGGTCTGTACGTGGTTTTATAATGTAAGTATGAATGGATCACTCACAGTTCGAATCTATTAATGCGAGTAACATGAAGAATATTCTTTTTTTCTTTTGTTTGGTATTCACCTTGGCCACCCACGCGCAAAGTGCGTATAGTTTGTCCGTCAAAGATGAAGAAGGGAAAGATTTTGATGTCCGAAAGTTCCAGGGGAAAAAACTTTTAATCATTCTGGCAAGGAAAGACGAGCCCGATTTGTCAAAAATCATGCAGTTGAACAGTATTTATAAGTCTGTTAAAAAAGGCGCAGAGTTTATATTGATATCAACGACAGAATTCGACAGTAAAGCATTCAATTATTTTACGAGAGAGCGAATTGATAGTTTGAAGCTTGATTTTCCAGTGGTAGGTATGGGAAAAACAAAGAAAGGTTCATTAAACCAATCATCCCTATTCAAGTTCCTGACGGATAAAAACCAGAACGGTAAATTTGACATTGATGTTGAAGTTGCTTGGCAAATGTTTGCTCTTACGGAATCAGGAAAATTGTATGCTGTGATGCTAGGGTCAGACGATATAGAATCTGGGCGCCTGCTAGACATACTAAAAGCGAAAACCAATTGATAAACACCTAGAATTTAGGCATATGCTCAACAGGAAAAACATTTACCTGGTCTCATTATGGTTGATACTGATGGGAGTAATTTGTCCAGCAATGGTGCAAGGTCAAGTTACCCTTCTTGACAATCACAGGGTAGGAACTACTTCAGGCAAGTACAGTTTTACCGCAGCGGAAATTCCGGATCAATTGATGGAGATATCTCCTGCATATTTTCCAGCAACTGGCCTGACATTTCAGTGGGAATCGAGCACTATGCCTTTGTCTGGGTACTCCGCTATTCCTGGCGCTACTCAATCCAGTTATTCATTCTCTTCGCCAATAAACCAAACCATTTTCTTTCGTAGACGTACAGACGCAGGCGGTGGTAACTTCACCTATTCAAATGTTATTAAAATTAGCTTGGTATTGAGTGGATGGGAGGAGAAGAACTATGTAAAGGAACTTACCATTCTCAAGAATCAAGTTACTTTGCGTGGGGTCATTGATGCTTTACCAATTGGCGAAAAGTTAGAACGGACATCATATTTGGATGGCATCGGCAGGGTTACGCAAAATGTGGCGCGCGAAGAAGCTTCACTAACTGCTCCAGGCCTTTGGGGCGATATTGTAAGTTTTACTGAGTTTGATGCACTTGGAAGACAGGCTAAAGCATACTTGCCTTACACCACCACCGCAAATCTTGGGAAGTCGAAGAATACAACAGTTGCAGACCAGGGGATTTACTATTCCTCAAACTACAATGAGACCGTCCCATACGGTCAACCCACCTATGAACAGAGCCCTCTTTCTCGAGTCCTGACCATGCGAAAACCTGGTAGTGCCTGGGCGGCAAATGTCGGTCAGAATTTTGTTTATACAACGAATGACGCAACTGAGAATGTACGAATTTTTCGTGTAGATTACTCTCAGGGCAATGCCCCCACTTCAAGTGCTGCATATGGATCCAATACCCTGTTTAAAACAGTATCCTCAGATGAGAATGGAAAACTGGTTGTTAGATATAGTACAATCGAAGGAAGCCTAATTCTTGAGAAGATCCAAATTGAAGACAATCCTTCAATTGCCCACAGTGGGTGGATTTGTACGTATTATGTATATGATGATTTTGGTCAACTCAGATGTCAGATACAGCCAGAAGGGGTAAAGTATCTTGATTTGAATGGTTGGTCATTTGCTGGAAGTTATGGAACGAAAGTTCTTGCAGAGCAGTGTTTTCTGTATTCGTATGACGATAAAGGACGCGTTATATGGAAAAAACTGCCTGGTGCAGATCCATTAAGGATGGTGTATGACAATCGAGACAGACTTGTATTTACGCAGGATGGGAATCAGGCAACGCTATTACCTGCGCAATGGACATTTCAGGTGTACGATGAGCTGGATAGACCTGTTTTAAGCACTTTATTTAATACAACAAAGACAACCACACAACTTCAGACTGATATAAACAACGCACCTGCTTCTACCGCTCTTTCTGTGTCTGTATCGGGTGTTGGTACAGCTAATCTCTCTTCTAATTTGAATCCGGTTGGCAACGCGAGTTTGAATAACAGCTCGGAAAATACCATTCTTAAAGTATCATTTTATGATAGTTATCAATATGTGGGGGTAAAGACCTTTAACACATCTTATACCAATAACACAGCTTATTCGTCTGGTACCGATCCTAATGTTATGCCGATCTCCACCACAGGTAGGATTACAAGTTTTGTAACTGGTGGGATAACCAGGGTATTAGGAACCAACCAGTTCTTGGTTTCATCCATGTATTATGATGAGCGAGGACTTGGCATTCAGGTGATAGAAGATAATATCAAAGGTGGTACGGATGTAACTACTAGCCAGTATCATTTTGATGGCAGGGTCCTGAGTACAAGCCAGACTCACACAATGCCCGGAACAAGCTATTCCAACTTCAATGTGCTGACTAAGAATAATTATGATAAGATTGGCCGTTTATCTGCCGTCGAAAAGCAAATAGGCTCCAATCCAATGAAGCTGATTGCAAATTATGACTATGATGATCTTGGTCGGTTAAAGACGAAAACGCTTGACCCTGGGTATACTTCCGGAGGAAACACGCGTTTAGAAGCGCTTAAGTATTCCTACAATATCCATGGCCAAATCACAGGAATAAATCAGGATTATGCCAAAAAAACTCCCGGGCTTTATAGTAAGTGGGGCAATTTTTTCGGTATGTACCTCGGATATGCAAATCAGGATGGCGTGTTCGCAAACGCTCAATTAAATAGTCAAATTACTGGCGCTCTTTGGACTACACAAGGAGAAGATATCCAAAGAAAGTATGATTATGCATATGACAATGCCAGGAGGCTGAAATATTCGCTTTTTGTTCAAAAAGAGAAACCTCAAGATGCATGGTCGTCGTCAAAACTGGATTTTACAGTTGGAGGTGCTATTGGACAGATCAGTTATGATCTCAATGGTAACATTCTGAATATGCAACATCGTGGCACTACACCGGGTAATGCTACATCCTTTATTATCGACGATTTGCATTATACATATGAAGCATTTAGCAACAAGCTGGTAAAAGTATTTGACCATATGACAACATATGGTGAAAATGGGAAGAATGGCGACTATACTGACGGGGGGAATGGGCAGAATAGTGATTATGTCTATGACGCCAATGGCAATCTGATCGTTGATTTAAATAAAAATGTGCAGAATCTCCAAGGTAGTGGGGTGGGACAACGAGGTATTAAGTACAATTTTCTTGATAAACCAGAAGAGATACGAATAGTTGGCAAAGGCGTGATTCGTATCGTGTACAGTGCATCAGGCGAGAAGCTACAACGGATTTTCACACCGGAGTCAGGTTCAGTGGTGACTACTACGTATGTGAACCAGTACGTGTATC
>JBKCVJ010000120.1:0-7528 GCA_046317915.1 Sphingobacteriales bacterium
AAATAATGGGGCGGATCTGAATGCTATTAAGTCGCTCCTTGGTCACAGCAGCCTGGCAGCCACTCAGGTATATACGCATAACACCATTGATAAGTTGAAGGATATCCACAAAAAAGCGCATCCGAAAGCCTGAGGTGGGATTCTGGAATTCAAATTTGGGTTGGGTGTGTTTTTTTTGTAACTTGATATAGCTTCAATGAAGGAGATTTGTACCCCCTGAAAGAGAAGTTCTTTACTTATTGTTTCACCAGAAAAAATATCGTTTACCATGAACGTTAACATTCAGACTGTGCGTTTTGAAGCGGATTCCAAGTTGCTTGACCACGTAAACAGGAAGATCCAGAAGATCGAGAATTTTCATGACAGGATCGTTAAGATTGATGTTTATCTGAAACTGGACAATGTGGTGCACCAGATCAAGGACAAAATCGCTGAAATACGCGTCAGGATTCCCCGTCATGAGTTTTTTGTCAAGCACACTTCCAAGTCTTTTGAAGCCTCATTTGATAGTGCTTTGGAATCAATGATCACCCAGATTAAAAAAACGAAAGAAAAGCAAGCCGCATAAACTTATTCCCATTCTACAACCAAAAGGGCCGGAAACGGCCCTTTTTTATTTTCAGCCCCTAATTATTTCTGATTCAAAATTTTTGCATTTCACAATTTCCATTACCTTTGCCTTCCCAAAAAATGGGGTGAAGTTCTTTATTTACACCAGAGATACGCCACTTTAGCTCAGCTGGTAGAGCAACTGATTTGTAATCAGTAGGTCGTTGGTTCGATTCCGACAAGTGGCTCTTCAAGGTATGGGCAGGTTCCAGAGCGGCCAAATGGGGCGGACTGTAAATCCGCTGTCTTTCGACTTCAGAGGTTCGAATCCTCTCCTGCCCACTTTTGAGAAAAGGTAGAAGATGAAGGGAAAAGTGCGAAGGTTTATACCTTCTAACTTCTACCTTCGCACTTCAATCTTTCACAAGCGGGAGTAGCTCAGTTGGTAGAGCGATAGCCTTCCAAGCTATAGGTCGCGGGTTCGAACCTCGTCTCCCGCTCAGGATTGGTCCCATGTGGGACGGGCCTCTGGGCAATTAGCCGTTGTAGCTCAGTGGTAGAGCACTTCCTTGGTAAGGAAGAGGTCGTGAGTTCAATTCTCATCAACGGCTCAAATAAGTGAAAATGCAGCCTGGCTGCGATATATAACAATTGTACACAATCTAAAAACGGATAACAATGTCTAAAGAGCAATTTAAGCGGGACAAACCCCACGTTAACGTTGGTACCATTGGTCACGTTGACCATGGTAAGACCACTTTAACTGCTGCTATCACCAACATCCTGGCTAAGAAAGGATGGGCGCAGGAAAAAAAGTATGATGAAATCGATGCCGCTCCTGAAGAGAAAGAACGTGGTATCACCATCAACACTGCCCACGTAGAGTATCAGACGGCTGCCCGCCACTATGCTCACGTAGACTGTCCTGGTCACGCTGACTATGTGAAAAACATGATCACTGGTGCTGCCCAGATGGACGGTGCTATCCTGGTTGTGGCTGCTACAGACGGACCGATGCCCCAAACGAAAGAGCATATCCTGCTGGCTCGTCAGGTGGGTGTTCCCCGTATCGTAGTTTTCATGAATAAAGTTGACCTGGTTGACGATCCTGAACTGCTGGAACTGGTAGAGATGGAGATTCGTGAGCTGTTGAGCACCTATGGTTTTGATGGTGATAACACACCTATCATCCAGGGTTCTGCAACTGGCGCACTGGCTGGTGATGAGAAATGGGTTGCTAAAGTTAACGAGCTGATGGATGCTGTTGACACTTACATTCCCCTGCCTCCCCGTCCAGTTGACCAACCGTTCCTGATGTCTGTAGAAGATGTGTTCACCATCACTGGTCGCGGTACCGTTGCAACAGGTCGTATCGAGCGCGGACGTATCAAAGTGGGTGAAGGTGTTGAGATCGTAGGTCTGATGGAAGCTCCGTTGGTTTCAACGTGCACAGGTGTTGAGATGTTCCGTAAGCTCCTCGACGAAGGTGAAGCTGGTGACAACGCCGGTCTGCTCCTCCGTGGTATTGAGAAGAAAGATATCCGCCGTGGTATGGTTATCTGTAAGCCCGGTTCTATCACTCCTCACACTGAATTCAAGGGTGAAGTGTACGTACTGAGCAAAGAAGAAGGTGGCCGTCACACGCCATTCTTCCAGAAATATCGTCCTCAGTTCTATTTCCGTACAACTGACGTTACAGGTGAGGTTGAACTCCCTGCTGGCGTAGAGATGGTAATGCCTGGTGACAATATCAACCTGACCGTGAAGCTGATCCAGCCCATCGCCATGGAAAAAGGTCTGAAATTCGCGATTCGCGAAGGTGGCCGTACCGTAGGTGCTGGTCAGGTGACTGACATCCTTAAATAAGTTCAGGCCCTTGGAAAAGGGTTCTTGATCAGGATATTTATTACATTGCAAAGTACTTAGGGGAAACCCTGAGTACTTTGTTTTCTAAAAGTTCAACATTCAAAAGTCAAAAAGTCAAAAAATCGGTTTTTGAATTTGGCTTTTGAATGTTGACTTTGAAATACGGGTATAGTATAACGGTAGTACAGAGGTCTCCAAAACCTTCAGTCTGGGTTCGAATCCTAGTACCCGTGCAAGCTCAGATCAAATGAAGAAGATAGAAGCATATTTTAAGGACTCTTTTAGAGAGTTGACCGAGAAGGTTACCTGGCCTACCTGGGAGCAGCTTCAACAGTCCACCATGATCGTTCTGGTAGCCACTTTGCTGATTACCGGAATCGTGTGGGTGATGGACTTTGCCAGCAGTGGCGTGTTACAATTTGTATACTCCTTATTTAAGCAGTAATGGAAACACAGGTTCAGCAGGATGCCAAAGACACCAAATGGTACGTTCTCCGAGTAGTTAGCGGTAAGGAGAGAAAGATTAAGGAATATCTTGACAAGGATGTTACCCGCAATGGCTGGAGCCATATTGTCAAGCAGGTGTTTCTTCCGGTAGAGAAAGTATATAAAGTGCAGAATGGTAAGAAAGTTATGCGTGAGCGAAACTTCTTTCCGGGCTACATTATGATTGAGGTGGAGAGTGGCAAACTGAATGATGATATCATTTCCAGCATTCAGAATATGACTAATGTGATTCATTTTCTGGGAAAGGAGAATCCGATAGCCCTCCGCAAAGCGGAAGTCAATAAAATGCTGGGTAAGGTTGATGAAATGAGTGATGCGGGTGGTATGACGATGAGCGAACCATTTATTGTAGGAGAGACTATTAAGATCATTGATGGACCGTTTAACGACTTCAATGGGGTGATAGAAGAGGTGAACGATGAAAAAAAGAAACTTAAGGTTACCGTGAAGATATTCGGCAGGGCCACTCCTGTGGAGTTGAACTATATGCAGGTAGAGAAGATATCATAAGAGGCATTGAGGCAATAAGGCATTGGGGCCAGAACTATTGTTCTGGCCTTTTTGCATCGTGTAATCCGATATTTTGACTTTTTAATTTTGACGTTTGACTTTTTACTTACCTTAAAGTATGAAGTCGGTTTCCATTAAGGACATTGCTAACCAAGTTGGTGTTTCCACCACTACTGTTTCGTTTGTCCTGAATGGAAAAGCCAAGGAAAAGCGCATCAGCGAAGACCTGAAAATTGAAATTTTACGCATAGCCGCACAACTGAACTACAGGCCTAATCAGGTGGCAAGGGGGCTGAGAACCGGGCAAACCCATACCCTCGGATTGATTATAGAGGACATTTCCAACCCCTTCTTCGGTAACCTTGCGAAAGTAGTGGAAGAAGAGGCAGACAAACACGGGTATTCTGTGATGTTCTGCTCAACGGACAATCTGGAACATCGCGCCTCAGGTTTGCTGTCCATCCTTAAACATCGGCAGATGGATGGTTTCCTGATTACCCCTACACCAGGTTTGCGTGAGGATGTGAGCCGCCTGGTGGAGGAACAACGTCCGTTGGTTTTGATCGACAGGTATTTTCCGGGGCTGGAAACCAGCTATGTGGCGGTAGACAACTATCAGGGCGCATTTGACGCAACCACCTATTTACTTGGGAAGGGCTATAAGAGGATAGCCCTTGTTACAACAGCATCTACACAGGTTCAGATGCAGAATCGCCAGCGAGGCTATACCGCGGCACTTGCCGCTGCAGGAATGATGGCTGACGATGAACTGACGCTAAAAGTGGGATTTGACCTGAGTCCCCAGCAGGCTGTATCAGCGATTTCGGGATTTATCACACAAACCAAGCCTGACGCAGTGTTTTTTACCACCAACTACCTGGGTGTTTACGGATTGGAAAGCCTTCGGATCAGTGGCGTTACCATCCCTGCAAATATGGGGATAGTGTGTTTTGATGATCATGATCTCTTCCGGCTGGGAAAGCCTGCGGTCACTGTTGTGGCACAACCGATTCATGCCATAGCCGTGCAGGCAGTTGAATCGCTGATTGAACAATTACAGACAAAGCATGAAACCCAAATGCTACGCAAAGTACTTCTTGAACCAGCATTGATTGTCAGAGACACATGATCTTCTGCTCGTGTCCAATCTAACGGTTGGGGATAAACGAAAAGAGGCTGTACATCGCACAGCCTCTTGTATTAATTTCAGGCAGGAGACTATTCACCTTGACCTTCAGTGGGTGCGGGTGCTACTGGTGCAAGTGCTTCAACAACGGGAAGAACCGCTTGTACTAAAGCTTTCCTAACTGCTTTTTTTGCCACGGCTTTTTTCACGGCTTTTTTCACGACCGCTTTCTTTACAGCATTTTTAACGACTTTTTTAACTACCGCTTTTTTTGCTTTTTTAACAACGGCTTTCCTGGCAGCTTTTTTAACGACTTTTTTAGCTACCGCTTTTTTTGCTTTTTTAACAACGGCTTTCTTGGCAGCTTTTTTAACGACTTTTTTAGCTACTGCTTTTTTAGCTTTTTTAGCTACTGCTTTCTTTGCTGTTTTTTTAACTGCTTTTTTAGCTACTGCTTTTTTGGCTTTTTTACCAACAGCTTTTTTCGCTGCTGCCTTCTTTGCTTTGGCCATAGATGTAGAGTTTTTGTGAATTTAATGACTAAGGTTATACATGAAAATTAGGAAGATTAACGCAATTAATAAAAAAACAATTGCCCCTGAATTTTATAATTGGAATTTCAAGACCGTCCAAAAGCAGAAGAAGGCCTCCGGTACTGCTTTTTGGGCGGTCCGTTGACAAACATATCAAAGTCTGTGGATGAGAGGTCAACGTAGAAAAGATTAGTTTTGGTGCAGAGCTTCCTTGGACTGTTAATGTGTCCGTTCTTTTCCTCGGGAATTCCGGGAATCCATCCCCCGAATTCCCGAATTTTTGATTTTCAGAATTCCAGGATTCTACTTACCTTTGCAGCCCCAAGAAAAAGTTCTTTATTGAATGTATTTGGGAGTTGTCCCAGAATGGGATGACGTTATCACCAAAAAACTTGAAAAAATGGCAAAAGAGATTACCGGCTTCGTTAAGCTGCAGGTAAAAGGCGGCCAGGCGAATCCCGCACCACCCGTAGGCCCTGCATTGGGTTCTAAAGGTGTGAACATCATGGAGTTCTGTAAGCAGTTCAATGCGAGAACCCAGGATAAAATGGGCAAGGTCCTCCCCGTACTGATTACCGTTTATTCCGACAAATCCTTTGAATTTGTCATCAAAACTCCTCCGGCTGCAGTTCAGCTGCTGGAAGCTGCAAAACTCCAAAGTGGTTCCAAAGAGCCTAACCGCTCCAAAGTAGGTAAGGTTAACTGGCAACAAGTTGAGGCCATCGCCAAAGACAAAATGCCTGACCTGAACTGTTTCACCCTGGAAAGCGCCATGCTTATGGTGGCCGGTACGGCCCGTAGCATGGGAATTACCGTTGACGGAAAAGCTCCCTGGGAGAATTAATTCATTAACCATCCAACAGGATAAAAAAAGATTACAATGGGAATCGCTAAAAACCGTAAAGCAGCGGATGGCAAAGTGGATAAGAATAAAGTCTATTCACTCCAGGATGCTACTGCGCTGGTAAAAGAAGTTAATTGCACAAAATTTGATAGTTCTGTAGACCTCCATATTCGTCTTGGCGTTGATCCCAAGAAAGCCGATCAGGCGATCAGGGGTACTGTAACCCTTCCCCACGGAACGGGTAAAACCAAGAAAGTGCTTGTTCTTTGTACACCTGATAAAGAAGGAGACGCAAAGAATGCCGGTGCTGATTTCGTTGGCCTGGATGAATTCATCCAGAAGATCGAAGGCGGCTGGACGGACGTTGACGTGATCATCGCCACACCTTCCGTGATGCCTCGCATCGGTAAGCTGGGTAAGATCCTGGGTCCCCGTAACCTCATGCCGAACCCCAAGACAGGAACGGTTACCAATGACGTGGCTGCAGCCGTAGCAGATGTTAAGGCTGGTAAGGTTGCGTTTAAAGTTGATAAAGCAGGGATCATTCACGCTTCTATCGGCAGGGTTAGCTTCCCTCCGCAGAAACTGGCCGAAAACAGCCAGGAGTTCCTCAACGCGATCATCAAGGCAAAGCCTTCTTCCGCAAAAGGAACTTATCTGAAAAGCATCTTCATGGCCAGCACCATGAGCCCCAGCATTTCTATTGACACCAAAGCGCTGATCCACTGATCCGTTTTGGCAACGTAAACTTTTAAAAGCTTAACAATGAACAAGCAGGAAAAAAATGAAGTGATCGGTATACTGAAAGACAAGTTCTCCCAGTATAACAACTTCTATCTTACCAATACAGAATCTCTGTCCGTTGAACAGGTTGGCAAACTCCGCCGGATCTGCTTCGATAAGAAAGTAGAGATGAAGGTGGCTAAAAACACCCTTATCCGTAAAGCCCTGGAACAATTGGATAGTGCCCGGTTTGAAGGCACATTTGATTCACTCAATGGTGTAACGGCACTCCTTTTCTCCGAGAATCCCAAGGAGCCGGCCCTTATCATTAGCAGCTTCCGCAAGGAAACCAATACGGAGAAACCCGTATTGAAGGCAGCTTTCATTGATGGCGACGTATTTGTTGGAGATAATCAGCTGAACACACTGAGAGAATTGAAGAGCAAGGCAGACCTGGTGGGCGAAATCATCGGTATGCTGCAGTCTCCGGCGAAGAACGTCATCAGCGCGCTGAATGCCGGTGGCAAACTGGCCAGCCTGGTGAAAGCCCTGGAAGAACGCGCACAGTAATAGCTATTTGCTAATAGCTATTAGCTAATATAGTCCCAGCCTATGGGGAGATCGTAGGCAATTTTTTTAAACCGCCGTCGGATCAAAATGAGATGAAGACGGTAAAAATTCAATAAAATGGCAGATTTAAAAGCATTCGCTGAACAACTGGTAAGCCTCAGCGTAAAAGAAGTGAACGAACTCGCAAAGATCCTGAAAGATGATTACGGTATCGAGCCTGCTGCTGCTGCAGTAGCCGTTGCTGCTCCTGCTGCTGGTGGTGGTGCCGCTGCAGTTGAAGAAAAAACAGCTTTTGACGTA
>JBKCVJ010000121.1:0-10969 GCA_046317915.1 Sphingobacteriales bacterium
GATGGAAAGAAAGTTGATGTTGTTGCGCAGATCTCCAAACAAGGTTTTGTGTATGTGTTTGAGCGGGAAACGGGGAAGCCTTTTTTCGATATCAAAGAACAACCCGTGCCGGCATCGGAACTGGCGGATGAATGTAGTCCCAAGACCCAGCCGATTCCGGTGAAGCCTGCGCCTTACGCCAGGCAGTTGCTGAAAGATTCCAATGATATCAGTCCATACGCGTCTAATAGAAAGGAATTGATTGAGAAATTAAAGAAGGTCAGGTCTGAAGGGCCTTTCACGCCGCTGTGTTCCCGCGGAACCATTATTTATCCGGGTCTGGATGGTGGTGGAGAGTGGGGTGGTGCAGCCGTTGATCCTGAAGGCGTCATGTATGTGAACAGCAATGAGATGGCCTGGTTGATCAGTCTTTCCAAACAGGAGCCGGAAAAGAAGTCGGGAGATGGAGGTAGCAGGTTGTACACACAATATTGTGTTGTTTGTCATGGTGAGAATAGAAAAGGCAATGCGGCGAGTGGATATCCTGATCTTACGGACGTGGCTAAAAAATTTCAACGCGCACAGGTGCAAACCCTCATCAGTAAAGGCAAGGGCATGATGCCCGCATTTAAGCAGTTGAATGCAAATCAACAAAAAGCGATTGTGGCATATTTGTATGGCGATAAGTCGGTGGTGGTGGCGAAGGAGCCGGGGCAAAATGCGTCAACGATGAAGTACAAGATCTCAGGGTATACTAAATTTTTAGACAAAGATGGTTATCCTGCTGTTGCGCCACCGTGGGGCACTTTGAATGCGATTGATTTGAATACAGGTGAGTATTTGTGGAAGATCCCATATGGTGAGTATCCTGAATTGATGGCTCGCGGTATTCCGGCAACAGGCGCAGAGAGTTATGGAGGTCCTGCGGTGACGGCGGGTGGTTTGTTGTTTATTGCCGGCACCAAAGACGAGAAGTTCAGGGCTTATGATAAAAAGACGGGCCAGTTATTGTGGGAGACCAAACTGCCCGCTGCGGCCTTTGCCACACCGAGTGTATATGAAGTGAATGGACGGCAATATGTGGTAGTGGCTTGTGGTGGCACTAAGTTGGGGGCAAAGAAGGGAGAGAGTTATGTGGCGTTTGCATTGCCCCGGTGAGAAAGTGAGAAGATAAAGTGAGAAGTGCGAAGAGCGGCTTCACACTTCTCCCTTTATCTTCTCCCTTAATCAAGAAGTATGCATCATTACGAAGTCATAGTCATCGGTGTAGGAACAATGGGTTCTGCTACCTGCTATCATCTGGCGAAAAGAGGGGTGAAGGTGTTGGGGCTGGAGCAATTTGGCATTCCGCATGAGCAGGGTTCTCATGCGGGCCAGAGCAGGATCATTCGCAAGGCTTATTTTGAACATCCGGATTATGTACCGTTGCTGGAGCTGGCATACAGGAACTGGCGGGAGATGGAGCGTGTGAGTGGCGCGGAATTATATGTGCCAACCGGATTGTTATATCTCGGTGATCCGGAACATGCGGTGATGAAAGGTGTGAAAGCTTCTGCTGTGCAATTTGGGATTCCGCTTGAACGTCCTAACGCCGATGCCTACCCGCAGATCAGGGTTTCTGCAGAACAAGAATTATTGTTTGAGCCCGATGCCGGATTTGTGACGCCGGAGCGATCCGTGCTGGTGCATGTGGCGGAAGCGATGAAGTTGGGAGCGGAGATTCGGACGCAGGTGGAAGTTGGAAGGTGGAGGGTGGAAGGTGGTGGCGTGGTGGTGGAAACAAGCAGTGGAAGTTTTAGTGCGGATCGTTTGGTGATCACTGCTGGTCCGTGGACTTCTAAATTGGTGCCTTTGTTGAAGCCGAAGTTGGAAGTCACCCGTCAATCCCTGGTGTGGGTGATGCCGGAAGATCCAGAGGCCTTTCAGTTGGGCAAATTTCCGTGTTGGGTGATTGCGGAGGAGGGACTGCATGGGGTATACTATGGCTTTCCCATGTTATCGGTGGACAGATTTCAGGGTCCCATCGGTCTCAAACTAGCGCACCATGCGCCCGCAACTATTTGTGATCCTGATCATGTAGACCGGAATATTTATCCGGAGGATTCAGTGCCGATGGTTGAGGTGCTGCGCAAGTGTTTTCGCAAAGGATTTAAGCAACTCAGTGCAGTAAAGACCTGTTTGTATACGAATACCGCCGATGAGAATTTTATCATCGATCAACTGCCTGGCCATGATAACGTATATGTGGCTGCGGGGTTCAGCGGACATGGATTCAAGTTTGCCGCAGGTATCGGCGAGATCATGGCTGACCTGGCAGTGGATCGAAAGACGGAGTTTCCGATTGGATTTTTGAAATTATCTGGGGAAGGGAGAAGATAAAGGGAGAAGTGCGAAGTAGGGTACTCTTCGCACTTCTTCCTTTATCTTCTCCCTTTCTTCAAAACTATTGCTCAGCAGGGAAGTCAACCCCACTGCCTTTCTCTTCTTTCTTCTTGATGCCAAAATTGTAGCGCAGGTTGAGTGAGAATCTTCTTGTATCGGCCTTGCGATAGCCGTTAGCAGTTAATGAGCCTTGTTGGATGTAAAAATTATTCCAGTTGGTATAGAAGATATCATTCAACCCGGCAGTGATGGTCATTTTCTTGTCCATCAGTTGTTGTGAAATATTGATACCAAGATTACCGAAAGTACTGAGTTCGTAGAATTGCAATTGGCCATTTAAACGAATGAAGCCATTCAGAGAAATGTTTGTGGTTGGCGTCACGCGAAAGTTCTGGTAGGTGAAGAAGGTCCATGAGCCCCGTTTGAAAGTCAGCGGATCGCCTTCATACTGGCCGTTGTAAAAATTGTAGTTGTATTGTGCGCCGGCCACCATAAAAACTTTCTTACCAGGAATAGCACCCACCACACGGAAATAGGTTTCTTTATTGGTGCCGATGTTATCGTAAGTTCTTACGGCCACCGTTTTATTGCTATCGGTCTGGTACAAAACCTGGGTGAAAATATCTTTGGTATCATTGATGCCTATTGCGAAGATCGGTCGTTCATCCACGGAGATATTGGCCTCGTAGTTGTTGGTGAACTGCGGACGCAGGCTTGGATTGCCGGTTTCAAATAAATAAGGATCGATGATGCGGATCGATGGATTGAGAAAACTATATGAAGGTCTGGCAATCGTTCGACGATAGATCAGGAACGCCTTCAATTCATAGCCTGCGATCTTCATCAGGTTCCTACTCAGGTACACATAGGGAAATGGATCGGTACGTTTAATGGAGAACGAAGTGTCTGTGGGATAAGTTTGCTCTCCATTCATGTTGGTGTTCTCCACGCGTACACCGGTTTTCAATACAAATCCTGCAATAGGTTTAGACGCCTGTACATAAGCGGCGTGTATATGCTCATCATAATTGTAAGCATTGCTGCGGTCGATGTCCGGAACGGTAACGCCGCCCGTGGTGTTGAAATACGCGGTGTTGGTGCCGAACCATACGTTAGAAGATTTCAAACCTGTTTCAAGGGTGATCTTGTTCCTGAATTTTTTGACGAGATTGGTTTGCGCGATGAAGGTGTTGGCATGGTTGGCGAAATCACCAAAGCCCGTACCCGTTGAAGTCTGCGGATAGAGAAACTGGTTCACGAGGTCTTGCTTGTTGCTGTATTCATTGTAATTGTAAGAGATATCGGTGACCCATTCAGAACCCAGACTATCAATCTTATACTTCAGGTTCAGTCCCTGTTGAATGTTTCCGTTTTTGCTGTTGTTGTTGACGAGGGCATTGTTTTCTGAGAATAGGTTGCTGCCGTCAAGGTCTGTGATTTTAGAACCGTTGGTGTTGTTGCTTTTGGATTGGCCGAGGTTTAACCTGAAATCTGCACCCAGTTCCCATTTTTTAGATAGTTCATAAGACATGCCCATACCCAGGTAACTGCCCTGGCCGGGGAATTTTGTATAGGAAAGTTGGGAAAGTTTTGTGGTGGAAGAAAGGAGTCGATCTGTCTTGATCTCTTCAAAAGAATTTCGGTTACTCACGTTCACGTTCATAAAGGTAGTGAGCCTGCCGTTGTTGTTATTGATATTGATGCCAGCGAACTGGTTGCCATACTTGCCTTGATTCATACCGATGTTCACGCTGCCCGTCATCCCGATCTTTACATTCTTTTTCAGGATGACGTTGACGATACCGCCACCGCCGGATGCGTCGTAACGGGCCGATGGACTTCGGATCAGTTCAATGCTGGCGATGGAATTGGGTGGCAGGCTCTTCAATATGGTGGCTACATCTGCGGCGCTCATTTTTTGCTCCCTGCCGTTGATCCAGATCTGCGATGGTGTGGTGCTGTTGAGGAAGATATTACCGTCCTGGTCCATGAAGAGACCAGGGATTTTCTCCATGACCTCATATGCATTGGATGAACCGAGTACGATGGGCTCGGGATCAACGATGGTTTTATCATCGTCTTGCCGCATCAGCGGTTTTCTAGCCATAACCACAACACCCTCGAGAGAGCCAGTGGAAAGGGAAAGGGAGAAGGTGAAGGCGGTGTTTGAGTTGTTGACGGTAATTGTTTTTTTAAAGGCCTGGTAGTTGACGGCCTGTATAGATATGATGTAGTTGCCATCATTGAGAGACAATTGGGTTGTTCCGGTGCTGTCAGCAATACGGGTACTTGATTTGGAGGTATCGGCGGCATTTTTTGCAGTGATGGTTGCAAAGGATACCGGTTCGTTGTTTTTGTTGACGATCTTAAAACTGACGCGTTGCTGGGCCATGAGGAAACTGCTCAGGAGCAGGCCCAAGAGAAGGAGGCAGGGTTTTGGCAAAAACATTCATCGAAATTATTATGTAAATCTTTAGCACAATGTGAAAATTTGATGGGTGGTAAGGAGTTTATTAAATTGACGCATGAATGTTAAATGGATCAATTATTCAGCCGTTGTGCTGATCATTTTACTGGCTGCCTGCAGTCAGGTTCAGGAGTACAAAGAAGAGGAAAAGAAACCCGTTGAGTCAACGGTACCTGCGCAAGCATTGGGAGACAGTTCCATCGTTAAGTTGGAGCAGATGTTTGGTGGTGTTTCCCATGATGGGGCGGGCAGTAGTGTGTATCGGATCGCCAAGGATGATAAGGGGATCATCGACAGTATTGCGTGGGGGCAATTCAAGCAATACCTGGGTTCCAAGTATACGGATATTACTTCGTCTCAGTGGAAAAGGGGTTGGGAGAAAGTGTATGTCAGGAATCTAAGGAGTGACAGTTCTCACAACATCAACACAGAGCTCAACAGGCATAAGGATCCTAGGGTGAAATCCAGTGTGCCTTTGTTGCTGGAGTTTGTGCAACCGGTGGTGAAAGCGAGGCAGGCTTTAGGGGGTGTTTATAACCGAAAAGACATTAAAGAACTTGCCATCTTTGTTATTGGTGATGGCGAGGCCTATTCCGGCTTGCTCATTGCCGGGAGATATGAAGATGGAACGGGTTGTACGTTGATTGCTATGGCAGACTAGGTGCGGGGATGATCTCTTCGATATTCATTTTGATATTTTCCGCGATCTTTTGCATGGGCAGATCATTGCTATCTACACCAAAAGGATCCTCAATTTCTTCTGCAATGATTTCAAGACTCGCAAGAATATAAAACATAAATGCCGTGACCGGTATGGTGAAAAGACCCAGTGTTACTGCAAATCCAAAGGGCATGGTGGCTACATAGAGCACAATGAACTTCTTGATGAAGGCGCTATAACTGTAAGGGATAGGTGTATTCTTGATTCTTTCGCAGGCGCCGCAGATATCGGTAAAGCTCTGCCATTCATTGTTCAGCATGAGCAGCTGGTAATCATCGATCATATTCTCTTTCCGCATCTTCATCAATTCGCGAAGCATGCTTGCGGCAATGGAATTGGGCACATGCGCATTTTTTCCCAGCTCGGAAAACTCCGGATGGGGCGTTTCGTCCAGGGCCAGTTTGGTGGTTTCTTTGACCAGGTGTCTTTTCATGGCCAGTGCATACAGGGGGATGGCCTGGCGGAAATAATGGCGGACATGATGTGCTTCCGCAGGCAGGAAGGTATTGATCTTGATGGCAAAATTTCGGCTGTTGTTGATGAGGGAACCCCAGAGTTTCCGGCCTTCCCACCAGCGTTCATAGGCAGTGTTGGTCCGGAACACGAGGAGCATGGAGATCGCGAAACCCAGGAGGGAGTGCAGGATCGTGAGGTTTTTGGCATGGCTGGATTCTCCAAGTTTTAGGTAAACGGTTTCCAGGTACACCACCCCCCAGGCATAGAGACTCATCAACAGTATGGTTGGAAACAGTTTGCGGAAGGTGTCTGCTTTATGGATCCTGAATACGGCTGAAATCCATTCCTTGGGATCATACAAAACCATGACTCAATTTTTGTAAAGCTACGGGAAGCGGATGCAAATGAAAAACCCCGGTGAAGCACCGGGGTTTCATTTCATGGATGGCACTTGTTATTTTGAACCCATCATATTTTTGATCAATCCCACAATGGTCATAAGGATACCACCTCCTGTGCCTCCGCCTAATACACTCGTGATAATTCCGGTAAGACCTGAAGCGGCAGCTTCCCCGCCGCCGATGCCGAGCATGCCCAGCAGCTGACCGCCGAGGCCTCCGCCAACAATACCAAGGATGGCATTGACTGCTGTACCCAGCGAAAATTTAGGCAATAGTTTTCCGGCCAATGCGCCACCGGCGGCACCGGATGCAAGCTGAACGATAAGGGATAGTACGTCCATGTGTTGTTTATTTAGGTTTGAAGAATGTGCTTAAGATAGGGCTAAAGTATATAGGCTCCTGCATTGGCGCAGGTACAGTTTATGATCTGAAACAAAATCTGCGATGTATCTTTCATGCTCAGCGGCAGTGGGCGCAACAAACCAATAAATAAAAGAAGATGAACAAAAGAATGCTCGGCAAAAGTGGGCTGGAAGTATCAGCATTAGGATATGGCTGTATGGGACTGCACTGGGGTTATGGTGCATCGGTGGAAAAAGATGAGGCCATCAAGATCATCAGGCGCGCCTATGAATTGGGTATTACATTTTTTGAAACGGCTGAGGCGTATGGCCCATTCATCAATGAGGAAGTGGTGGGTGAGGCGCTGGAGCCTTTTCGTAAAGAAATTGTGATTGCTACGAAGTTTGGATTTCATATTGAGAATGGTGCGATGAACGGATTGAACAGCAAACCAGCGCACATCAAAGCTGTTGCGGAAGCGTCATTGAAAAGATTGAGGATCGATGTGATTGATTTATTTTATCAGCATCGTGTAGATCCGGAGGTGCCCATTGAAGATGTTGCCGGTGCCGTTGGAGATCTTATCCGCGAAGGAAAGGTGAAGCATTTCGGATTGTCGGAAGCCGGTGTGGGTACAATCTGTAAGGCGCATGCGGTAACGCCCGTAACGGCTTTACAAAGTGAGTATTCGCTTTGGTTCCGTGAGCCCGAGTTGGAGACACTTGTGGTGTTGGAAGAATTGGGCATTGGGTTTGTACCCTTTAGTCCGCTCGGTAAAGGATTTCTCACAGGTGCTGTTAAAAGTGATACCGAGTTTGATAAAACAGATTTCAGGAACATTGTTCCGCGCTTCTCGGAAGAGAATCGTAAAGCAAACTATACACTGATTGAATTGCTGACGGCGATGGCGCATGCGCGCAACGCTACACCTGCGCAGATCGCGCTAGCCTGGCTGATCGCGCGGAAGCCCTGGATCGTTCCCATTCCGGGAACCACCAAGTTGCATAGGCTGGAGGAAAATGCCGGCGCAGCAAATATAAATCTCAGTGCAGACGATATGCAGGAGATTGAAGTGATGTTGGGCAGCGTTGACATCCAGGGAGCGCGGTATCCGGAGCATTTGATGAAGATGGTTGGGAGATGAGAGGCATTGGGCATTTGGCACTGGGCAATAGGAGGTATTGGGATTTAGGGTTTAGGGTTGGGGGTTGAGTATAAATTTGTTCCGATGATGATTTGGATTCTTATTCTTACAAAAGTTTTGACTTTAAGTATGGCTTCAGATCTACAAGCACAACAGATCACCATGACGGTGAATGGAAAACAGTTTGCAGCAACACTTGAGAACAACGCAACGGCGAATGCATTTAAGGCGATGTTGCCATTGACCTTGAACATGACCGAGCTTAATGCCAACGAGAAGTTTGCGGATCTCCCGAAATCATTACCTACCAACCGATACAATCCCGGGACTATTGAAGTGGGGGATATTTTGTTGTATGGTTCAACCACAATAGTAGTGTTCTACAAAAAATTTGACACCCCATATAGTTACACCAAAATCGGGAAGATTGAGAATGTGGACGGGTTAGAAACGGCGTTGGGAAAAGGCAATGTGAAGGTGAGTTTTGGCAGATAGAAGACTTGCAGCGTATTCATTTGGCAGACTATTGGTTCAAACACTCCAAGAGAACATATAATCTTGAAAGTATCGTAACTAGATGTGTGAATAAAATTCAATAGTTACCGACTTTGAATTAAGATATCAACTGATGTGGAAAGATTAGGAGGCCGTACACTTGATTTTTTTGATATATGTATTTTCATATTTGAAAACAATTCCTTTCTTTTGGAAAAAAAAAGACCCCCGCTGTAACGAGGGTCTTACTAGAGTCAGCTAGTTACTGTACCGGAAAACCTTGCCTGCTACTTAGAACAGTTGGAGCAAGGAAACTTAAAAACGCCGTTGGAGCGGTATATCCTAACGCCCCTTACAGTGATGTAAGGTGTGTAGACATAGCCGTCTCGGCAACGACATCCGCAGTTTTTAGTGCTGCGTTCCATTTGGTTGTCAACTTAAAGCCACTTCCTCACTGAAGTGGTTTTTTAGGTTTAGTCGAAGATCAAAACCCACATTAAGCGGGGGAGACGAATGTAATTTTCATAACCATTCCGCCAAACTCTTAAATATCAACAGCATGTTGATAAGGATGGCAAAGTGAAGCCTGTGGTGAATTCCATGAATTATGCACCTTTTTTACTAATACGTTATTAATTTTTTTGGTACTTCAGAAAGATGTATTTTCTAGATATTCGACATGATTCACACGTTTAGTTTCTCACATGAAGAACATTGGAATAATAATACTGTATGCCTGTGTGGGTGGCGTTTTTGGGCTATTGTTGGGAATGGGTGAACTGAATTACGTCAAGAAGTCACAGCGTGATTCTCTCGCCCTAGTCAGGAAGAATATACTCGTAGGGATCGCATTGCATCCTTACTATCTTGCCAGGCATGGTCTTCCCAATCAGGGTTTTTGCTGTTTCTTCATCGAATGAACTAGAAATTGAACAGCGTCTTGCTGTCAGGTAAAATCTGCCTGTTTCTTGGGACTGTACCATTTCGGGGTCACCTTGAATTTCCAAGGTTACAAACGACTTTCCTTTTGTGCTTTGTCGTAGTTGATAATCTTTGATCGTAATCATGATTTTTTGTTTAAATGGATGAAATTGTTTTGGCTGAGCGTTCCGGGGAGAGACCCACGCTCGCCAATTCCAAGTGGGGGTAGTGATTGGGACTCCTCCTGTTTTCTTTATGTATAGACAAAGTGGGGGGGGGGGGGGGTAAATTTGAAAAAAAATTTACGCTTGTATAACTCAACGAAGTAAATGAGGACGATAAGTTAACTTGAAATCGATCAGGACGCGATAATGTACCACTTAGGAAATTAGCCCACAATACTTGTTCGGTTGGTTTAACATTTTAGGGTGAAATTAGGGGAGGCTAGTTTTTCTTCATCTCATCCAATTGCAAAATCTTGATCATTAACCAATTTAGTTACAGCCAGAATAGTGTAATAACATTTTTAATTAAGGTGTATTCTGAGTGAGTCCATTTGACAGCTCCTTGAATAAATTGATTGGCATTTCGAAGGGGAAAAAACGATCGAAAAATGGTGAAAAACACAAATCCTGTCTGGTACCGAGATGCGGATCAAAATACTAGCAAAATACTTTTTTGACAGTTTTGATTTTTAGAAGTTTGACGTTGATCGTTTTAATTTGATGTTGACAGTCGGTCGTTGTTAACTGAAAAATATCTTTTAGAATTTTCTTGGAGATTGAAAAATTAGTTTCTACTTTCATGAAACGACCTTGAAAAACATTGAAATTAGTATTGTTGCCTAGTATTGTGCGATTTCAATGTTGCTACCTTAATACCAAAACCTAGTTGCATGATACGGCCAACACCAAGGTCTAGCTGCAGTGCTATGTCCTGCTTTATTCAATTTTTTCTTGGAAAAGCTGCCTTCCTACTATTCATTTTTTCTTTTTTGGCTTATCGCGGCCTTGGGCAGGATCATACAAACGCTCCGCAGCTTAGTGACTACACTAGTTTGGCAAATTCCATCTCTGATAAGGCGTTGTTGTATAGTGATAAGATCGAAAGCTTGCAGAAATCTTCATTAAAAGGGATTGAAGAAGCAGAGCAAAAGCTCTTCCGTCACATCAGAGTTTCTCCCGAAGTTTTTTCAAAAGATGCCAGCATTGAAAGTGTTGAGTCAATGCTCAATAATAAACTCAATAATCTTAGTGATAAAGTAGTTCCCCTGTCGGCCAGATCATATTTGCCTAAGCTGGACAGTATGTTTACTTCGCTTAAGTTCCTTACACAGAACAGTCAATTGTCGAGTTCTTCACTCAATTTGCCTCTAGAGCATTTGGAGGCATTGCAAAAGAAAATTGGTCAATTTCAAGCTTTACAGGAAGTAATCGCAGAGCGAAAAGTATTGATTGAATCTAAGTTAAGATCATTGGGGAAGTTGGGCAGGGATTTTCAGAAATATAGTACAGCGTTGTCTGAAGTGGCTCACTTTACAAGGACACAAAATTCTCTTGGGTTAAATAATAATGATACTGGTTTTCATAGTCTACTGGGCTTTGGTATTTGAGTGATGAATGTAGCCTCTTGGTGTTGTAATACATTTCAATATACTCAAA
>JBKCVJ010000122.1:0-8904 GCA_046317915.1 Sphingobacteriales bacterium
ACCTCAATCTGAGAACAGCAGACTGGCACGCAGCCGAAGTGGAAGCTGCAGACGCACTTCAATGGCCCCAGAAATTTGTGTTATTGGATGATTCGCTGACCATCGAGTAGATCAACAACAATATCAACATTGGAGAGATCAGGTATGAAACAGATAAAAAAGAACTCCAAATTGCGAATTTAGAATCGCAACGCAAGCTGCAACAGCTGACCATCAAACAGCAAAACACCTTTAATTGGGTCCTGGGTGGAAGCGCCTTGTCGATACTGTTCATCGCCCTGCTGAGCTGGAGGAACTTCCGTCAAAAACAACTCCTCCAAAAGCAACAAATCATCGATCTGGAAAAAGAAAAGCAATTGCTTGCCACAGAATCGATGCTCAAAGGTCAGGAAGAGGAAAGAAGCAGGCTCGCCAAAGACCTGCACGATGGTCTCGGCGGAATGCTATCTGGCGTAAAATTCTCTTTCAGCAACCTGAAAGAAACGATGCATATGGAGCAGCAAGACATGAAATCATTTGAACGCAATATTGATCTATTGGATAGTTCAATCAAGGAACTCAGGCGCGTGGCGCATAGCATGATGCCGGAGGTGCTCATTAAATATGGACTGGATGCGGCTTTGCGAGACTATTGTACTTTCATCAACACCAGTGGCATCATCAAGGTGATCTACCAGAGTCATGGCCTTGAAAACATCGGTACCAATCAGACCGTTAACGTCACTATCTACCGGGTGATCCAGGAATTACTCAATAATATCGTCAAGCATGCAAGCGCTACCACGGCAATTGTAGAAATAAATAAGGAAGGGCAAAAAATAGTGATCACTGTTGACGACGATGGAAAAGGTTTTGATCAAGCGGCTTTGCAAAACGGAAACGGGATCGGCTGGGCCAATATCACCAACCGATTAAACTATCTGAAAGCCAGGGTTGATATCCAGAGCGAAACCGGAAAAGGCACATCCGTGAATATTGATTTTGATGTGGATGCTTAATTTACTTTCCGCGGTGCATGATCCAGCGTCCTTTTTGCGTATACGTGTACTTAATACCCACATCACTGATCCTTCGCCAGCTGCCACTTAAAACGCGGGTACTAAGGCTCCTGTTTGGCATCATTACCGTAGCTTCCCACCCATCTGCCCAAAAGTCTCTTCCGATCAGATTGTGCTTCGGTAGTTAAGGCTATTAAAATGCAGACAAAAGTGAAGATGATTCGATGCATAACTGAAATTTTTAATCAATTAAAATTTTGATCAGATTAAAAGATGCGTCTCTCCCCTGAAAGGTGTATTTTTTAGACCGATGGCTTGTCGTAATTTGTAGATTGAAAACCAAGTATTGCCCATGAATCCTGTTAAAGTTTTTATAGTTGATGATCACTACATGGTGATCGAGGGTATACGTACCCTGTTACAGGATCAAAAAGATATCGTCCTGATGGGCCATGCGTCCAACGCCGAATCATGTCTATCTTTTATTCAGAACGCCGCGCCTGATGTCATCCTGATGGATATCAGCATGCCCGGCAAAAATGGCATCGATCTGTGTAAGGAAGTGAGAGCACGTAATCCTTCGGTCTTCGTTATTGGTTTGAGTACCTTCAACCAATTCACCTATGTGGATGACATGCTTCGCAATGGTGCCAGCGGATACTTACTTAAAAACGCCACTAAACAAGAGATCACGGAAGCCATCCATACGGTGACAAAAGGTAAAATGTACATGAGCGATGAGGCTGCAAATACCCTGAAAAACGCTTCCCCGCATGAATCTCCAGTGCTGACAAGACGGGAAAACGAAATTCTCCGTCTGATTGCAGAAGGATTGGCTAACCCGCAGATTGCGGAAAAACTTTTCCTCAGCAACAGCACGGTTGATACACACCGTAAAAGCCTGATGCGTAAACTGAATATTAAGAATACCGCCTTGCTGGTGCGATATGCCGTTGATCAAAAAATCATTTGATAATCCCGCAAAATCGGTTCACCCGATTTACCCTTTCGCACCAACCACATCCGCAAAATTCTTCCCGGCCAATTGCGCATCCACCCATGAATCCATGTCAATAAAGAAAAGAAATCCCCGTTCATGCGGCACTTTGAATATACGGGTCATCTGTTCCTTTAATCCGAGTAATCGTTTTCGCAGTTCCGTTTTGTTGGCGGCACCTTCTACGGACTTGAAGAATCCCATCAAAGCCTTTTCGCACGTATACATTCGGCCCTGCTTCTCCATGAAACGCTGGGCAGATTTCACCTGGTACGATAGCAATTCGTGATTGCCCAATTCATACTGGATAAACATCAATAATAACTTGGAAAAACTATACTCCATGGCTGCTCACACTGCTTGCCATCCTGGGCGTTTGCATCCTGCTATGGCGCAACCACCTACTCCCCACTCCCTAAATCCTATTAAAAAGGGTATCAAATTTTACCCCTTTCAGGGGATGCCAAATATCTCCATAGCAGACCATATTGCATTAACAGAAAATGCAATGCAAATGGCTGGACATTCAACAAACCGCACGAGCGTCAACCTGAAAGGAATTTTCCTCCTGATCCTTTGCAGCATAGTATCTGTAGCCGTCGTTGCCCAGTCGCAGGCCATTGATTTTAGCAAGGTCCCTTCGGAATGGGTATGGAAAAAAGGAAAAGTTGACGGCCAGTGGCAACGCTGGGAACCTTACCGCAAAGAACTGCAGCGGGCCATTCCCAATTTGCCCCCGGCCTTGGAGGTCACCCAACTGGTTTTCTATGGAGATCAACCCGGTATGTTTGGGACCAAGGCGAGATACTATGATATGGTCCAGAAGATCAAAAAAAAGGTCTACAACAGCTTTAAGAAGCAAATTGAAGTAGAAGGCGAGACCGGTTGCTGGATCTACGCGCAAGTGAACACCCTTACAGGTCTTTCATTGAGCATTCCAGGGATGGTAGATCAAATCAGATACAAATACCAACCGGATAAAGATGAGTTAATGTTTGTCTGCAATCTGAGTACGGAAACAGATGCAAATGGCAACCGGGTACTTTATGCCAGCACTGCCGCAACAAAGATTCAAATGGGTCACTATTTCACGACCAATAAAGGACTGCCCGTACGCCAGCTTTCCTGGAAAGAATTCGCCCAAAACTACTACCGCCATATCTCAGCCATTTACGCAGATGCCATCCGCAGGAACAAAGGCACAACCAATGGTGAAGAACGGATCAAAGAGCTCAGTCAGCTGCAAAAAGAACTCGACCAATGGCATGCAGAGATGATGAAATCTCCACTGTTGGATAAGCCCGCAAAGATTGAAAGCACGTTTGATAAAGTGGATCCTAAAAAACTGGATGTTCCCAATGGCTACAATATCTGGGTAAACAATCCAGCTTTCTTCGACTCTACAAAACATCCCGATTATCCCCAGTTCATCATCCTAAAACCGAGACCTCAGTTGGGTGACGCTTCTAAAGAAGCATTCATAGACCAGTATATGCGCAATATGAACATTGACGTGATCGCGCAGCTAGCAGGTGAAAAAGCGAAAAAGCCCGGTGGCATAAACAGTCTCTCTTCCTCATTGGGAACTGCAAAAAACGAAACAGCAGGCATGCTCAGCAAAAAAGAACGCAGTTTTGATTTCGCTACCGGCACCATCGGAAACTGGCCCCAGGAATGGTCCGGAAATAAACCCTGGGTCATCACCGCATATAAAAACAAAAACTGGCTGGGTCTATCGCGGGCAGGCTATGGGTATCCAAAACAGCTGGGGAAGATAGAAGATGGTTTTGAACTGGGGTTTGACCTGGAATGGAACAAGGAGATATCATACTATACCGGACGCTTTGCTGTCACCCTTGCCGAAGTACCCTACGATCAAATTGCACAGGAATTCACGAACACGGATCGGAATATCAATTACAATAGTTTTTATGACGATGTAAGTGCTGGCTTTCACCGGATGATTCTCTATTTCGATCCTCACTTCAACGATGCCGGTCAGCTCGAGGTAGTTATAAGCAATTCAGCAGGCATAAAAGTTTTGTCTAAAAAAGTGCTTCTGCCAAATTTCTATAAAGATAAAAACATACACCGGCTCCGTATTGGAAGGAAAGACGGGAAGCTCTGGATAATGGATAACGATCTGTTGATTGAGGGCCTTGATATTGAGTTCCCTAAGAATGTGAACTATACTGCTTTTGCATTCAGCCGGTACAGGAGCAACAATGACGGCGAGAAAGACATCTACTATCTCAACAATATTTCATTACGCTACAAGTAATTGCTATGAAGCTCATTTGGATGATCTGTGCTTTATTATTGATCCATCGGCCATCATTTCACACTACACCAAAACAGATGTTGGCACCAGCGATGGCAGACACGCTTCCGCCGATGCCAAAAGCCCCGGAGGTTAAAAATGGCTGGCTCGGCACATATACCTACACCGTAAAACTAAAAGGCAGCGGAAACCAGCCCAAACCTTACAGTTACTACGCCAACTTTCATCGGGTTCATACCGGGTTTGTGGAGTTCACCAGGGAAGTGCGCGGAGCCATCCGGGTGAATCAACCCGATAAATACAATAAAGATCGATGGGAATCCTGGTTGTCTAACGGCACCAAAAAAAGCTGGAACTATATCAATGACACCCTTAAAGCAGTTTCGGTGATCACATCAGATGCCTGCTGCCGTACTCCTCATGATCATTTACGGGTGATACGCGCAGGCGATGCTAAAAACTGGAAGGAAGGATTCACTCACAACATGGATCTGCAGATAGACCACATGACCGGAACATACATTCTTTCAGTGCCGCTTGCTACAACGGACGCGCAGGATCATGAACAATGGAAGGTGAGAAAAGATGTAGTGTCAAAAAACAATTACCTAAGGGATGTAGATGAAATACGGACCATGACTTTCAAAACGTATCAGCAACTGAATGTAGCAGATACCGTCATGGGCACATTCCGGAAAGGTCAGAAAGAGATCGTCATTAATCGAAATGCTCCGTTCATCTACGAAGAACTCCTTTGGCATGATGACAATGGTAAGGCGGTCTTCATCACCCCAAGATCTACCGGCACTGTTGAATTCAAACTCGTCCTTAAAAAAATAGATTAACCATGAAGATCAAAATACTTGTTATACTATGTTGTATCGTTGGTTCAATGCAGGTATGTGGACAGAGTGTATTTAATGGGTTGCTGTACCAACGGCCCGGTGGTTTTCAACGGGTAGATAGTCTCGCGGAAAGGCTAGCCCTGCAAAAGCAGGCAGGGAAACAATATTGCCAACTGTTCATCTACGCTGTACAACCATCAGCGGATGATGCCGCAAAAAACTTCAATAAACATTGGGATTTTTTTGCACGCAAAGCGGAGCAGGGCGTCAAAGATCCTGAGACACTGGAAGTAGATAGTGCAGATGGATGGATCTATACCTTTGGTGCGGCGAGAGGTAAGTACCTGGGGCAGATGTTTGCCGTGACCGTCAGCAGCAGAACCAGGGCAGGCTACACCTACTTTGTAGCTACGGTTGTATCTGATCAGCAGTTTCTCACTGCAGCTGAACAATTCACCAACAGTGTAAAGCCATCACCTGAACTATTGGCGGTTTTGAAAAAACCTAGCGAAACACCAATCGCAAGCGCAAGCATACCCGCAACATTCAACCATGCCGCACTCACCACGGAATTTAATGACGGATGGGTGAGCAGGTACCATGGCAAATATGTGTCTGTGAGCAAAGGAGATCTTCAGGCATGGATCTTCCCCGTTAACGATTCGCTTGACAAGATCAACCGGCAACCCAATGCGCGTTTTGAAGATAAATACTGGCAGTATGCTGTTGACCAACACTTCAACACCAGAAACATCATCACCAGAAACAGTACCATGGTGGGGCCTGGTAGTGACGACATATTTGAAGCAGAAGTACTGGATAAAGTAACCAGAAAACAATACTACCTCGCCATGCGGGTGATCTGTAATAGTGGTAGATGCCAGCCCGTCCTTGCCCTGGCGCCGTCGCAGGCTTCCATGTACAGCAGTGTGTTTGCAGGTTACAACTCGTTTGAAGAAGTATTGCCCTACAATCATTTCCAGCCTTCAACAGAAATCCTGACCGGAACATGGCAAAGTTTTACCTCAGGTGCAACCGGCACTTTCTCCATGGCTGGCGGGTTCCAGGGGGGAAGTGGAAGAATAAGTTTTACCGATGGATTTGTCTTCAGGGCAAACGGTACATATGATAGTAAACAAGGAACGGCAAGGGGAACCGCCACAAAAGGGTTTGAACGAAACACCACGGGGAACTACACCCTGAGTGGCACTACGCTAAGGCTTACCAACCGCGGCGCTGATGATCCGGGTGAGTTTGAATGCTGGCTGGAGGCGTTCTCCGGCGGACTTCAATTGAGAATGGTGAACAAGAAATTCACCGGACAAAATCTATCGCTTCAAAAAATCAGTGATTGATTCCATCAGTTGCTGAATCCTTTGATGAGAAGTGCTGTACCAAATACAAAGAACAGCACCGCCATCACCCCTTTCTTGTGAAGCATCAGCCATTGCCGCCACTGTTCAACCGTTTGCTTGGCCACATCCCCGCCAGACATGAATAACATTACCGGAAGGGCAACACCCAGACTGGCAAGGCCAGTGAAAAACAACAACAGCATAGTGCTGCCCAATGTGGAAAGATGACCGCCCGCAATGGCCATGCACCCTGCAACCGTGAGTGCCAGGTTTTTGGGATTGGTGACATCGGCAAATAAAAAACCCAACACAATAGCCTTCCAGGGTGTGATGGAATCAACCACCCGCATCAATAGTGGCTTTTTGTTTTCATCATCCTGTTTATTGCGATGCATCCAGTTCCATGCCGCTACCAGGATCAAAATCACCCCCACAGCGATCCGCAGATTCAATGCCATCCGGGATGGCGGTGTGGCAACTTCACCTTGATTGATGACGCGATCCACCATGAACACCACCAACGCTGGTATGCCAATTCCCAGAAACCATCCCAATACAAATCCGGCACCATTGCTCCGGGGCCTTGGGGTGAATAACATCAGGATCACCGTAATGATGGGCACCGGACTGATGGCGATGCCAACAGCAAAAGGAAGCATATGCAAAACAACATCCCACATAAAAAAGGATGTGAAGATAATACCTAAACGCGGGTATAATTTGTTTGAAATTTGCATGATCAAACAACCCAAAAACCTTCATCCGTACAAACCAACGCAACAATTCTTTACTTTAGACCTTTAAACTGATCCAACATGAAATTGAATTTCAATAGTAGTCTTCTATTGCTGACGCTGACCCTTGCCGCTTGTAAAGGCAACAACAATACCAAAGAAGGCGAAAAAACCGCTGTTGTCGCAGATGGCGCACTAACCCCGGCCGAAGCCCGTGCCATTGCAAAAGAGGCCTATATCTATGGCTATCCACTGGTTGACGACTACCGCATCCAGCATGCTTATTTTGTGCAGAAAGACAATACGGAGTACAAAGGTGCATACAATGTGTTACACAGTGCTGCCAGGGTATATACACCAGAAGATAAAGCCGTGCAAACACCTAACTCAGACACCCCGTATGGTATGCTGGGACTTGACCTTCGTACAGAACCCTTTGTACTCACTATTCCCAAAATTGAAAAAGGGCGTTATTTCAGCGTTCAGATGATAGACGCCTATACCCATAATTTTAATTATCTCGGCAGCAGAGCCACGGGCAATGATGGGGGCAACTACCTGGTCACCGGACCCAACTGGAAGGGAGAAAAACCAAAGGGAATCACCGAGATCATTCCCTGTGAAACGGAACTCGCGCTCGTAATCTATCGTACCCAGTTGTTCAATCCCAAGGATCTGCCCAATGTGGTCAACATCCAAAAAGGGTATAAAGTGCAGCCGCTGTCTGCATTCCTCGGACAGCCCGCTCCGGCACAGGCTCCCGCGATCAGTTATGTGAATCCAGTTAACGCCGCGCAAACCAAGAACTCACTGGAATTCTTCAATGTATTAAACTTCAAACTGCAGTTTTGTCCAACCCACCCCAGCGAAGTTGAACTCAGGGATCGTTTTAAGAAAATTGGAATTGAAGCAGGAAAGACCTTTGATTCCACAAAGTTCTCTCCCGAGATCCGTGAAGCCATCATCCAGGGCAGAAACGATGCTTGGGCAGAATTTGCCGGCTTGAAAGCCAAAATGGATAAAAAAGAAGTCTTTTCGGGTGAGATGTTTGGCACCCGCGACTTCCTCAAGAACAACTATCTGTATCGAATGGGGGCCGCCGTCGTCGGTATTTATGGGAACTCCAGAAATGAAGCGATGTACCCGGTTTATATGGTTGATGACCAGGGCAAGCCTTTGTCAGGTGCCAGCAGCTATGTCGTGGAATTTCCTGCCGGTGCCCTGCCACCCGTGAACGCGTTCTGGTCATTGACGATGTATGAAATGCCCGCCAGCCTTTTGGTGGCAAACCCCATCAATCGTTACCTGATCAACTCACCAATGTTACCATCGCTGAAAAAGAACAAGGATGGCTCAATTACCTTGCATATCAGTCATCAGTCGCCCGGCAAAGACAAAGAATCCAACTGGCTCCCAGCGCCGGCAGGACCTTTCATTTGTGTGATGCGACTTTACTGGCCTAAGGATGAGGCGATTGAAGGGAAATGGACCGCACCGCCAATGAAAAAAGTTGGATAGTATTTAAACCCCAGGCTTCCATGGACGTCAAACCTTCAAACGTTTACCCATGAAGAAGTTTATATTATTCGTTATCTGCGCCGGTTTCTTTATGACCGCCAGCGCGCAAGCGAGGGTTGGTGTGGGCGTCAGTTTCGGCAGCCCGGTGTATGGCATGAGGCCCATGTATTATGCGC
>JBKCVJ010000123.1:0-71168 GCA_046317915.1 Sphingobacteriales bacterium
CGATATATGCTCATCGCACGAAATAATGAGACGCTACTAGCTATTAGCTACTAGCTAATAGCTAGAATACAGGATAGCAAACTTTCATATGCACCACAGTGCTGTCATCAAACCCATATCCATCCTGTAGGTACTTATGGAAAGGGATTGCCATTGTGACGTATCGATAGTCTTGTCGATAATTTTCTAATGCCTGATAAGCCTTGGCCACTCCGCTGTAAGGACCTTGGTAGTCAATGGTAAGCAGGTTCAACTGAAAAGGCATTTTCTTCAGGCTTACTACATCTCCTTCTGGTGTTTCCACATTGTTCCTGATACCGATGCTGGCGAAGATGGTACGTTCATTGCCGTGGTCCTGGAAATGAAAAATCCTAACGCCCGTATAGCCGGCATTTCTTTTCTCTGCTTCTTTGATCAGCATGTCAAACAGATTCCTGGTTTCCATCGCAAAATCTTTTTTAGCAATGGTTTTTTTCGCGAAGAGAAAGGAAGTGTCTGCCACTTGCTCGCCTTTGATATCAAATCCGTAAAGACGTGCGGGATTGTCGAGGAATGATTTTAGTGAATCAAGGCTTGCGGTGGCTTGGCTGATGAGTGAGGATGATAGGATTTTTTTCCATCGAGGTACTTGGTATTGCAAGAGGAAGTGGGATTGGAATATGGAGTCTTTATCTGGTAGCACGAGGATTTCGAAATCTTGTTTGGATTGGGCATTACTCCGGGTGAATACCATTTCAAACGCACCCAATCGATCTATCACCAGGGTATCAGCGCCATGGGTCAGCTTACCATTGTTCCAGGCATCTGAAGGTTGGTAGGGAATCATCCATTCGTTCAGTCGGTTGGTATCTGCAAAATATCCCATCGCTTTGATGGCGGGGAGATTCACTTTTACGGAATGGGTCTGTTCTGTCTTTTGGAAAAGGGAGAAAGTGGCAAAAGCGATTACGGCGAGAATCAGGATTGCGGCTACAAATCGGGTCATGGGCAAATATACAGCAGGTTGGAGGTTGGGGGGTTGGAGGTTAGAGGGAAAATACCTCCAACTTCTCTTTTTATCTTGTCCATCTAGTGGATGACAGATGAAAACGTGCAAAAATATTATTGATTATCAATGATTTACAAGGGTTGCTTAAAAAATTATCCTCTTTTTTGTTCTTTTTGAACCTGTTTTCTTCTACCTTTGCCCTCCCTTAACAGGGCCACCGGGTTGGCGGTGGTATTGATAACAGTTCCCCTAGGGGATTAAAACAAACAGAATGAGCAAATTACATTTCACCACAAAGCATGCAAATGCAGCTTCCGTACAGCGTAATTGGTACGTTGTGGACGGGACCAATCAAACTGTGGGACGCATATGTAGCAAGATTGCCTCGGTACTTCGCGGCAAGAACAAAGCATACTATACGCCCCATGTTGATTGTGGAGACTTCGTTGTTGTGATTAACGCAGACAAAGTGATTTTCACCGGAAACAAGCTTGACCAGAAAGATTACCTGACGTTCTCAGGATATCCCGGCGGTCAGAAAGCGGAAACAGCGCGCGACCTGATGAAGCGTCGTCCTGATGCGGTGATTGAGCGGGCAGTAAAGGGCATGTTGCCTAAGAACCGCCTGGGTCGCAAAATGGTTAAAAAACTTTTTGTGTATGCCGGCGCAGAGCATCCGCATACTGCACAAAAGCCTGCTGAATTTAAATTCTAAACTTGTCCAAACTAATTACAATGGAAAAACAGAAAAATGCAGTTGGTCGTAGGAAAGAAGCGGTTACCCGCGTCTTCATCTCCAAAGGAGACGGTAAGATCACTGTGAACGACCTTGATTATAAAGCTTATTTCCCCCAGGTATATCTTCAGAACCAGGTGGAACTGCCGTTGAAGACCATTGATGCGGTGGGCAAGTATGACATCCAGATCAATGCTGCCGGTGGTGGCAAGAAAGGTCAGGCTGAAGCAGCGAAGCTGGGTATTGCCCGTGTGCTGGTTGAGCTGAATGCAGAAGTAAAGCCTGCTTTGAAAGCGGTAGGTCTGCTGACACGTGACCCACGTGGCGTTGAAAGGAAGAAACCAGGTCGTAAGAAAGCCCGTAGGAGCTACCAGTTCAGCAAACGTTAATCATTGCTTATCCCAAATTGTTCAACAACATTATATACAAATACAATGGAAAATAACACTTCATTACAACAACAGTTACTGGAAGCCGGTGTACACTTTGGTCACCTGCGTAAGAAGTGGAATCCTAAGATGCTCCCTTATATCTATGCAGAGAAAAAGGGTATCCATATCATCGATCTTAACAAAACCGTTGAGTGTCTGCAGGAAGCTTCTGCTGCCCTGAAGAGCATCGCAAAGAGCGGTAAGAAGATCATGTACGTAGGTACAAAAAAGCAGGCGAAGGAGATCATAACGGAGTGCGCCAAGCGTGTAAATATGCCTTTCGTTACTGAGCGTTGGCTGGGTGGTATGCTGACCAACTTCAACACTGTTCGTAAGAGCGTGAAGAAGATGCAAAGCATTGAGAAGATGCTGGGCGATGGTAGCTTTGACAGCATTACCAAGAAAGAGCGTCTGCAACTTAGCCGAGACAGAGAGAAGATGGATAAAGTACTGGGTGGTATCTCTCAGCTGGGTCGCGTTCCTGCTGCCCTCCTGATTTTCGATATCGGCCATGAGCACATCGCTCTTGCTGAAGCGAAGCGCCTGGGTATCCAGACCTTCGGTATCGTTGATACCAATTGCGATCCCAATAAAGTAGACTTCCCTGTACCTGCGAATGATGATGCAACCAAGTCATTGGCTATCATCGCTAACTTTATCACTGCAGCTATTGCGGAAGGTCTTGCTGAAAGGCAGGCTGAGAAAGCTGATGATTCAGAAGAGACGGAAGAAGTACAGGAGAAAGGTTCTCGTTTCGCGCTGGAAGAAGAAGACAAAGGTGGTGACAGGCGTGGCGGTGGCGGTCCCAAAGGTGGTCAGCCTAAACGCAGGGTTGCAGGTCCTGGCGGTGGCGGACGTAGGCCAGCTACAAGGAAATAAGATCTATACACAGCATTAATTTAAAAATATGTCAACAGTAACAATTACTGCGGCGGATATTAACAAGCTCCGTCAGTCTACCGGTGCCGGTATGATGGATTGCAGGAAAGCACTCACAGAAACGAATGGTGATTTTGAAGCGGCTATCGACTGGCTTCGTAAGAAGGGTCAGAAAGTGGCGGCACTCCGTGGCGACCGTGATGCGAAAGAAGGTGTGGTTTTGGCTGCTACTACTGCAGATAACAAAACAGGTTTGGCTTTCTGCTTAAGCTGCGAAACAGATTTCGTGAGCAAGAATTCAGACTTCGTTGCTTTCGCTCAGTCAATCATGAACGCTGCTATCGCAGGTAACGTGAAGGGTGTGGATGAACTGAATGAACTGTCTATCAATGGTGCAAAGATCTCTGACATGGTAAACGATAAGCTTGCTTCTATTGGTGAGAAAATCGGAATTGCCAAGTTTGAGCGCATCGATGCAGATTATGTTTCTTCTTATATCCACGGTGCAAACAGGATGGGTGTACTGGTTGGGTTCAGCAAAGCAGTTGGTGAAGCAGGTAAAGACCTGGCTATGCAGATTGCAGCAATGAATCCCGTAGCGCTAGATGCGGACTCTGTATCTGCTGAAGTTGTAGCCCGTGAGAAAGCCATCGTGACCGAGCAGATCAAGAATGATCCCAAAATGGCTGGTAAGCCTGAAGAGATGATCAGCAAGATCGCTGACGGTAAGTTGAACGCATACTTCAAAGAGAATACCCTCCTTGCTCAACCATTTGTTAAGGATGCTGGCAGGAGCGTGGGCGACTACCTGAAAAGTGCAGAAGGTGATGTGAAAGTGGTTGCGTTCAAGCGTGTTGCGCTTGGATAATAAGACAATGCGGCAATGTGGCAGTGCGGTAATGTGGCAATGAATACAGTCCCTCCGAGTAATCGGGGGGACTTTTTTATTTAGTTTGCAGAGTGCAGGTCGCGTAGGTCACAGAGAATTTTCTACGACCTATGCGAACTGTGAACTGCGAACTTTTTTTGTAACTTAGCCTCATGCAACCGGTATATAAAAGAATTCTGCTTAAGCTTTCAGGTGAATCATTGATGGGCGATAAAGGATATGGACTGGATCCTGATGTACTTACAACCTACGCCGGATTTGTAAAAGAGATTGTGGAGCTTGGTGTTGAAGTAGCCATCGTGATTGGTGGTGGAAATATTTACCGGGGGATGAATGAATCCCAAACAGGTATTGAGCGGGCACATGGTGATTATATGGGTATGCTCGCCACAGTCATCAATGGAATGGCCATGCAGGCGATGTTGGAGAAACTCGGCGTGTACACGCGTTTACAAAGTGCCATCAAGATGGAACAGATCGCCGAACCCTATATCAGGCGAAGAGCCATCAGGCATCTGGAAAAACACCGGGTAGTGATCTTTGGTGCCGGCACCGGTAACCCCTACTTCACCACGGATACAGCCGGCTCCCTTAGGGCCATCGAGATCAGTGCCGATGTGATCCTGAAAGGAACAAGGGTAAATGGAATTTATACGGCTGATCCGGAAAAGGATCCCACTGCCACAAAGTATGAGCAGGTTTCGTTTAAAGAATGTATCGATAACAACCTGCGAGTAATGGACATGACCGCCTTCACACTCTGCATGGAGAACAAACTACCGATCATCGTATTTGACATGAACGAACCCGGTAATTTGAAGCGGGTAGTGATGGGAGAGAAAGTGGGAACACTTGTAAGCTAACTTGAGATATATGTTATTGGTTATAGGTTAGTTTTTTAAGCAATAACCAATATCAGATAACCTAATAACATTCGTGATGGCAATCTCAGATATCAGAAAAGAATACATGCTGGAGAGCCTCAGTGAGGCCGATGTATATGCGGATCCATTTCTTCAATTTGGCAGATGGTGGAAGGAAGCAGAGGCGGCAGAGATCGATGAAGTAAATGCCATGACCCTGGCCACTGCCGGGAAAGATGGAATACCCAAAGCAAGGATTGTTTTATTGAAGGACTATTCTGACCAGGGCTTCGTTTTCTTTACCAATTATATGAGTCACAAAGGTCAGGAGATGCACGAGAATGCATATGCCAGCCTTTTGTTTTTCTGGAAGGAGTTGGAGCGCCAGGTGAGGATCACAGGCCGGGTTGAAAAAGTGGATGCTTTGGAGAGCGATGCCTATTTTCATTCGAGGCCGGAAGGTAGCCGGATCGGTGCCTGGAGTTCACCCCAAAGTGAGATCATTGCAGGCAGAGAAGTTATTGAACAAAATGTAGCGAAGTACACCAGGGAGTTTTCTACCGGATCTATTCCCCGCCCTGCTCACTGGGGCGGTTACAGGGTGGTTCCTTTTTCTATTGAATTCTGGCAGGGACGACCAAGCCGGCTGCACGACAGGATTCTCTATACCCACAAAGATGATGAGTGGATCATTCAGCGTCTCGCGCCATAGTAGGCATTGGCAAAAGGCATAGGGCATTAGGAGGATGGGACATAGACGAAATGATATTTCTTGCCGATCTTGTTATAAGGGTGATATAGTTTCTTCATAGTGAATCCTACTGCATAGAGACCAGCAGCTATGCCTAATGGAGCAATGCTGGATTCCAGCGCGAGATCATTTTGAATCAAACCATTTGCCAGGTAAACACCCGCGAAGGTCAGGGCCGCAAGCCTGAATAAGTATCCGGATTTGATCCAGTACCAATGCACATGTCCGCCATCACCATTAACGGTAAATCGCCCATCTATAAAGTCTATCAGTATTCCATTTTTGGGCATAGCAAAGATGTCAGTAAATGCATAACCTTCTTCATCCCAATAAGTGCTGTCTGGCCCGGTGAATTGGGGCCTGATAACCAGAGGCAGGATAAATAAGGAGTCTGACTTTAAACGGGAAATCCGACCCTTTCGCCAGTAGCCCTGGTCAGCCATGAAGCTGATGATGCTCCCCTTCGTGAAACTTGCTTTGGTCTTTTTGGCTCGCTTGTACTGAAGGATTCCCTGTGCCTGAAGGTCGGTCACCAGCAGACATAAAAAAACGCAGCGTAGGCATTTGGTCATTGACCTAAGTTACACTGCGTAAAGAATTGAAAATGTTAATTGTTATTGGGTTAGGGGTTACTGAAATAACCATTAACCAATAACATTAATAACTGCCTATTAGCCTTTCTTCTCTTCCGCCTTCTTAGCAGGACGCGCCTTTGCAGGACGTGCCTTGCCATGAGAGCCTTTGAAGATCTTGCCTTTTTTGGTTTTCTTATCGCCTCTGCCCATGTTATATGTTTTTATGTTCGTTACAAAATTAAAAAAGCAAGGCAAGATGCCTTGCTTTTTTTCTGTCGCAGGATCAGATTATAATTTACTGGTAAGCTCTTTACCAGCTTTGAACCTTGCAACTTTCTTTGCCTTGATTTTAATCACTGCACCAGTCTGAGGATTGCGACCGTTACGGGCAGCCCTTTTGGTAACAGAGAAAGTACCGAAGCCAACCAGGGTAACTTTACCACCACCTTTCAGTGTTTTGGTAACAGCTTCAATAAAAGAATCCAGTGCTTCGTTAGCCTGTGATTTTGTAACGCCTGCGTCTTCGGCAATCTTAGAGATTAATTCAGCTTTGTTCATAGATGAAGTTTTTATTCGTGCGGACAAATATATCCGTTTTTACAAACCAAAAAAATATTTTTTTACCCTTTACAATCCAGTGTGGTAGCGGATTTCAGCAACTTTCGTTGACATTGCTTTGAACCAGCTCATTAAGGGCTGTTGGCTGAAACCCGCTACAGGACTGAATTTTAGGCAGTAGGTGCTTGAAATGCAGTGCTGACGTGGGTTTGAGCATCCTTAAAATCATGATTTATCTCATGTTGTAGTGGCGGCCAGGCGTCAGAATATCTTATCCACACTCATTCCACAACCTCCATTAAACTGCGAAACGCGATGAATTGATCGCCCCATTTTTCATATGTTTTATTCCTCAAGGCTATTGCGTGGTTTGCCAGGTAATATTCATACTTGTCTTTGGATGAAGCAAAGTATTGAAATGCGTAGGTGGGTCCTTCTGTTTCATCTACCTCCATCAGCCTGAGGATTCTGTGGTGGGTAAACATCCCTGTTTTCATGATCTCAGGAATATGGATCTCGCGCATCCACAATAGCCATGCATCGTGAATGCTCCAGGTGGGTTGTATGGTGACGTTGTATATAAGCATGAAGTAAAAAGTAAAAACTTAAAATTAAATCAGACTAATTTTTTAGCTCTTACTTTTTAATTCCAGCTCCACGTATACGGGACAGTGATCACTGTGTTTCACATCGGGATAGATCTCTGCATCTTTCAACAAAGCACGAAGCGGTTCTGTAACGGCTATATAGTCGATCCGCCAGCCTTTGTTGTTCAGCCTGACCGACGGGAAACGTTGGCTCCACCAGCTGTACCGATTTGGTTCAGGATGGAACACGCGGAATGTATCCACCCAGCCACTGGCCAGAAACTTGTCCATCCATGCCCTTTCTCCGGGAAGAAAACCTGAAGTGTTTTTATTGCCTTTCGGGTCGTGAATGTCTATCTCTTTGTGGGCGATGTTATAATCCCCTACGAGGATGAGGTTGGGATGCGTTTTACGCAGTTCATCCAGGTACACGAGGAACTTATCAAGCCATATGTATTTGAAATCCTGCCGATGATCTCCGGAAGTACCAGAGGGGAAATAGGCATTGATCAGCCTGATGTTTCCAAAATCAAGTTGGATCACCCTGCCTTCATCATCGCTTTCCAGGTGACCGTTCCCTACAACAATATTATCCGGCTTAACTTTCGTGAATACCGCTACACCGCTGTATCCTTTTTTTTGTGCACTGAACCAGTAGTCGTGGTAGCCCAGGTTCGTAAACTGCTTGTGATCCACATTGTCTTTCAGGGCCTTGGTTTCCTGAACGCAAATAATATCCGCGGGATCCGTTTTCAGCCAATCCATAAATCCCTTATTCATGGCTGCGCGAATACCGTTGACGTTGTAGGAGATGATTCTCATTTGAACTGAATTAAAAAACTAAAACTAAAAAGTAAAAACGGTAAACCACCTTTTTACTTTCTAATTACTCCATATTCGGTCTCAGCCATTTCAATGCTTCTTCTTCACGCATACCTTTTCTTGCCGCGTAATCTTTCAGCTGGTCCATATTGATCTTGCCCAGCCCGAAATATTTAGCCTCAGGATGCGCAATATACCATCCGCAAACCGATGAAGCGGGATACATGGCCAGTGATTCCGTAAGCTGGATACCTGTTGCGGCTGATGCGTCAAGGAGTGAAAACAGCTTACGCTTCTCCGTATGGTCAGGGCAGGCGGGATAGCCCGGCGCAGGGCGAATCCCCTCGTATTTTTCTTTGATCAATTCTTCATTGCTCAGGGCTTCTGTAGATACATAACCCCAATACTGTTTGCGCACTTTCTCATGCAGCATTTCGGTATAGGCTTCTGCCAGCCGGTCTGCAAGTGCTTGCAGCATGATCTTATTGTAATCATCATGTGCCCCTTCAAATCTGCGGATATGTTCCCCGATGCCCTGGATAGTTACCGCAAACGCACCTATATGATCTTGTATGCCACTGGCAGCAGGAGCAATGAAATCTGCCAAAGAATAGTTTGGCTGACCAGCCGCTTTTTTGGATTGCTGACGCAAGAATTCCAAAGCGGTTCCATCCTGAAGAACCACTGTATCTGCTCCATTGCTGTTGCATGGCCAGAGGCCGATCACGGCTTTGGGCTGAAGCCACTGCTCACGGGAGATGTGCAGCAACATATCCAGCGCGTCTTTGTATAACTTCGTTGCTTCTGCACCTACTATCTGGTCCGCAAGAATATCCGGGAATTTTCCGTGCAGTTCCCAGGCAATAAAGAAAGGACCCCAGTCGATATAGGGAATAATATCTTCGATCTTATCGTCTGAGAAAACTTTAGTGCCCGTAAAGGTTGGGTGTTGCAGGTTGTAGGTAGTCCAATCGATCTCCAATTTATTCTTCACTGCATCGGCATAACTGATGAGTATTTTGGCCTGTTGCTTCTTCGCGAAGTCGTCACGGATCTTATTGTATTCATCTTCCAGCTGTAAAAGGAAGTCTTTTTTATTTTCTTTGCTAAGTAATTTACTTGCTACGTTCACACTCCGCGACGCGTCCAGTACATGCACCACCTGGTTCTCATACTGCGGACTGATCTTAACTGCAGTATGCGTGCGGGAAGTGGTGGCCCCGCCGATCATCAGTGGCTGTTTCATGCCCCGGCGTTTCATTTCATGTGCCACATGCACCATCTCATCCAGAGAAGGCGTGATGAGTCCACTCAGGCCTATAATGTCTGCATTTTGTTTAACTGCTTCATCCAGAATTCTGTCTGCAGAAACCATCACGCCGAGGTCAACTACTTCGTATCCATTGCATCCTAGCACAACGCCCACAATATTTTTACCGATATCATGTACGTCGCCCTTTACGGTGGCCATGAGGATTTTGCCGGCTGACGACTGACTGGCTTTTTCAAGTTCAATGTATGGGGTCAATACAGCTACACTTTTTTTCATCACGCGCGCACTCTTCACCACCTGTGGGAGGAACATTTTTCCACTGCCAAAAAGGTCACCCACCACATTCATACCGTCCATGAGCGGACCTTCAATCACATCCAGTGGCCGAGGGTATTTGAGCCTTGCTTCTTCTGTGTCTGCATCAATATAGTCTGTGATACCATTGATGAGCGCGTGCTTGAGCCTGTCTTCCACAGGACCGTTGCGCCAGGCTTCGTCCTTTATTTCCACCTTGCCCTTAGCCTTTACTGTTTCGGCGAGGCTGATCAGTTTCTCCGTTGCATCGGCCTTCCTATTGAGGATCACATCCTCACAAAGTTCGCGCAGCACGGGATCGATCTCATCATAGACTACCAACTGGCCCGCGTTCACAATCCCCATATCCATACCGGCCCTGATGGCATGAAACAGGAATACGGAATGCATCGCTTCACGCACATGATCGTTACCCCTGAATGAAAAACTCAGATTACTCACGCCTCCACTGATTTTCACGAGCGGGAATTTCTCTTTGATCACGCGCGTGGCTTCAATGAAGTCTACTCCATAATTGTTATGCTCCTCCATGCCAGTGGCCACGGCAAAGATGTTCAGGTCAAAGATGATATCCTGAGGAGGAAAACCTACTTCTTCAGTAAGAATGCGGTAAGCCCTTTCTGCAATGGCAACCCTGCGTTCCAGGGTGTCTGCCTGCCCCTTTTCATCAAAGGCCATCACAATCACCGCGGCTCCATAGTTGTAACAGGTGGTAGCCTGTTCACGGAACTTCTCTTCGCCCTCTTTCAGCGATATGGAATTCACGATGCATTTCCCCTGCACACATTTCAGTCCCGCTTCAATGATGCTGAACTTAGATGAATCGATCATGATGGGAATCCTGGCGATATCAGGTTCGCTTTGCAGGAGGTTGAGGTAGGTCACCATCGCTTTCTCGCCGTCAAGCAAAGCATCATCCATGTTCACGTCAAGCACCTGTGCACCGCTCTCCACTTGCTGGCGTGCCACGCTGAGCGCTTCTTCATACATGCCTTCTCTGACAAGTCGTGCAAATTTCTTAGAGCCTGTAACGTTGGTGCGCTCTCCAACATTGATAAAATTCGTTTCGGGCCTCACCACGAGGGGTTCAAGGCCAGCGAGTCGCATATATGGTTTGATATGGATCAGTTCACTCATAAAATTCAAACTACGTGTTCAATAACTGGCAAGGGCCTTGGTGTAATGTTCCTGACAGCTTCTGCGATATGCCTGATATGATCAGGTGTAGTACCGCAACATCCACCAACAATGTTGACATATCCTTCTTTGGCCCAGTCTTCAATGAAGTGTGCCGTCTGGTCTGGCCGCTCATCATATTCACCCATCGCATTGGGCAAGCCAGCGTTTGGATATGCCGATGTATAACAAGCAGCGATCTGTGAAAGTTCTTCGATGTGCGGACGCATTTCTTTTGCACCGAGCGCACAGTTAAGGCCAATACTGATCGGACGGGCATGCATAACCGAAGTATAGAAAGCTTCAAGGGTTTGTCCGCTTAACGTTCTGCCGGAAGCATCCGTGATGGTACCACTGATCATCACGGGTAACAACGGCTTTTTCACATCCGCGAAATATTTTCTAATGGCAAAAATGGCAGCCTTGGCATTGAGCGTATCAAAAATGGTTTCAATCAGCAACAGGTCAACGCCTCCGTCTGCCAATGCCTCTATCTGTTCATAGTAAGCCTTGGCCGCTTCGTCAAAACTGATGGAACGGTAGCCGGGATTGTTGACATCCGGGCTGAGGGAAAGGGTTTTATTGAGTGGGCCAATGGCTCCCGCTACAAATGGCCCTCCCTTGGAAGGATCGTAGTAGTTCGATTGTTTATACTCCTCCACCGCTGCTCTTGCGCAGGCAGCTGCAGTGAGGTTGAGTTGGCGCGACAAATGACTCATGTCATAATCCGCCATAGAGATTGCCTGGGCGTTGAAGGTGTTTGTTTCAATAATATCTGCGCCGGCCTCAAGATATTCTTTATGAATAGCGCGAATGATTTCTGGCCTGGTGATGCAGAGCAGCTCGTTATTTCCTTTCACATCAATGTGCCAGTTGCTAAACTGTTCACCCCTGTAATCGGATTCCTCAAGTTTGTAGCGCTGGATCATTGTGCCCATTGCGCCATCAATCACGAGGATCCTGTCTTTCAACAAATCCTGGATGGTCTTCATGTCAATTTTTTTAAACCGATGCTGTAAAGGAAAACTGCCACTGGAGAGAGATCGATGCGTTTATTAGTTCAGTTTTCCTTACAGCTACAGGCCGAACAATAAACAAATCTGCCTGTGCCGCAAAGATAGCAAAAATAGTTCGCAGTTCGCAGGTCGCAGTTCGCAGGTCGCAGGTCGCAGCGGCCCTGCGACCTACGCGAACTGCGAACTGCGAACTTGCTTTATCTGCCAGACACATAGCTCTCAATCGGCAGTCTGTTCTGAAGGCTTCTTGCAAGGGTCATCTCATCGGTATACTCCAATTCCCCGCCAAAAGCGATGCCTCGGGCAATGGTTGTGATCTTTACGTGGCTGGCCTTTAGCTTTTTCTGGATATAGTATATTGTAGTATCTCCCTGGATGGTGGGGCTAAGGGCGAAGATGATCTCTTCCACTTTGTCTTTGGTCACCCGGTTCAACAATCCTTCTATCTGGAGCTGATCCGGGCCAATTCCATCCAATGGGGAGATCACGCCGCCCAGCACATGATAGGTGCCGTTGAATTGTTGGGTGGCTTCAATGGCAATGACTTCACGGATGGTTTCCACTACGCATATTAGTTCGTGTTTGCGGGAAACGTTGGCGCAGATGGAGCAAATATCGGCATCGGACACATTGTTGCATCGCTGGCAAAACCGGATCTCTTTGCGCATCCTGCTGATCACTTCACTGAACTGATCCACCTGGTCTGCATCCTGTTTTAAGAGATGAAGCACCAATCTGAGTGCGGTTTTCTTGCCGATACCGGGTAGCTTGGCGAATTCGCCTACCGCATTCTCCAGTAGTTGTGATGAAAAGAACATGCTGCAAATTTAACCTTGATTCATGACCTCCTGCAAATCAATCTCTACTTCGTTGTCCCAGTTGGCCCTGATATTGAGTCTTTGTTTCCTCGGTATAACGATCTCCGGCTGTATCTTCTTACTGAATTCTCCCGGATCCCAGATGCCGTTCCCGTTGGTGTCAAAGAGGATCCTTAATTCATAATCTCCCGGTTGGATCAACGGAATGTTGATGCGGGCCTGGTTGATCTTCAGGCTCCTTTTTTTGGTATCGTTCACAAAGAACATCAGCACTGGTCTCTTGGAAGTATCGAGGTTATTGGCCCTGATCAACAGACTTCCGTAGTCGGCTTCTTTTTTACTTTCAAACCTCAAAGTGTCCGTTTTCAGGACCTGATTCCCCAGAGAGTCTTCAGCAAGGCCTTTTTCAATGAACAAAGCGTATTTGGTGCCGGGTTTCCAGGCATACTGAATGCTCGCCGTGCTGGAATCCAGGCGCAAACGATAATCCGGGATTCGGTTGAACTGCTCATCCGTGAGCCTGATTTTTGCGGTATCGAATTTGGTAGGATTCCGTTCAAAGCGTAACAATAGGTCACCAAGAATATCAAGGGTACCAGTCTCCAGGTTGGTCTGGAATTTTAATCTTTTATCGTCTTTTGAAGAGGCTACTTTGGGAAGGCCGGTAATGATGCTGCGGGTTGTAGTATCTTTTTCTTCGTAAGCGTATAATTTAACGGGCTCACTGTTATCTCCCACCTCCACGGTTTTATTTAGGAAAGCAATCACCTTTTTCGGGGAATCGTATCTCAAATCAACACCATCTTTGATCGCATAGATATTATAGGTGCCAGGCATTACAAACCGAAAGATGAAAAACCCTTCTTTGTTGAGTCTTGCAAAATACTTAGGTTTTAGTTTCTGGAAGGCGGTATCAGAAAGGTTGTTATGCAAGACTACAATGATGGTACTGTCTGCCTTTCCCGTTTCTGCCAATAATACCCGGCCAGAAATCTTTGCGGTATCCAGTTGGGATCCTGTGCTGAAAACGTAAGTGAAATTTGGAAGTGGGTTGTTCTCATTGATATCCTGCAAAGCGTTCCCGAAGTTGAGTGCATAGGTAGTGTTGGGTTGGAGGGAATCTTTCAACTTGATGGTCACTATTTTCAGCTTGGCATCCACCTGCGGCAATGTGGAAGGCACGGGACTCACTACCAACTGTTGTTGCAGGTTTTGTAGTTGAACATATTCATCAAACTCCAGTATAATCCGGTTGGAGCGCATGTTCACGGCAGAATCAGCAGGCATTGCCCGCACGAGCCTTGGCGCCAGCGAATCTCTTTTGCCACCAGTAGGCGGCACGGGCTGACCACAGCGGAAAAAAAATGCCGTCACCACAAGGAAAAAAATGCTGGCCGAAAATCGATGTGTCATGTGCTTCTGGATCTGCCTGCTGCAAAGGCTTGCAAACTTACGTTGTTTCCTTTTCACCGATGGAATGTGCTTGTTAAAACCGTCTTTACATCGTCTCTTCTTCCAACCGCAGGTAGATCTTGTTGTCCTTCGCAAAGGTACACCAGCTGCAATCTTCTTTTCCGCATCCTGTATAGAAATCATGCTTTCGGATCCTGTCCCATACCTCATGGATCTGCTGTTTGACCTCTATTTCATCCTGTGAAGTAATATCGATCCGCTGTTGGTGCCATTTCCCCTTTTTGTCTGGTTCCACAAAATCAAACACCACATACTGTACCTTCCAGTTTTTCGGCAGCAGGTCAACTAAGATTTTATAAAACACCGCCTGCCGCCAGTAGTTACCGCCATAAGGGTAGTCGTTGTGTTCACCAGGGCGACGGAAACGGTTCCTCGACTTTTCCATATCCCCTGTTTTGAAGTCTGTGATCACGATCTGGTTTCCTTCAAAGGTGATGAGGTCAGTGAAGCCACGGAGCGGGATCTCATCCAGTGCAACCCCATCCAGCTTGTATTCCGTGAGGAGCACCTGAGGTGGTGTTTTACTTTCAAATCGATGGGCGTGGAAGGCCGTAAGGACTTGTAATCCGTGGTCTGTGTATCGCTTAAAACTTTCTTCAGTAAAGTGTTCTCTTTCTTTCAGCAGTTCTTTCCGGAACTGGTCCAGAAATTTACGCAGCTCAGGGAACTGCGTTTTCCCTTTGCCTTCATCATACATTAACTGCAGGACCTCGTGCACCGCGGTGCCGAAAGAAGCGTTTTCGGATTTGGCACCCGGCACCTTCACGAGATTGGTGTAATAGAAGCCCAGTGGGCATTCCAGGAAGTTGTTCAGTGCAGACACGTTCATGACAAATTTCGCCAGCAGCCCATCGATATATCCTTTTTCGATGGCGGCCATCACGGGCTTTGCAACCACACCGAAACGCAGTTGCTGATAGGTATAGGTTATTTCCCGGTCTGGCTCCACCACTTGTTCCGGGATATCAAGCGTGGCCCTGATCTCTTCCAGAAACATTGAAGCGATGATGGGCTTTCCTTCATTGGTGGCCCTTGGATAGGAGATATAAAGGTATTTCTCCGCACGGGTGATGGCAACGTAGAAAAGACGTCGCAGCTCTTCGCGATCTTCTTCCTCCGTCAATGCCTCATCAACCCCTCCTTCAAATATGGAGGGAGGCATCGGAAAGCCTTTGTTGTTTTTCTTTTTCTGCTCCCATACGTCTGAACGCGCACCTAACAGGAATACATAACCGAATTCAAGGCCCTTGCTGCCATGACAGGTCATCAGGTTCACACCCTTATCGTTACCTGTGGTCTGGATCAGCGGAAGCGGAAGACTATTGGCTTCCATCAGGTCAATGATCTCCACGAATTCTTTCAAGGTCATAAGCGGCTGCCGGTGTGTTTCTTCCTTGATGTGGTCAAAGAGGCAACTCAGCTTTTCCATCAGCCTGATCTTATCTTCGTTTTGGTCTATATACGCCAGGATGCCGGCTTCATTGATCAGTTTTTCAAACCAGCGTTGCAGGGGCAGGTTGAAGGAGTCTTTCTGGAGGCTGTTCAGCAGGTCAGCCAGGGCTTTGACCTTGGCCGAGGTTTCGTCTGCCGCAAACAGCAACCCTTGCTGTGCTGCAGAAATATGCTCAATATGCTCCCGCAGGGATCCTTTTCTTTCCCGGGTGATCCTTGCAATTTCTGAAGGAATAAGTTGGAAGAAATGATAGTGCATGATCTCAAACAGCAGGTATTCGCCACCGTTAGGAAGATCATTTTCCAGATTGATGTAGCGGAAAAAGTTGAGGACCTGGCGGATGAAGGGATCTTCCAGAAGATTGATGGAACGCTTGACATAAAATGGAACACCGCCTTCCATGAGGAAGCGCTGGAACTCGTCTCCAAATTTATGTTCCCGATACAACACGGCGATCTGTCCGGGTTTCACGCCCTCGTGGATCAGTTGTTTGATGGATTCCGTGATATGCAGGTTTTCGGCAAATTCATTAGGGTACACCCTTACTTCAGGAATGATATCAAGTCCACGCCGGTCGGGTCTTGCGGCCGTCAAATCCTTCGTGAGTCCATCGATCTTCAAGATCAATCGTTTCTGGTTTTTGCTAATCAGTCCACCCGCTGCATCGAGGATGGGCTGCACACTCCGGTAGTTTTCCGTGAGAACTACGGTAGTAAGGTTGCGGCCCAGTTTGTGCCGCATGGCCAGCATGTTCTCGATGTTGGCACCCTGGAACCGATAGATACTCTGGTCATCGTCCCCCACCACAAAGAGGTTAGGGTCTTGTTCCCAATAGGAGGTGAGGAGTTCCACGATGCGGTTCTGTGAACCACTGGTGTCCTGGTATTCATCAACCATGATGTATTGAAGAGATTCCTGGTAGGAGAGTAGCACTTCTTTGTTGTTCGAGAAGAGCCGGATCACCCAGTTGATCATATCATCAAAATCATATCGGTTGTTTTTGTCGAGGATCTGCTGGTATCGGGAAAAAGCTTTTACGGCTGCGCGTGACCGTTGGAAGCGATCAACCTCTTTTTTCCCATCTGCGGTGAGTCCTTTTTCAGGTGTTTTTTTGTAAGTATAATTTTCCGGAATGGTGACATCGATATAATGATCGATATGGCGGATAATGTTTTCAGGCTCCCAGGCTTCCCGTTTAATGTTGGAGTAGAGCCGGGTGAGGTTACCGAGGTCAAAATACACTTCCCCTTTCATTCTTTTCAGTGGGTCATCATTCGCAAACCCATCGATCAATTCTTTCATAAACTGAATGCGTTCCAGTTCACTCAGCGGTTCCAGATCCTGTTTGCGCAGTACCCTTCCCTGTTCCTGGATCACTTTATTGCAGAAGGAATGGAAGGTGTGGATGTTGACTTTGTAAGCATCACTGCCAAGAAAACGCGTGAGGCGTTGACGCATGGCCACGGTGCCGGCATCAGTGAAAGTTAGGCAGAGGATATTCTGGGGTTGCGCATCTGTTTCCAACAGGATCTTTGCGATGCGCAGGGCGAGGATCTGGGTTTTACCTGTTCCGGGTCCTGCGATAACCATGACCGGACCTTCGATGGTGTCAACAGCTTTTTTCTGGCTGCTGTTCAGTTGGGCGTATTCTTTTTCGTAGGCCGACAATAGTTTTTCCGGAAGCGTCAACATAAGGGCGATTTGCGTGTTTAAACGAAGGTTCAAGTTAAAGGAAAAGGATCTACTTTATGGCAGTATATGAGATAAGGGAAAAGCAAGCATTGCCGGTATCATTGGATGAGGCCTGGGCTTTTTTTTCGCATCCGAAAAATCTGGCGGAGATGACGCCTGAATACCTCAACCTGAAATTCACGAACAGTTTGTTCCGGGATGAGATGTATGCGGGCCAGGTGATCACTTATACGGTTAAGCCTGTTTTGGGTATACCGATGTTTTGGATGACGGAGATCACGCACGTGAAGGATCGGGAATTTTTTGTGGATGAGCAGCGGGTGGGACCGTATGCCCTATGGCATCACCAGCACCATTTCAGGGAGATCCCCGGAGGTGTGGAAATGACGGACATTGTGCATTATAGATTGCCAGGATGGTGGCTTGGCGATCTTGCCGATACGATATTTGTCAGGAATCAACTAAAAAGCATCTTCACATTCAGAAAGGCCAAGGTAGAAGCACTTTTTGGCAAATACCAAGCGAGTAAGCAGGTAGGTATATAGGTTAACAACGGCTGTTGTATGGGTGCAAATTAACGGACAAGCGATTGTCACCCTATACCCACTTAGTGGTATGTAATGCATATGTCCGCTTTTGGCGGACATATGCAGGCATTTGGCATTTGGCATTGGGCAATAGGAGGCACTGGTCATTGGGGATTTGGCATTGAGGGCAATTGCCGCACTGCCGCATTACCGCATTGCCACATTAACCAGGTATTCGGGATATGTATTTCTCGATCTGCTTGATCTGGTCAACCACCTGTTTGGCGGTCGGTTTTTGGGCTTTTGCCCGGCGGAAATAGTCTTTGGCGGCTCGGAATTCCCTTTTTTGCATCATGATCTGGGACATTTGCAGGTAAGCAAGGGCAGCACTCTCCTTGTCAGGGATGCCCGCTTTCAGGGCGGCACGGATCAGGGATTCGCCTTTTTTCATATCCCCTTTCTGGATAGCCATCATCCCCAGCTGGAGTTTATTGGCCCCCTCGGCCTCTTTCATGGGTAGACCCAGGTCCAGGGATTTATTCATATGTTTTTCAGCGGAATCGAAGTCCTGCTGCATCATCGCGATGTTCCCTTTCAGGGTATAGTATACGGAACGGACGGGCTTGTAGAGCAGGTTAGGGAACCATACGAGGTCCAGCACCTTTTCGGCCTTTTCAAAATCCCCGGCTTCAAGGTCAGCCTGTATCAGCCTAAGCGGACCGAAGAAAAAGTGTGTGAACAGCATGATCACGGCGGCCAGATAGAGGATAAATGCGGGCCAAAAACCACTGAGCACATTAACCAGCACGGCTACGGCCAAAACCACCAGACTGATCCAGAATCTATATCGGATAAACGTATCAAACCATTTCATGGCGCAAAGATAAGGCAGCTAGTGGAGGCATGGCTACTGGCAGAGATATTTATCCTTAATTTCGGTCCACATGTATTTGAGGAAAGCCTGGCATTACAATAAACTATTTTTCACCCTGGTGGTCCTGTTCATCATCGGACAGGCATTTGTGACATATAACCGGGGAATGGTGTTCAGTCCTTTTTTCAATTACTCTATGTACGCCACCAAATTTCCGCGGGTGGATAGCATAGGAGTTATAGAAATGTATTCCGAAGGAAAGTTGTTAAGCCCAACTGAAGTCTCGCCCAGAAGCTGGGATAAATTGAAAATGGCCTACTCATATTCCGCAGATTTGCAGAAAAACGAGTGGTTTGTGTCTGAGATTATTCGATTGACGAGTGGTGTTGGCCTGCAGTGGCCCACTGATCCCTATCTGAATAAACTTAGCGATGAGGCTTTAGATAATAAATGGCGCGCGATGTTCCTGAAAATCACCGGACGCAAACTAGATTCAGTTAAACGGGTAACTTATCAAAACCTTGACGGAAAATGGATCAGGAAGTGAATCACGGCTTTTCCACGCGCAGAAAGGTGGGACAGGCTTACTTGCTGATCTTTTATGCATTGGGAATCTGGAAATGGTTAGATGGGGGTTGGTTGTACCAATATGATCCTTTTGTTTTCCAGACGAGAATGGATGGAACTTCCTGGTTGTTTATGCGTTCCGGTTTTCATCAGTGGTTGATCAGTCATCCAGGGATTTACATTTGGGCCGATCTGTTTTTTTACACCATGCCGCTCCTGTGGTATTTGGTGGACAGTCGTTGGCCAGGGAGGTCGTGGTTACTTGGGTGGCTAATGCTATTGGTGAACTGGGTCTATGTTCAGACTTTTACCTTATATCCAACCAACTCTATTGAGGGGCATTTTGCTTGGCTGATGATGCCTTTGTTGTTTTTGGTGAGGGATAAAAAGGGTTTTTCTTTGGTGCTCAGTGGATTGAGGTATGTTTTCTTGTTTTTCTTTTTTTCTGCGGGTTTTTGGAAGATCTATTGGGGCGGGGTTTTTAATCCTGTACAAATGTCAAACATATTGGTTCTTCAACACGGACATTTACTTACGCAGGCGCCCAATACCTTCTTCACACGATGGACACAATGGCTTATTTATCATCCCACAATTGGATGGGTGTTGTATCTGCTTGCAACGCTGATTGAGTTGCTCTTTGTTGTTGGATTTTTTACCAGGCGCTGGGATCGATGGTTGCTAGTGTTGTTTTTGATTTTTCTTTTTTTTGATCAGCTGGTGATGCAGATCGCATATTACGAGATGATACCTATGCTTATTCCTTTATATTTTTCATCGAGGGACCTGAAAAAGACTAATGCTCATTGAGATAAGATGATCACAAGGGCATAAATACATTGCAGCGACGATCTAAATCTTAGCTTGAGATTTTGAATACAGGCCCTGTTAGTTGGGGATCCTTGGGTAAACCACTTCAGGGATTTAACGAAAACAACTAAAATTGGCTGCCAAGGGTGATTTTTGCCCTGGAATCGCTTTTTTCGGTGAAAATATACCCTTATTTTTGCGTCCCTCCAGGGCAAGCCTGAATCGGTCCCGTAGTTCAATGGATAGAATAGAAGTTTCCTAAACTTTAGATACAGGTTCGATTCCTGTCGGGACTACCATCTTTTTCCTGAAATGCCCGTCCAATGGGCATTTCCATTTTTGATACCTGGTTTGCGGTACCCAGGGCGGTACACTTTCTCGAAAACCACATATTTATGATTTCACTAAATGCTACAATTAACGGTCACGAATGTCACGTATCAGTTATCCCGTATTATGTGCCAAATCCACTTCGTGAATATAATTGGTTCATTTTAAATTTAATACAAGGATATTAGAAATTGGCCCTTCCTTTTTGATAATTGAATATTTTGAAAACGAAATTGGAGAATGGGAATGGAGAATAGTGCCAAACAGTCCAATTCAAAATAGGGAAGACCTTCTTAGGGCTGCGGGGGAATTCATTGACAACTATTACGAAGATGAGAATAATTTCAAATAGGTTTTTTTAATTGAGCTAATGCATTGTAGTCAAGTAGTAACCTAAATGAACCCCATCATCTTTATACGGATATCCCAACGGCAATTCATTCAGGAATTGATAAACACCGGCCATATCTTCATGAACAGGATATTCTCCCGTCAATCCCCTGGGGACAATACACAACGCCATGATACTTTAGAGGGGCTCACTGATAACGTATACCGTGAAAACTTCGCTATGCAAATATCTACCGATGGGGTAGAATGGAAAAGGATGAACGTCCTTAAGGCGAATTTCAATAACAGGCGGGACATCACCGGCTGCAATTCATACATTTTTACCGCTGTTAGTATCGAAGACATCCGAAATGCCGGGGTCTTCGCCCCAAATCCCGAATTGACCGGAAAAAAGGTACGCTCACAGGTGAAGCTAGCCATTTATCACATGATCATTAACCTGGGGGGGCCGCTTTAAGATGCCATATGTCATCTGAGCATCACCGCAGGAACTTCAACGGGGAGCTGGATGGTTACAACAGTACCTTTCCCAACAGTTGAGCTTACATTGATCCTTCCCTTATGGAGGCGGATGATGTTATTGGCAAGGGGAAATCCAATGCCGTGCCCATGGAAGGATTTACTGTTGGAAGCACGATAAAATGGCTCATAGATGTGTTTCAATTCTTCTTCCGGAATACCGATCCCTTCATCACGGATGATTATGGAGGCTTGGTTTTCTTCTGTTCGAAGTTGCAGGCTGACGGGTTTGTTACCCGAATACTTGCATGCATTAATGACTATGTTATTTACCGCCATTTTCATCAGTTCGTAGTTTCCGTTCAGGCTGATCAGTTCTTCATCTGCAGGTAATGAAGGAATATCTACAAACACCTGGTTGTTTGGTATGATGGTATCGCAGGTTTCTTTCACATCGTACAGCAACTGATCAAGCCTTATTTTTTTCCAGGATCCTGCACTGTTGGTGAATCCGGTTTGTGCAAGTGCCAGCAGTCCTTTAGTAACCTGTTGCAGTTTCTCTGCATGTTGGGCAATTTCTTCAAGGCTTTGCTTGTAATCTGCTGCCGTTCGCTCTTTAGACAGGGCATAGTCGGCTTCGCCGATGATGGCCGTGAGTGGGGTGCGAAGTTCGTGTGAAGCATTGGAGATGAAATTGTTCTGAGCGTCAAAGGCGGTCTCGAGTTTGCTGAGCATCTGGTTAAACGTAGAAGTCAGCTCCGCGATCTCGTCTGACCCTTCCTGCTCTTTGAGCCGTAGGTGTAGATTTCTGCTACTAATCATCCTGGCGTTGCTGATGATGTCCCGGATGGGTTGAAATGTTTTCCTGGAGAAATACAATCCAACGGTATAGATCAGGATAACTGCGCAGATGAACTGAATGATCTTGATGATCCTTAGCCATTGCATCATCTCACTGCTGTATTCATTGGTAGCTGAATTGATCACAATATGGTTGCCGTTATGCCCCTGGTGCAGAAATCCTGCAAAATGGCGATACCGATTTTGGTAATAAACCGTGCTGCCTTTCCCTTCGATGATCTCTTTAAGGTATTTTGGTGGTAGAGCTTTTGGGATTTCAGTATTGATCTTTCCAGTTATGCTGTCTACTTCAAGAATGAAGGCTCGTTCTTCCGGAAGTTTTTCGAGGTATTTTTTTTGGATATCGTTGAAGGTATGGGTAGAGGATTCGTCTTTTTCAAATCTGGACTGGGCAGATATTTTAGCTCTGAGTTCAAGACGTTTGTTGAAGTCACGATGCGCGTATTCATTGATGAAAAAGTACACTGTGACATTAAGGATCAGGAAGATCGTTGCCGTAAGAATCGTGAAAAGGATGGTTGTTTTGGTCTGAATCTTCATGCGCCCGGGGTTATGGTCAGACTTTCAGCATATACCCCATACCAATGATCGTCTGGATGGGTTTTTTGCCGGTATGGGTGAGGAGTTTTTTTCTCAGATAATTGACGTAGACGTCCACTACATTGGTACCCATATTGAAATCAATACCCCACACTTTTTCAAGGATCTCCATCCGGTTCACCACCTTGTTTTTATTGCGAAGCAGAAACTCAAGGAGTTTGAATTCTGTTGAGGTTAGGGCTATCGATTTGCCGTCAAAAATCACCTGTTTTGCACGGAAATCCACGGTGATCTCATCAAACATGATCCTTTCTTCTTCATCCGCCTGGTTTTTTCCCTGCCTGCGCATCAGGGATTTGATGCGCGCCTCCAGTTCTGCCAGTTTAAACGGTTTGACGAGATAATCGTCTCCGCCCATTTCCAGTCCGGCCACAATGTTTTCTGTGGTACCCAACGCGGTGAGGAAAAGTATCGGCGTTTGGTTTTTACTAGCCCTGAGTCTGCGGCAGACCTCCAGCCCGTTGATGCCGGGCAGCATTACGTCCAGTATGATAACATCAAATGCATGAGCCGTGGCCATCTGCATGCCAAGGTTACCGTCTGGCGCCACAGATACCTGGTATTTATTTTCGGTAAGTCCTTTGTTGATGATACCCGCTACGGAGGGTTCATCTTCAATCAGCAATACTTTCATTCATTCCGTTTTTAACTATTCCGGAAACCGCTCAAATGTAGTTACACAACTGTTAACAGGGGGGTGACGAATATACATAGGCTCTATGGGGAAAGTCCATATTTTTGGCTCCTTGTTCATCTTTCAACTTTTTTGCATTGAAAACAGCAGATCCCGTTCGCATTTTAGTGGTAGGCTGCGGCAATATGGGTGCGTCCCATGCCATGGCATACCATACCCATCCAGAATTTAGTATTTGTGGATTGGTTTCTACCGGTGGTTCCAAGGAGGTCCTTAACCAGCAGTTAGGTGGTGGATATCCTTTATATAGTGATTACGATGAAGCCCTGGAAGCTACGCATCCTGATGCCGTTTGCATCTCCACTTACCCAGACACGCATGAGGCTTTTGCGATAGCCGCTTTTAAAGCTGGTTGTCATGTTTTCATGGAAAAGCCGATCGCTGATTCAGTAGAAGGTGCCTTGCGGGTGGCTGCTGCGGCTAAGTTGGCCGGCAAGAAACTTGTCATCGGTTACATCCTTAGGCATCATCCTTCCTGGATAAGGTTTATCGATATTGCGCAGCAACTGGGTAAGCCGTTGGTGATGCGAATGAACCTCAACCAACAGAGCCATGGCTATATGTGGAACGTGCATCGCAACCTGATGAAAAGCCTGAGTCCTATAGTGGACTGTGGTGTACATTATATCGATGTGATGTGCCAGATGGTGCGGTCAAAACCTGTATCGGTCACGGCCATTGGTGCAAGGCTTACAGAAGATATCCCCGAAGGCAATTACAACTACGGGCAGCTGCAGATCCGTTTTGAAGACGGATCTGTGGGATGGTACGAGGCCGGATGGGGTCCCATGATTAGCGAGACCGCTTTTTTTGTGAAAGATGTCATCGGCCCCAAAGGCTGTGTGTCAATCGTAGCCAAAGAGGCCGGCGGAAAGGGCAAATCTGATTCTGTGGAATCCCATACCAAAACGGAGTCACTGAAATGGCACCATGCAGACATCGATGCCAACAATGCATTTACACGGCCAGATGAATGGATCGATCTTACCGATGAACCGGATCACCAGGAGCTTTGCAACCAGGAGCAGGCTTTTTTCCTAAAGGCCATCCAGAAGGATATGGATCTGACGGACCACATCGAAGATGCGGTGAATTCCCTTAGAATCGCTTTCGCCTGCGACGAAAGTGTGCGGTCTGGAAGTGTAGTTAAGATTTAGTTCGCAGGTCGCAAGGCCGCAAGGCTGCAGTAATAACTGCGAACTCGCGATTTGCGAACTGAGTTAAGCTATTTGGAAAAGTTGTTGCGGCTGGCCTGGCATAATACACGCCGTCAACATAGAAGCCCACACCCGGATCAATCCCGTCATTGGTAAGCCCGAAGGTTGATCCCGTCCCCCTGATATTTAGTGTTGTGTTCCTTGGGTTGGATGAGTATAATTGAAGGGTAGGGACTAGTTCTTTTAATCGGTTAACGTTAAATGCGCCAGCATCTTCCACCTGTTTGCCGCCCACCACTGAAATGGCGATGGGCATCTGCTGAACCGTTTCGATCCTTCTTCTGGAGGTAATCACCAAATCAGCCATCTGGTTGTTTTCGATCAATACGATGGACAACAGTGAGTCTGGCAGGCTTTGAAGTACCACATCAGCCGACGAGTAGCCCACTGATGAGATCTGCAGGGTAAAAGACGGTGCACTATTTAACTGTAATTTGAACTTGCCCGATGAACTGGCCACCGCGAAGGACTTGGTTCCCGTTAGAAGGATAGTGGCGCCCTCTACAGGTTGACCTTTTCCATCACGTATCACGCCTTCAAGTGTTTTTTGAGCAACGGCTGGTAAAACAGATCCTCCCAACAGGATCATCACAAATACTAGATTTCTCATATTGAACGCAGTAAGATTACTGCGTTTTAATTAGTCTATCAATTAAATAGGCTATATTTTATTGTAATTCCTGGTGATGATTTGAGGTTACCGATATACGTAAACCGTTGGCGATTTATATGTATTGACCAACAAGGCAGACGATGTTTCCAGCGGGTTCAACTTGCTTTTTCCTTGCGTAACCAATATTGAATGGAAATTGAAAAAGGCAATTACAAGTGTCAGTTCTGCGTAGGCACTCTAAAGTGGGGAGCGTTTTTCGCCTTTATCGGTATGAAAAAAAATAAATTAAACAGCATACCTTAGCAGCTAGAGTTGATTTGGATATTCGTTTAAACTTTATATCATGCGGAATAAAATGATCACCTTCTTGGCGATGCTCTGCGTTGCCTTCAATGCCAGTGCCCAGGATTCTTCGGCTATGGCCATGGTGAAAAAATGGGTGGAGGCAAAAGCATTTACTTTCGAGGCATCAACCATGACGCCCAGCAAAGGCGGAATGAGGCAACTGACAGGCGTCAATTATACGGTTCGGGTAAGTGGTGATACCCTGATCTCTGACCTGCCGTATTTCGGAAGGGTTTTTAATGTGAGTTCAATAACCGGAGACAACGGTATGAATTTTACATCCTACCAGTTCACATATGATTCAAAAGCGGGTAAGAAAAACAAATGGTTGCTAACCATTAAAACCAAGGATCTTAATGCGGACCGCGACTTAAGTTTTGTATTCTTTGACAATGGCACGGCAACCCTTAACATCACCAGTTCTGATCGGCAGTTCATCAGCTATCAGGGAAGAGTTGTTGCCAAATGAATGATAGACATGCCGCAAGGGAACTGAGGAATATTAGTTTAACGACTGTTGCCGTTCCATGGGATTCATGATGAAAAAATCCGGAGGCTGAGGAGCCTGAAGCAGGGTGTCCCGATATTTTTCTTTCAATGCCCGTTTTAAATTGCCAAGATAGCCTGGCAGGGGAATGTTTGCTTTGTCGAGCAAAACAGCCTCAATAAGGTCGTTCCCCAGGAACATCATGAGGATCATAGTGTATTGAATTTACATCATAAAGTAACATCCTTTGTCAGGCATTTGCAAGGCTGGAAATACTGATTTTTCTTGTCCGTAATTTTACGGTAGCCATCGGAGGAACACGTATTTTGACCAGAATCGGTATCTTGGGTACTCAGCCGAAAAAGACTGCAATTCATGATCAAAAAAATCCTGGGCCTTGCCCTGCTGGCCGTTATTGTTTTAACCATCGTCTTGCTTATCAATACTTTTCGCTTTCCTAAAGGAACCCCAGGCGGTGCGCCAGCCGTTATCACCGGCGTGAGTGACTCCGTTGCACAGCACCTGAGTGCGGCCATACAGATCAAAACGGTTTCGTTTGGGGATACGCTGGCGATAGATACAGCCGAGTTCCTGAAGTTCAGAACTTTTATGGAGACCACTTATCCGGTCATGCACACAAGGTTGCCAAGGATGAGCTTTAACGAGTTCAGCTACGTCTTCACCTGGAAAGGGAAGGACACCGTTTCCAAGCCCATAGTACTGATGGCTCATTTGGATGTGGTACCAGTGGAAGCCATCGCAGAGAAAAAATGGACCGTGCCTTCCTTCAGTGGCACGATCAAGGGCGATACCGTTTGGGGAAGGGGCGCTGTTGATGATAAGGCATCGGCCATTTGTATCATGGAGGCTACTGAGCAATTGCTGAAAGAAGGTTGGGTGCCGGACAGGACCATCTATATCTGTTTTGGCCATGATGAAGAGATCTCCGGAAAACGCGGGGCCAATATCATTGCGAAATGGTTCAGCGACAACAATATTCATCCTGAACTGGTGGTGGATGAGGGCGGAATGATTGATACGGAGAATATGCCGGAGTTGAAACGTCCCATTGCATTGATTGGCGTGGGCGAGAAGGGCTATGTGAATGTTGATCTCACGGTGGAGATTCCTGGAGGACATTCATCGATGCCCATGAAAGAAACAGCCATTGACGTGTTGAATAAAGCCATCAATAATGTTCGCAAACAACAGATGCCGGCAAGGATCACGCCTGCGGTTGATGAGTTCATGCGCAGCATCGGTCCTTACCAGGGATTCCTGAACCGGCTTGCCATCAGCAACATGTGGTTGTTCAGCAACACCATCATCTCAAAGTTGGAGGTTTCCCATAAGTCCAACGCGATGGTACACACTACCATCGTACCTACCATTGTTGATGCCGGTATCAAAGACAATGTGATCCCTTCTGTAGCAAAGGCAACCTTTAACAGCAGGATCCTGCCCGGTGAAACCAGTGATGATGTGGTGAATTTCTTTATTAAAACAATCAATGATGATCGCGTGCAAGTGAAGAAACAAACCATCTCCCTGATGGAAGCATCGCCTTCAACGTCCTCTCAGCACCCGATGTATAAACGTGTGCTGGCAGCGGTGCAGGAGACCGCGCCGGATGCAATCGTTACACCATACTTAGTCATTGGCGCAACTGATTCCAGGTATTTCAGAAAGTTCAGCGATGCTGTTTTGAATTTTACGCCGCTGACCAATGCCAAAGGTTTTCATGGGATCGATGAGCGCGTGGGCATTCAGGACCTGGTTCGTAGTGTTCACTTCTATAAAGTATTGATCAAAGGAGGAAAATAAGTCATGCACAAAAGACAGTTTATCCGTCAGATGGCACTTGCCACGGTAGGTAGGGGTTTTGGAATGGATGCCCTTGCGGCAAAATTTTCCGCAGTACAACATTTGTCGCCAGATGCACTGGCCTCAGACGATGTGTTCTGGAATGGGATCCGTCAGCAATACATGTTGAAGCCGGATTATATAAACCTGGAAAATGGGTACTATAATTTTGTTCCGCAGCCTATTCTCGACAAATACCTTCAGCATATACGTGACATCAACTACCAGGGATCTTATTATATGCGTACGGTACAGTGGGACAATAAAAAACGCATGGCGGCAAAGCTCGCTGCCATTGCCGGATGCACAGCAGAAGAGTTGATCATCACCCGTAACACAACAGAATCTCTGGATATGATCATCGGCGGGCAAGACTGGAAGGCTGGCGATGAAGCTGTCATGGCTCTGCAGGATTATGGTGCGATGTTGGATATGTTTGAACAGGTGTCAAAGCGATATAGTGTGGTGTTGAAGAAAGTATCCGTACCCAATATACCAACCTCGGATGAGGAGATCGTAAAAATATATGCCGATGCCATCACGCCAAAAACGAAACTGCTGATGGTTTGTCATATGGTGAATATCACGGGGCAGATTCTGCCGGTGAGAAAGATCTGCGATATGGCGCATGCGCGCGGCGTTGAAGTGATGGTCGATGGTGCACATGCGTTTGCGCATATTCGTTATAGTATTCCGGATCTGGGTTGTGATTATTATGGGACCTCCTTGCATAAGTGGTTGAGCGTGCCGCTGGGCGCGGGTTTCCTGTATGTACGGAAAGATAAAGTAGCCAAGGTTTGGCCGTTGATCGGCGATGGGAATAAGAACATGTCAGATATCTATCGACTCAATCATACGGGCACGCATCCCTGTGCCACGGATCTTACTATTGAAGATGCCATTGCGTATTATGAAATGATTGGGCCGGAGAAAAAAGAGGCGAGGCTTCGTTACCTGCAGCAATTCTGGACCTCGCGCGTGAAAGATGTTCCGGGTATTGTATTGAACACGCCAACAACAGATGCCAAAAGATCCTGCGGCATTGCCAATGTAGGCATAAAAGGTATGGACCCCGGCGAGATGGCTAAAAAACTGATGAGTGATCATAAAGTTTTCACCGTGGCCATCGGCTATGCCAATGTGATGGGCTGCCGGATCACCCCAAATGTTTATACTACGGAGAAAGAACTGGATGCTTTTGTGGTGGCTTTGAAACAAATGGCGAGGGTGTAGGGTTGTATTTTTGCTTTAGGTTTATTATCTTACCTATAAGCTAAGTGAAATATGAAAAAAAACCTCTTAAAACTTTTGTTTGCTTCAATTTTATTTACAGCTTGTACTCGCGATCAGGTGGAACCCCTTCCGGAACCGAGTCTGGTGCCTTATGCTATATATGAGCTGAACAATTCAAACTTTGATACCTCGGCTCCACGTAAGGTCACTGAATTTTCTTATAGCAGCCAGGGGCTGATTTCAACACTAAGAGAGCGTATTTATACCGGGAATCAGTTTGACAGAACCCACTACTTCGACTACAATCAGCAGGGTGAGGTGATATCCTTAGCACACAATAATATTGAATGGACACGATACAACTATTTTTATCAGAACGGTAAAGTGAGTTATACAACCTCCAATTACGGAAGTTCGGCGTTTCTGTTTGATGGGTCTAACCGTATGAGAATCAGGATTGATACTTCTGGACCTAAAGGCAATTCATATAGAACGGATAGTCTTTTGTACAATTACACCGATTCAGGTGTTACGATAAGGAGAATTATTCAATTACTCCGCACCAATACAATTGGAGAAGCTCAAGTCAATTATTTGTTTTTTGATAAGGCGAAAAGAAATCCATTTGAAAAAGTTAAGTCCAATCTTGAGTGTATGCCGTTTTCACTTATTGGTCTTATTGACAATTTACGCTTTAAGACATCTGGTTTTGTAAGTATGTACAAAATGGTAGACAGATCTGGCAGAATAGACTTCAAAGCTGATTTTGAGATCTTAAAGGAAAGGCAAAAAGCAAATTATCCTGAGTTGATCAAAGTAAATTATGATAGTTTTGGTACTCCCTCAGAATTTTATCTCTATATACTCTATCGCGAGCTCTGAAGAATGGAATCTGGTGATGGTTAAAAATTATGAATTAGTATAAAGTATTTTTAACTGACTATCAACTAAGTAGATCTGACCAGTTGGCGTGTTATGCCAAGATCTTGGCTCGAAAGAAAGAACTTTTGGATCAATTTTGAAACATATGCTAAGGAGTGGATTTTCGTTTCTGTTTTAATTGTATTATTTTTCAAAACAACACATGACCATGAAAAAACACCTGATCACATCCTTGTTCTTTGTTTTGTTTTTTGCAGCTTGTGGTCCAGATCAAGTAGAGCCAACGTCTGAGCCAACACTGGTTCCGTATGCCATCTATCGATTGGATAATGCTGATTATGATACTTCCTTTCCAAAAAATACAACTAAGTACACTTATACTTCCGAGGGTTTGGTTTCTACAATAATATTTAGAAGTAATGATCCGAATGTATTCGATAGAAACAGCAAAATCGAGTATGATCAAAAAGGGGAGCTTGCATCTGTATTTTCAATTGATAATGAAAGACTGCGTACGGACTTCATGTATCAGGATGGAAAAGTTAGGTTGGCCTTATCCAATTTTAGTAGTTCGGAGTTTTTGTTTGATGGAGCTAATAGGATACAGGTGCGAATCGATTCATCAGGCCCCAGAGGTGGAGCATTAAGAGCAGATAGTCTTTTGTATAGTTACACCGATTCTGGTATTACCGTACGAAGAATTATTCATTATTTAATGGATAATGTAAAGGGTGAAGCTCAACCTAATTATTTGTTTTTCGATAAGACATATAGGAACCCCTTTGAGAAAGTTAAGTCTGATTTGCAGTACGTTCCTTTCTATATTATTGGCCTGACAGACCATTTGCGTTATCGCAGTAGTGTTGGCTTTTTGGGTAAGTACAAGATGGTTAATAAGTCAGGTAGAGAGGACATCAGTTTACTAAACACGGTAGTGAAAGTGAAGCAAGGCACCAATTATCCAGAATTGATAAAGGTTAATTATTTATATTTTGGTGTACCAAGTGAATATTATCTCTATATCCTTTATCGGGAACTCTGAGGATGAAATTGTTCCCATGAATGGAGGAACTCCTGGTATGCTTTTATCTTGCGAAGTTTCTTTCCTTTCATCGGTCCGGAGGTTGATAGGCCATACAAGTTCCAGCCCGATCCTGTTTGCAGATCAATCAAGGAATCTGCCGTAATACGGAATTGCAAAGCTTGCTGGTCAACCACTCTGCTCAGGGCGTGAAATGAACTGCTGTCTGATTCGAGGGCAATCAGTATAGGCAAGCCGGGAAATGAATCCTGAATCAATCGTTCATTCACTAATATGATCCAGTCGTAGGTTTTTGCTGTTCCTTTTTCGCTGACGCCAATCACCCAGGATTTTTTATTCCAGGAACTGCTGTCTCTTTTCGTGAGATCGGATTTGGAAAGGCCTTTATCATACACATCCATTTTCTCAAAAATCTCTTTGAAGGTGGAGTCTGGTTGCAGGATCTTTCCATCTGGATACTGCCGGAGCCAGCTGGCGATGGTGAGTTGTTCCGATGGGATCTCGGTCAATTGCATTCCCTTGCGTGGACCTGCAATGCATAGCCCTGTTGCCTGGGCCCACCAGCTTTTGGTGGTCTGATCTTCAAACATGGCATTGAAATGATCCATGCCCACCAGCCTGAATGTTTCCAGTTTTCCATCCACGATGGGGCTGAAGATCCTTCCGGTGCGGCATACGGTACAATAAGTGATCATGGCGGATTGTCCACCAATGGAATCCACCACTTGATGATGATATCCGATCAATTGGATGGGATAGGCTTTTGCTTCTTTGTTCACTTCGGTCCCAATAACGAGTTTGCCCGTTTTCACGGTATTGTCCTGACTTCCGGCAAACACGGTGTATGTTGGCTGGAGAAACATTTTATCGGCCTCCATCTCAAGATTAAACATATACGCCACCGCACCATAGATCAACAGGCCGATACCTGCCAGCCATTTCGATCTTTTAGTGCCATCGGTCCATATTTTATATCCTCCATAAGCAATCATCAGAAGACCAATGATCCGGAAAACCCATTGGTATCGTCCAAGGAAATACGCAATATCAATGGAGTCTGATTGCTGACTGCCTGGCATCGGCATAATCAAATAGACCCTTGCTACCTCAAAAAGGATGAGGTAAATGATGCCGATGGTGAAGAAGGATTTTCCCATCTCGACAAGATAATGACTACAATGTAATTAATCAGGGTCCATAAGCCCCATTTCAATTCTTATTAACAGTAATGGGCACACGAATTGCAGGGAGTTAAAAAGTTAAGGCTCAACATATTTGTATTAGATGCAATGTGTTTTTATCTTTGCGCCCTGATCCGATCAATTAAATTAAAAGAACTCTTATGAAGAAAATCGTAGTGTTGGCCTCAATCCTTTTCCTTGGTTATTCCGCATCATCCCAGGAGTTGGGACTCAGGTTTGGTGATGTTTTAGGCAACAATGTGGCTGTTGATGGTCTGTTTAAAGCCGGAAAGTTTAGTCGCATCCATGCCAACCTCTCCTTTGGCGATGGTGTTGGCATCGAGGCATTGTGGGATTTTATCTACAGGCCCCTGGGTGATGAGGCATTCAACTGGTATGTAGGTGTTGGACCTTCGCTTTTGATCAATGATCCAACCTGGTTTGGTGCAAGTGGTGAAATTGGCCTGGAGTACAGGTTCAAGGGTGCTCCTTTGGCATTGGGTGTGGATTGGAGACCTACTTTCTTTTTGATTGATAAAACTTCATTTGATGCAGGTGGATTTGGTCTGAGTATCCGCTACGTGTTCAAGGGCAGCCGATAATTATTTTCAACAAAAGAAAAAGCCCCTGTTTTGTACAGGGGCTTTTTCGTTAGAGGACTTCGTCGAGTTTCTTCTCGAAGTGATTTTTGCCTTCCCGAAGTCCATCCTTGAGGGTATTCAGTTTTTTCCTGCCTTCAGCAATTCCATCGTTGATTTCATCGGCAAATGCCTGGGATTTTTTTGACATCATATCCCTCGTTTCGGCACCCTTTCTTGGTGCAAACAAAACACCGAGAACTGCTCCAGCGGCAAGTCCAATACCCAATGCGGTAAGTACCTTATTTGTGTTTCCCATATCAAATCTTTTTTGGTGAGAAATCTAAATTCACCGATAAATATCGGTCTCCTTGCATGCCCAAAAAATGATCCCAGTCAGGTTTATTCCTTTTTCGGAATTACCTTAGGAGATGCGCATGCTTTCAGTACTTGGACTTTGCTTATTCGTCTTTATTCAGTGTAATACCAACCCCCAAATGGAAAAAGAAACCTACCGTTTTCATCCGCTTCGCCTCAAGCCGGGAACTGATTTGAAAGGGGAGATCGAAGCTTATGTATTGCAGGAAAAAATTGAAGCCGGTTGGATCAGCACTTGTGTGGGCAGTCTGACTGAATTACAAGTGAGGTTTGCCAATCAGCCAAATGCTGACACGTTGGGCGGTCACTTGGAGATCGTGTCTCTCACCGGAACCGTCAGTGTTAACGGAAGTCATCTTCATATCAGTGTCAGTGATAGCACGGGCAAAACCATTGGCGGGCATCTGATTGATGGCAGCAAAGTGTATACCACCGCCGAGATCGTCATTGGCGAAAGTCTTCGGCACCGTTTCACCCGGGAGAACGATGGATCTACTCCATGGCAAGAGTTGCAGATTAAGAAAAAGGACTGATCATTTCATGCCAAACAAGAAACGCGTAAGTTTGGTTTTCCTGATGAGTAAATGGTAGGTAGCCATGATCATCAGCACGCTTAACCCAATCAATAGAATACACTTGATCATCAAGGGCATCTGCCATTGTACGATGTAGTATCCTATGGCTACGATGATGGTTTGATGAATGATGAAGTAAGGATAAACGGCTTCATTCAAATATCTTAGTACTGGCGAAGGTTTATCCAGATAATGTTTTGCCATACCGCACCAGAACAGGATCATGCTCCAGATGTGGATGCCATTTAATACACTGTACATGATAAATCGGTTATCCTTTGCCGTGAACGCTGGCATAGGTGTCCAATAAACGAAGAAAAGGATCAGCCCGCTGATGAGTGCGATCCCGCCAGTGATCCATCTGACATGAGCAGTCTGATTCCAGAATGCCTGGGACGCCCCTACCAGGTAGCCATAAACCAGCATGGTGATGAACATGGTAAATGCAAACCAGTCTTCCGTCAGGCTACCGTTTTCAGGATATTCCAGGGATAGACTGTAAATGATGCCGATGATAGGAATGACCGCCAATGACAGCATCAATGGACTGCCCAAGGACTGTTCCAGTTTTTTTCTTTTCTCCATGAACCATTTTTGCTTGCCCAGTAAGAAGAAGGGAAATAGAACCAGTATGAATGAGATGAGGTATACGATAAACCACATATGGCTCCAGGTCAACGGGCCTTTGGGATAGATCTTCAGTTCCCAAACCTGTTGATAGAATTGCCAATAGCCGGGACTGATCTTGCCTTTTTGCAAAAACTCAAAGTATGGCTGGATCGGAATAAAGAAAAACATCGCAAAAAGCAAAGGGATGAAGAGTCTCCTGAAACGCTCTCCATAAAAGGAAGCCAGCGTCCGTGATTTCAAAGAGAGTGTGATGCCCAGCCCAGATACAAAAAATAACAATGGAAGCCTCCATTGGTGAAGCCAGAAAACGATCCTGGTCAGGCCTTCGGAACGGTCAGTGTTATTGATTTCCCAGGGAATTATCGTAAACGGCACCATTCCATGGAGCAGGATCAGCAATGAAAAGGCGATGATCCGTATCCAGTCTATATAATACAATCTGGGTTGTAAGGCCTGCATACCATGAATTTACAGCTATACGTACAGGTAAGTAAGATGTTACATCACTGGGTCTTGGTAAATTCTACAGATGTTCTTATTTTTTGGTCAATAATCAGCTACATGCAATCTTTAACCCTTCAACCCTGGCCCGGTAGAATACAATGGTCCTTAGCCGAGAAGATCTTATTCAGATTCATTTTCATCTATTTCATATTGTACACCGCTCCGTGGACCTGGATCCTTGATCTGCCCGGCGTGAGCTATATTAGTCAGTACTATTATATGGGGATGGACTGGTTGGTGAATTTTTTCAATGGAAAGGTTTTTAAGACCTATAAGGAACTGGTCCCGTTGAACGGTAGTGGAGATACTTCATTTGGGTGGACGCATATGAAGATGAATCTGGTTCTTGCTGCGGTTGGCATGGTCATCTGGACCATCACAGACCTGAAGGCCAGGAACTATAATGGGTTGTCTTACTTGCTACGTGTTGTTCTGCGATATACCCTCATCATCGCCCTGTTGAGCTATGGGATCATCAAGATTTTCGGCCTCCAGATGATCTTTCCTTCCCTCAGCCAGTTGGCCACACCGCTGGGCGACTTACTCCCTATGCGACTCAGCTGGTTATTTGTAGGATACTCGGATTCATACCAGGCTTTCTCTGGCGTGATGGAAGTAATAGCGGGCGTATTATTGTTTTTCAGAAGAACCTCAGCTTTTGGCGCGGTTGTAGCTGCGGCCGTTTTTGCCAATGTAGCAATGCTGAACCTGAGTTACGATATTCCGGTTAAGCTCTATTCCATTCATTTGTTTATCATGAGCGTGATCCTCATGGTCTATGAATACAAAAGGCTTCTGCCCTTTTTATTCAATAAGAGTGTGGCGCCTTCGCAGATCTATGAAGTTAGGTTTTCCAAAAAGTGGATGCGTATTTTAAGATTTATCATGAAGTACGTGTTCATTGGGTTTAATGTAGTGATGGGCATTATCCAGGGATACCAGGGTTGGAAGGATTCTAAAGCACCATTAAAAGAAGTGGGCAGCATAAAGTCCGGGATGTACGACGTGACCTTGTTTGCAATTAACAAGGACACTATTCCCTATTCACCTACGGATACGCTCCGTTGGAAGGATGTGATATTTGATCATGGAGGCGGTAGTGTGAACACCACAGATGATATTTTCTGGCAACGATACAAGAGAGGTTATTTCAAGTATGAAGTAGACAGTACCGGGCAGCGGATGACGTTTAAGAAAAACAACTGGCCTGGACCACCGGACTCCCTGTTCACGCTTCAGTTTGATCATCCTGACAGCAATAGCCTAAGGCTTTGGGGCCAGATCCGGAAAGACTCTGTTTATGTTGTGATGAAGAAGAACAACCGTCATTTCCAGTTATCTGAAAAGCAATTCCACTGGCTGAGCGAGTATAATCGTTAATCGGTAAGCCCGGAGTTCTTGTATGCTTCACTCACCGGAATGAATTCATTGCGGATGGTCAGCTGGTGACGTTCAATTCTGGCTACGTGTTCTTTATTTACGATGTATGAACGATGCACCCTGACAAAAGTGCCGGGAGGCAGGAGTTGCTCCATCTCTGAAAAAGTCATGCGGGTGAGGATTTTTCCTGTCACAAGTTTCACATTGATGTAATTCCCTTCTGCTACGAGATAGAGAATATCATCGTACAAAACCTTTACCTGTTCGTAACCTGTTTTAAGGAAAACATATTCTTGTGGCTTGCCTTGGTTTTTCCATTGCCATACTTCAAATGCCTTGTTGCAAGCTTTGGTGAATCTGGCAAGGGAGAAGGGTTTGAGGAGATAGTCTACTGCGTCCAGTTCAAAACTGTACACAGCGTGTTCCGAGTAGGCTGTTGTGAATACTACCAGGGGTTTGCGACTGAGTCCATTGTAAAAATCCATGCCATTGATGTCTGGCATTTTGATATCGAGGAACAGCAGGTCAACCGCATTTTTTTTCATGAAATCCAGTGCCTGAAATGCATCTGTAAAACTGGCAACAAGGTCCACGAAAGGAACCCTGGAGGCGTGCGCTTTCACTACCTCCAGGGCCATAGGTTCGTCGTCTATTGCGATGGCAATCATATTCACGCCAGCTGTATGGTTAAATGTACGAAATACTCATTGTCGTTTTCGCGGATGATCAGCTCATGACGGGCCGGGTAGTACATGTTGAGTCTTTCCTTCACATTGTTGAGCCCAATACCATTGTTGTTTCTTTCCGGATCGTTATCGTTGAATACGTGTTTACTGTTGTACACATCAAAGAAAACGGCATTACCTTTTTGCGTGAGAGTTATTTTAATGTGCGATGGTTCACGCAAACTGATGCCATGTTTGAAAGCGTTCTCTATGAAAGGGATTAACAGCATGGGCGTAATGGAAAAGGAAGAGGGTGAGCCGTCCAGTACGGTTTGTATCGATATGTTTGGAGAGATATCTGTCCTGAGTTTTTGAAGGGCGTTGTAGTTGTTGATATATTCAATTTCCCTGTTCAGCGGGATCTGGTCCTGCATATTCTCATTCAGCATGAACCGCATCATATCTCCCAGGCGTTGTATCCCCTCGCCCGTGCGGTCTGCTTTTTCCTGGATGGCTGTACCGTAAAGCGTGTTCAGGGAGTTGAACAGAAAATGCGGATTGATCTGCGCCCGAAGCAGGTCAAGATGCGCATCCTTGTTGCCCAGGGCCAGTTTCAGGGATCTGATCTCAGAGCGATTCTGGATCCTGTATTTGTAAACAAACCAGGCCACTGGAACAGTAACCACCAATTGAAAAGCAGCATTACCCAGAACGATTGCGCCAACCGGACCACTCTGATAAAAAATCACAAATGCCAGCAGGCCCAGCGGTATGGCAGTAACCAGCAGCAGCTGCAATACTTTCCATGCATAACGGAGGAATCTACGTTTAGGGTAGTGTAAGACTGAAGGTATCAGGGTGTGCAGGGAGTACCAATACAGGAGTATAGCCAATGGAATGATGATGGTATACACCGCGATGAGTTCCCCGGGTGCGTTGCTAAGCAAAAGCAGGAAGAGAGAGATCATGAACAAGATAGAGGCGATGATTCCTTCCCGGGTGATGAACGGGTACTTTAGTCGGATGTTCTCTTCATGCGCGAGGAGGTAGATCGCAAAGTATTTGATCACGCTGTAGATCACAAAAAGGAAGAGCATCCAGAATCCGAAGATGGTTCGGTTACGCGTGATCGTATTATAGAAAGTGCTCAACGAGGTGTCCTTCAGTTTATAGCCCTCGATCCATGTGTCGCAGACACCGAGCGCAAGACTTACCACAAAAAATACCAGCAGCCCCAGCAGGATATTACCAACCAAATGTTGCCTGCTCTTGATTCTTGGCACAACTACCAAGGTGAGCATGATGTAGCCCATATACAGGAAAGTGTAGCCAATGGCCACAGGTATGGTGTAATTCATCAACAGGTTATATTTGACACCTGCTTCCTGGAATTGATAAGCATTTCTTCCCCATTCATCGTATCTGCCATGGGAGATGGCGTCAGAGATCAGCAGAAATAGCGCCATCACGTATACCACCGTGATGCCCCAGAATTCCACTTTATTGTAGTTGTCAGCAATGGTTTTTTCCTCTCGCATAGATTTCATTTGCCTGCAAGTTGGTGCAGGGATTCCGCCTTCCGCGTGCAAAAGTGACGAATATCCGATTAAATGTTATGAATCTATGCCTGAAAGGCATCCAGCGCTTCCAGGGTCACATCGATCTCTTTTTGTCCGATGGCGTGACTGATGAACCAGGTTTCATATGCGGATGGTGGCATATATACTCCACGATCCAGCATGTGGTGAAACAGCTTGTTGAATACATCATTTCTGGCGGCTGCCGCAGTGGAAAAGTCAATAACAGGCTGATCAGAGAAATGCACAGAGATCATGCTTCCGCATTGGTTGATAACATACGGAACAGTTTTGCGTTGCATCACTTCATCAATTCCTTTGGCCAGCGCGTTGCCTGTTACTTCCAATTGGATATATATTTCCGGATGATCGTGCAGATAAGAAAGCAAAGCATAGCCAGCTGCCATGGCAATGGGATTACCACTCAATGTTCCTGCCTGATATACCTTCCCGAGTGGCGCGATATGTTCCATGATGGCCCTCTTTCCCCCAAATGCACCTACGGGCATGCCTCCCCCAATTACTTTACCATAAGTGATAAGATCTGCATCGATTGTCAGTCTCTCCTGTGCGCCGCCGGGTGCAAGTCTGAAGCCCGTCATCACCTCGTCAAAAATAAATACGATGCCTTCCTCATCACATAATTTCCGCAAACCTTCCAGAAAGCCGGGCTGCGGAAGGATGCATCCCATATTGCCCGCTACGGGTTCAACGATGATGGCGGCAAATTGTTCCGGATGTTGCGCAACAAGTTCCCACACCGCATCGAGGTTATTGAATGGCGCAGTGAAACTGTCGTTTACCACGCCCGGCGTCACGCCAGGAACCTGGTCAATATTCAATGTGGCTACACCACTTCCTGCTTTTACGAGAAAGCTATCTGCATGTCCATGATAGCAACCCTCAAACTTGATGATCTTGTTTCTTCCGGTATATCCCCTTGCAAGACGGATGGCACTCATACAAGCTTCGGTACCACTGTTGACCATTCGTATGAGGTCAACATTCGGCGCCATCTTCTTTACGAGCTCAGCCATCCTTATTTCCATTTCCGTTGGTGCGCCAAACGAAATAGCTTCGGCCGCTCTTTTACGGATGGCTTCCACCACGGGAGCAAATCCATGACCCATGATCATTGGTCCCCATGAATTGATAAAATCGATGTACTGATTTCCATCTGCATCATACAAGTATGCGCCTTCTGCTTTGTCCATAAAGATGGGCGTGCCACCTACAGAACGGAATGCGCGTACGGGAGAGTTCACGCCGCCGGGTATGGATTGATTGGCGCGCTGGAATAAGGTCTGGCTTTGTGCAATGGTCATGGTTAGATCAGTTCTACGGCTTGTTTGGCAAAATAAGTGGCGATCATATCCGCACCGGCCCTTTTCATAGAGGTGAGGGTTTCTATGATCGCTTTGTTCTCATCGATCCATCCCATCTGCGCTGCTGCCTTGATCATGGCATATTCTCCACTGATGTTGTAGCAACTAACGGGAACGTCTACTGTATTTTTCACTTCACGGATGATATCTAAATAACTCAATGCAGGTTTCACCATCACGATGTCTGCCCCTTCTTCCACATCCATGATCACTTCGCGGATGGCTTCAACCCTGTTGGCCGGATCCATCTGGTAGGTCTTTTTATCACCGAACCCCGGCGCAGAATCCAGTGCATCCCTGAAAGGTCCGTAGAAGCAGGAAGCATATTTGGCACTGTAGGCCATAATGCCCGTGTTGGTATGTCCGGCTTCTTCTAAAGCATGACGGATCGCACCAATGCGCCCATCCATCATATCACTGGGTGCCACAAAATCTGCTCCCGCCACAGCATGACTCACACTCATTTTGGCAAGCACCTCAACCGTTGGATCATTCACGATCTGTCCGTTCTCTACAATGCCATCATGTCCATAAGATGAATATGGATCCAGGGCCACATCGGTCATCACCACCATCTCGGGTACTGCCTCTTTGATGGCGCGGATGCTGCGCTGCATCAGGCCGTTGGGATTGAGCGCCTCAGTACCTTTGTTGTCTTTCAATGCATCGGCCGACTTCACAAACAGCAATACCGCTTTCAAACCCATTTGCCATAACTCCTTCACTTCTTTTACCGTGAGGTCTATGCTGCGCCGGTAATAACCGGGCATGGAGCTGATCTCCGATATCTGCTGGGTCCCTTCAATGATGAAGAGGGGAACGATGAAATCTGCAGGGGATAATGCTGTTTCCCGCACCATGCTTCTGATGGCGTTCGATTTCCTGAGGATCCTGTTTCGTCTTTGTAAATACATCGGTTCCTTATTTTATACCCAGTCCCTGGGATGCAGGCAGGCCTGCAACAGTTCATCTTCCGGTGAACCGGGAACGGGTTGATAATTATAGTCAAATCTAACAGTTGGCGGCAAACTCATGAGAATGCTTTCGATGCGTCCATTCGTTTTTAATCCAAACAAGGTGCCCCTATCGTGCACGAGGTTGAACTCTGTGTACCTTCCTCTCCGGATCTCCTGCCAATATTTATGACTTGCCGCAAAGGGTAGGTTTTTTCTTTTTTGGACGATGGGCAGATAGGCATCGATAAATGCATGACCGCAGTCCATCCCAAAATTCATCCAGTGTGCAACATCATGATCTGCATCTGGCCGGCAGTAATCATAAAAAATCCCGCCGATGCCTCTTCGCTCTTTATTCCGGTGCCAGTTCACGAAGTACTCATCACACTGCGTCTTGAATGTACTGAAATAGTCTGCGTCATATTTGTCGCATACTTTTTTGTAGGTCCCATGAAAGTGGCGCGCATCTTCTTCAAACAGATAATAAGGAGTAAGGTCTGTTCCTCCCCCAAACCATCGGTCCACCACATTCCCCACCTCATCATAGAGTTCAAACATCCGATAGTTACAGTGCACCGTGGGTACAAATGGATTGAGCGGATGCAACACCAGACTGAGCCCACAGGCGAACCACTGGTGTCCCTGTATTTTCAGTTGTGCGGTCATCATTGGCGTCACCTCCCCAAATACCACTGAACTGTTCACCCCGCCTTTTTCAAAAACATGGCCACCACTGATGACCCTTGTTTTACCGCCTCCACCTTCTGCACGTTCCCAAACGTCTTCATGAAACAAGGCTCCGCCATCTTCTTGTTCCAATGCTGCACAGATCTTGTTTTGCAGCTCGTGGATCTTGTTGGTCCATATGTCCCTGATGGAACTCATGCACCGTAGCTTTTTACGGCATCTACAAATGCTTTGGCATGATCCACCGGAACATTGGGTGTAATGCCATGACCCAGATTGGCAATGTATGCTTGCGTACCAAAACCATCGATCATTTCTTTCACCCATTTTTTGATCTGTGCGGGTGGTGCCAGCAGTTTTGCCGGATCGAAATTACCTTGCAAGGTGATGTTGTTACCAACGATACTTCTTGCGTGTTGCGGAGTGAGCAGCCAATCAATACCAATGCCAGAGGCACCGCTGTGTTGCAGGGCATCCAGCGCATACCATGAGCCTTTCGGAAAAAGGATCACAGGTGCAAGAGGTTGGATGGCTTTCGCGATCTGCAGGAGATAAGGCTGCGCGAATATGGAAAAGTCTTCTGGTGAAAGCGCTCCTGCCCAGGAGTCAAACACCTGTACGGTATCAGCACCGGCCGCTACCTGGGCTTTCAGGTAGTTAATGGTGATATCAGTGATCTTCTGCAGGAGTAGGTGGGCAATTTCAGGCTGGGTATACAAAAACTGTTTGGCCTTATCCCAGGTTTTGCTGCCCTTGCCTTCTACCATATAACAAAGGATGGTCCATGGTGCGCCGGCAAAGCCTATTAGTGGCACGCGGCCATTCAATTCTTTTTTAGTGAGGGCGAGGGCATTCATGACATAGGACAGGGATTCCTCCACGCCATCTGTTCGCAACGCCTCCACCTCATCCCTACCCCTCACAACGCTCGGCAGCGACGGTCCTTTCCCTTCTTCCATCAGCACTTCAAGCCCCATAGCCTGTGGGATCACGAGGATATCAGAAAAGATGATGGCAGCATCAACACCTACCTGGTCCACCGGCTGCAAGGTGATCTCGCAGGCGAGCTCGGGGGTTTGCACACGAGTGAAGAAGTCATATTTGTTGCGCAGTTTGATATAATCTGGCAGATACCTGCCTGCCTGGCGCATCATCCAAACGGGCGGACGGGAAACGGGTTCCTGACGGAGTGCCTTTAATAAAAGGTCGTTTTGTAATGCATTCATGTTTTAGAATAATATGCGATGACCAGGTTTACGATGCTCTCTTGCGTGGGCTGGGGAGCGGTTCTGATCTGGCCTTTTGTAATTTTTCTGAGTTCGTTGGCTGTGGTTTCGCCTATGGCAAAACAAACAGCATGGGAGGGAAGATTGTTTTGCTCCAGGAAACTATTGATCCCGCTTGGACTGAAAAACATGATCCCGTCAAAATGTTCTGTAACCTTAACCGGAGTACTAACGGTCTCGTATACCTGAATTTCTTTAAGGGATATGTTTTCATTTTTAAGGATCTCCGGCAATTCCTGTCTGCGCAGGTTTCCGCAGAAGAAGACAACCTGCTTTTCATCTTGTTTCGCAATATGCAGTGCCAATGATCTTGCGTTGCTGGCCATCCCTGCGATGTTGATGCCAGGAAAGAGGGTACTGCATTTTTCTGCGGTTTGTCTTTCCATGGTATAGGCCCGTTGCGGCGTGCGCAACAAGATGCCATGCTTTCTGGCCAGGTGGTGAAGGGATTCTACTGCATGGTGACTGGTGAACACCCATGCAGCATTGCCGGGTATTTGCCCAATTGATGTAACTGTTTCCGGCGTATCTGCATAGTTGATCTGTATGAACGATTTCATCACCATGCGTATCCCCTGCACTGCTGCTTTGCCAGCCAGCACGGGCTCCAGTTGTTTGGTGCATAGTATGTTGACCCTTGCCATTATTGTGGTTTTAATACCATTTTGATCCAGGCCTTGTCTGATGCAAGGATCTGTTTTGCCATCTCTATACCTAATTCTCTTGCTTCTTCTACGGGTACATTGGCGGAAACGGTTTCCAGGTGACTGCCGTCATGACTGGCGATGCTACCTGTGAATTGCAGCTGACCTTCGTTGATGGTAGCCAATGCACTGACGGGCGATGAGCATCCGCCTTGAAGGGTACGTAAAAAGGAACGCTCCAGGTAAGTGCACAATTCCGTATCCTGGTGATTGAGTGCATGCACCCTATCAAAAGCCTGGTGGTCGCTGTCCCTGCATACTACGGTGATAGCTCCTTGCGCGGGTGCAGGCAACATCCAATCTAGATCAATGGTGTTTGCCGGTCTTAGACCGATCCGTTCCAGTCCTGCAGCAGCAAAGATCGCGCCCTGCCAATTGTTTTCTATCAGCTTCCGGAGTCTGGTATTCACGTTTCCACGCAGCGATACCATTTCATGTTGCGGGTAGCGGTGGCGCCACTGGGCAATCCTGCGTATACTGCTGCTTGCAATGGTAGCTGGAACCCCATCGGACAAAAAACCGATATCATCTTTATACACAAGGATGTCTTTATAAGAAGCGCGTTCCAGCACTGCGGCATGGCGGATGCCTTTAGCGAGTACCACGGGAACGTCTTTCATGGAATGCACGGCAAGGTCAATCTTTTCTTCCAGTAGTGCAATGTCCAGGGTTTTGGTGAAGATGCCCTGCACGCCCATTTCATACAAGGGTGTGTGCAGATTGATATCGCCATCAGACTTGATCATCACCAATGTTGAATCGATGCCTCGTGCGGCAAGGAGTTGCTGTACCCACGTGCTTTGCCAAACAGCCAATTGACTGTCCCTTGTACCAATGCGAAGTGTTTGTGTCATTAACTGATGAACTGGTTTAAGGCCGAGATAAAGTGGCAGCCTTTTGCATCCTTAATATCCAGCTTTTTTGCGGTATCCCGGATGACTTTATTGATTCTGAGGGATGCGGTTGTGTTGCAATTTCCAAGTTGAACCCTGATGTGCGGATGTTGCTGCAATTGGAAAAGAGTGGTCTTCAGGCCATTCAGCATAGGAGCGTGCTTGCGGCGTTCACTCCATTCCCTGAATGTTTCCAGATGTTGGCTAATGATGGATCGGGCTTTTGGTATTTCTGCAGCACGCGTGCTCAGGGTTTCATCCGTGATGCGGGAGAGTTCATCCACCCGCACTACCTGTACCCAATCACAAGCGTCAACATCTTTGTGTACGTTGGATGGAACAGAAAGATCGATGACCAGTCTTGGTTTGCGATCTTCAAACTGTTTGGCCATGATAAATGGTGCCGATGAGCTGGTAGCCGTGATCACAATATCTGCGTGCTGCAGGTATTGGTCCAATGCATCCAATGATCCCGCATTCACCTGGTAACAGTCTGCCAAATCTTGGGCGTGATCCAGTGTGCGGTTGAGGATGGTGATTTTAGCTGCGCCGCCATAATCAACAAGGTTCTTACAAGTATTTCTTCCAATCTTTCCCGCGCCTACAAGCACGATATGCTTGTTGGAAAGATGACTGGTATGTTGCCTGATCCACTGCACTGCGGCAAAAGATACGGAGACCGTGCCGCCACTAAGTGCCGTCTGGTTCTTGATCTCTTTGGATGCCTGCAGGGCGGCGTTGACCAGCCTGTCCAGAAAACTGCCCCAGGTGCCGGCATTCTTCGCCAGCTTCAATGCTACCTTGAGCTGTCCCACAATTTCATAGTCGCCCAGGATCTGAGAGTCAAGCCCTGCCGCCACATCAAACAGATGCGCTGCGGCTGCAGCTTGTTTGTGGATATACGCTGCTTTTTTGAACTGTGTTGCATCGCCCTTGGTTTCCTCGCAAAGCAAATGGATCAGGGTATCTGCTGCATGGGCAAGTCCGTAGATTTCTGTCCGGTTACAGGTAGAGAGGATAAAGACCTCGGGAATACCGCATTGTTTGGCCTTTGTCAGCACTTTTTCAATCGTCTCGGCAGGAAGTGCATATTGACCCCGGATCTCCATATCGCATTTGCGATAGTTGATCCCAGCCACAAAAAACATCATGCCATCGTTCCTGATCACCATAACGACACAAAATTAACGCATCAACTGCAGGGTAGTCAGAACCGTAGGCCTCAACTCTGTCATCTTTTGGTCATATTCCTGATGATTATGTTTAGCAAAAAGGGAACTGTAATTTTGTGGTATGAATTCCAAACATACGTCAGCTATTTTACTGATGAATCTTGGCTCTCCGGATTCTACGCAAGTGAAAGATGTTCGTAAATATCTCAATGAGTTTCTGATGGATGAGCGGGTGATTGATCTGCCCTGGCTGGCACGCACCTTATTGGTTCGTGGTATCATCGTTCCGTTCCGTGCACCGAAATCAGCAGCAGCCTATCGCTCCATCTGGCAGAAAGAAGGATCACCATTGATCATCCTCACCTGTCAATTAAAGGATGCTGTGCAGGCTAATTTTTCCGAGCCTGTAGAGATCTGTATGCGCTATGGCAATCCTTCTACGGTTACAGTATTGGAAAAACTGCATCGGGATCATCCGCAATTAAAAGAAGTGATTCTGTTTCCATTGTATCCGCACTATGCAATGTCAAGCTATGAGACAGCCGTAGAACAAGTGAAGGAGGAACACGCGAAAGGGAATTACGCCACGCAACTGAAGATCGTAGGTCCATACTATGATGATCCCGCATACATTGCATCGCTTGCTGAAAGCATAAAACCTTATCTTTCTGGTGAGTGGGATAAGATCGTGTTCAGTTACCATGGTGTCCCTGAACGGCATATTCGCAAAGGAGATATTACGGGTGAGCACTGCCTGAAAGTTGCTGATTGCTGCAATAAGCCATGCGCAGCGCATGCACAGTGTTACCGGCACCAGACTTTTGTGACCACTGACCTGGTCACCAAGGCGTTGGGTTTGCCAGCTGATAAAGTGGAACAGACTTTCCAGAGCCGGTTGGGCAGGGATCCATGGCTGCAGCCTTACACGGCGGCGCGGTTAGAAGAATTGCCTGGTGAAGGGAAGAAGAGGATCCTGGTGGTTTGTCCGGCATTTGTGAGCGACTGTCTTGAAACACTGGAAGAGATTGCAGAGGAAGGGAAGGAGGAATTTATGCATGCCGGCGGAGAAAGTTTCACCGCGATTCCCTGTTTGAACGTGCAACCTTCATGGGTGAATACGGTTTGTTCATTCATCCGAAGGGAAATGATCACTGAAAACGTTATAGCCTGATGGACTATGCATACCTGAAAGCGCTGCACATCATTTTTGTGGTAACCTGGTTTGCGGGGATGTTTTACATTCCGCGCTTGTTCATTTATGCAACAGAAGCCAATGATAAAGATTCTTCTGCCAGGGATGTTTTGCAGGCGCAATTTGGCATCATGATGTCTAGGCTTTGGTATGGCATCACCTGGCCCTCTGCTGTGCTCACGTTGATCCTCGGTACCTGGGTGTTGTGGAAAGGCGGATGGTGGACCGCGATGTGGGAAGGCAGTGCATTGTGGCTGGTGATCAAGGTGGCTCTCGTTGTAATACTATACGGCTATCACCTTTACTTACACTATATGTTTACTTCCATCCGGTCCGGTCAGTACAAGTGGAGTTCAGACCGGTTGCGGATATGGAATGAAGGCGCTACGGTATTGTTGATTGCGATTGTGATGCTTGCCACGGTGAAAACAGGAATTAGTGTTGTGTGGGGACTTGTGGGGCTTGTGGTGCTGATGGCGGCGTTGCTTGCGGCGATCAGAATATATAAAAAACTAAGATCCGGCAATTGACAATTGGCAATTAGCAATTAACAATTGGCACTGGTATTTAAAGACTAGTATCCAGAAACTAGTGCCAATTGCCAATTGTCAATTGTTAATTGTCAATTGCTAGTTATAGATCCTTTCAATAGCATCTCGATATTTCTCCATGATCACTTTTCTTTTCAGCTTAAGCGTAGGCGTGAGTTCACCACCATCGATCGTCCATTCGGATTCAAGGAGTTCAAACTTTTTCACCTGCTCTACGTGGTTGAACAATTGATTGTATTCTTCCACGATACCTTTATAAAGCTCTATCACGCGCGGATCCCGCAGGATCTTGTCTGTAGTGGTAGTGGCATTGATCTGGTGTTTAGCGCACCAGTCTTTCAGGTTGGTAAGGTTTGGAACGATGAGGGCGCCTGCAAACTTTTGTTCTGCACCCACTACCATCATTTGTTCGATGAAAGGTGATTCTTTCATTTTGTTTTCGATGGGCTGTGGCGCTACATATTTGCCACCACTTGTTTTGAAAATTTCTTTCTTCCGGTCTGTGATCTTCAGGAATCGATCTTCTACCCACACGCCGATATCACCTGTATGGAACCATCCGTCTTCGGAGATCACTTGCGCAGTGATCTCAGGTTGTTTATAATAGCCCATCATGACATTGTCTCCTTTGCAACAGATCTCACCGTCTTCGGCCAGCCTTACTTCAACATTTTTGATCACGGGACCGATGGTACCGAAACGGCGGTTCTTTTCATCATATCGGTTCACACTGATTACAGGAGAAGTTTCGGTAAGTCCATACCCTTCCATGATCACGATCTTTCCTGCTGTGAACACGCGCAGGAGCCTCACCTGGCAGGCCGCTGCACCGGTTACAATCGCCTTAATGTTTCCACCAAGACCATCGCGCCATTTGGAGAAAATGAGTTTATTGGCCAGTGCCAGCTGGGTATTGTACCACCAGCCCTGATTTTTATCAGCTTCAAAACGATTGCCCAGTTCAACGGCCCAAAAGAATAATTTCTTTTTGATGCCGGTTTGCTCATGCCCTTTGGCGATGATTCGCTCGTAAACTTTTTCCAGTAGCCTGGGCACCGTTGCAAACACGGTGGGTTGCACTTCTTTCAGGTTATCTCCGATCTTGTCAAGGCTCTCGGCATAATAGATGGAACAGCCAAAGAATAAGTAGATATAGCTGATCATCCGTTCAAAGATGTGATTCAATGGAAGGAAACTAAGGGCCCTTGCGTCTTTGTCTGAAACGATGGGCCTGAATACTTCTTCCACGTTCATCACATTGCTGAGAATGTTTTTGTGACTTAGCATAACACCTTTGGGTGTGCCGGTAGTACCAGAAGTATAAATGATGGTGCAGAGATCTTCTGATTTGATGCTGTCACGGATGGATTTTACTTTTTCCATATCTGCATCCGTAGCTTTACTGAGAATCTCTTTCCAATGCAGCGAAGGCTGGAAATAATCAAAGGTAAAAACAGCTTTCACACTCGGTGCTTTCTGCCGAATCTGCTGCACCTTTTCATACATGTCTTTATCATTCACAAAAACCAGCTTCACTTGCGCATCGTTCAGGACATATTCCAGTTCATTGACACTGATGGTGGGATAAATAGGGGTGAGTACAGCGCCGATTTGCTGAACGGCTAAGTCCAGGAAGATCCATTCTGGACGGTTGTTACTGATTACCGCGATCTTGTCCCTGCCGTCGATACTCATGTCATTAGGACCGATGTGCATATGGGCAAGCCCCGCACTAAATTTGTCTACGATATCACGGACTTCAGCCGTACTGTATTTTCTCCAGATGCCACCAGGCTCCTTGGCAGCAAGCATATCTTCCTTAGGGAATTTCTCCAGTTGATTGTTGATACAATCAAACAAACGTGTTGGGGTCATATGGCAAAGTTGAGTATCGGAAAATACAGAAAACTACTGATAATTCTGTCCTGCAGGCATTTTGAAAATGCGGTTCTTCTGGTAATAATTGAAATCGCTGAGTTTCTTGCCATTAGCATTGGCCCACTGCTGGTATTTCTGCATGTTCGCAACGGGTCCGAATAGCCATTGGTTGTAAGCTTCAAACATGCCCTCTCTAAGTAGGTATTGTTGATGTTCAAATAATTTATACGGATACTTCGCCGCCAGGGTTTCATTCCATGAGAGAATGAACTGTGTCCTGATCATAGTCAGGGATTCAGCCGTTATACCCATATCTGCCAGGGCAGACTGTTGCCAGAGCAGGTCCGTTACAGACTGTTGAAATCCATTCGGTGATTTTTTCTTGCCTTGTGCAGGTTCCGGTTTATTAAGGTAGAATTTTTTATATGCGTCCAGCAACATGTTTTTGATCTCTGCCGTGCGCGCTGTGTAACTCTCCATGTTCACGAAGATCTCGCCATAGAGAAGGGTTAACGCCGCATTGGAGCCGGTATAGTAATAGAATTTGCCGGCATGGTAATAATTGCCGGGATAAGATGGGTCAACTTCGATTCCTTTTTCCCACATTTTGATGGCCTCGTTGCGTTGCTGTTGCGTCAGCATTAATTCTCCATATTCAAAATACAGCACACCACTGTTTGAAAATTTCATCAGTGCCTTCTTATAAAGTTTGTCGCACTCCTTTGCATCCCCGGCACCCTTATAAATATTACCTGCGATCTGGTAGGCCTGCACATCAGCATCTTCCCTGTCTGCCAGGGCTAGCGCAACCGGTACGGCATCTTTGTAGTTGCCTGCACGGAAATAAGTGTACGCAAGCTCTTTCTGGATCTCCAGATCACCCGGCATTTGTTGCGATGCCTTTTGCAACACCAGCAAGGCATTGTCGAAGTCCCCGGTGCGGGAAAAGTTCCGCGCCGTTTCCAGCTGTTTCTGTACGTCCTGGGCCTGGATACTAAGACTGACCGAAAGGGCAATTGCAAGTGTGAATGTTCTGATCAACAGGTTCATATGCTTAGATCAAATGGGTAAGTAAGCCATCTCTTAACTTAGGTTCAAACCAGGTGCTTTTTGGCGGCATTACATTTCCGCTGTCTGCAATATCAAACAATTGCTGGATCGAGACTGGAAACAGACTGAATGCAATGGCCATCTCCCCACTGTCAACCCTTTCCTGTAACGCTTTCAGTCCCCGGATACCTCCTACAAAATCTATTCTTTTATCCGTACGTTGGTCCTTGATGCCGAGGTGTTTGTCCAGGATATGCTGCGAAAGGATAGAGACATCCAGTACCCCAATAGGGTCTTCTGTCCAGGTGCCTTCTTTGGCGGTAAGGATATACCACTGTCCATTCAAATACATTCCAAATTCATGGAGGGCCGAAGGTGCGATGGGTTCCGGACTGAGTGCAATATCAAAATCATCGTGCAACACAGAGAGGAAGTCTTCCTGATCAAGCCCGTTCAGGTCTTTGATTACCCTGTTGTAATCCATGATGCTCAGTTGGTTGGCAGGAAACAGCGTAGTGAGAAAATACTTAGCATCCTCAGACGCCTCTGTGCCGAGGGCTGTCAACACTTTGGCTGCACTGGCTGCGCGATGGTGACCGTCTGCAATGTATGTGTACGGGATATTGTTGGCAAAGATCGCGGTAATCACGTTGATGGTTGTTTCATCATCCACCACCCAGATCGTATGCTCTATTTTATCATCGGCCCTGAACTGGTAGGCCGGGCTGTGACTTTTTTTCCAGTTGTCTACCAGGCTATCCAGCTCTGCATTGTTGCGATACGCCAGAAAAACATTCCCTGTTTGCGCACCGGTGATCCTGATGTGGTTGATCCGGTCCGTTTCTTTTTCCGGCCGGGTGAACTCATGCTTCTTGATGATATCATTGTTATAATCATCGATCGATGAAACGCAAACCAGTCCGGTCTGTTCGCGCTTTCCCATCACAAGCTTATAAATATAGTAGCAGGGTTTTGTTTCCCGCATCAGGATACCCTGACTGATCATGGCTTCCAGATTTTCCTTTGCTTTATCATATACCAGCCTGGAGTACACGTGTACATCATTGGGCAGGTCTATCTCAGACCGGGTTACGTGCAGGAAAGAATGGGGATTATTGGCTACTTCTTGTTTTGCTTCAGCGGTATTGAGTACATCATAGGGTCTTGACGCCACAGCTTCTGCTACACTTGCGTTGGGTCTAAGGGCTTTGAACGGGGCTATATGAGCCATATTAGAAAGATTTGATAAGGTCTGTAAGTGCGATTACGCTTTCCATGGGCAAAGCGTTGTATAAAGAAACGCGAAAACCGCCAACAGAGCGGTGTCCTTTCACGCCTACCATATTGGCAGCTTTGCAGGCTTCCTGGAATTTTTTTTCTTTTTCGGGATCGTCCATCGTGAATACCACGTTCATCCTGCTTCGGTCTTCTTTGGCAACGGTTGGCTTGAATAAAGGATGCGCATCCAGCGTATTATACAGCAGTTCTGCCTTTGCTTTGTTGAGGGTTTCCATTGCGGCTATGCCTCCTTTGTTCTTCACCCAACGAAGCGTGAGTAAACAAACATAAATGGCAAATACCGGTGGTGTATTCAACATGGATCCATTATCGATGTGTAACCGATAATCCATCATGGATGGCATCTTGCGATGTACCTTGCCCAGCATCTGCTTGTCTACGATCACCACATTCACACCGGCTGCGCCAATGTTTTTCTGCGCACCTGCATAGATGAGTCCGAAGCGGTTGAAATCCATTTCTTGCGATAAAATATCACTGCTCATATCTGCTACCAGCGGTACGTTCACATCGGGAATGGAAAACATCTCCGTCCCTTCAATGGTATTGTTGGTGGTGAAGTGAAAATAGCGCGCGTTGTCAGGGACCGTATAGTTTTTTGGAATGCAGGTATAGCCTTGTTCTTTTGAACTGGCAACTACGTCTACCTTCCCAAACAGTTTCGCTTCCTTGATGGCCTTGATGCCCCAGACACCACAATCCAGGTAGGCTGCCATCTCCTCTTCATTCAAAAGATTCATGGGCACCTGGAAGAATTGTGTGGATGCGCCGCCGTGCAAGAACAGGATTTCTTTATCACTGTTCAGGTGCATGAGCTCCCGGAGGGTTTGGCTGGCTTCTGCCAGTACCGATTCAAACAGGGGGGTCCGATGACCAATTTCGAGGATCGATAAACCGGTTCCATTAAAATTGAGAATGGCCCTGGATGCTTCTTCAAAAACTTCACGGGGCAGGATACTGGGCCCTGCGTTAAAATTATGCGTCACGGTGCTGGAATTTCGAATCGCGAATGTAGTCAATTTGTACAAGAGCGTCCCTTGACCGCGCCCTCTTTCCATTGTTGGTTCATATTCTCCCATTCCCGTTCATCGGCTGGTGTAAACGGCAACGGTGCAAGGGATCTGAGGTCCGGCTGCCCGGCATTTACCCAGGCCGTGTACCAGCAATTGGCTAGCATTTGAATAGAGGCCCGCATCCTGCGCTCTACCATGCCCCGCAGCTGGCGATGGTAGGTTCTGCTGTAAGCACTGGAGTATTGCCTTACCAGGAGGCCGTTGCGCTCTTCAAATGCGTATTTACCATCCTGGGGAAACATATCGCTCAGTCTTTTCTCTTCTGAAAGCACTGTGTCTGCTGCTTTGGCGCTTTCCCGGATCACGCGCCACGCCATTGCAGACACACTGGGCAGGTAGTTGGCTTTGCCAATGAAGAAATCAAACTCCTCTTCTGCAAATAGCTCGGGAATCCGGGATTCCCAAAAGCCATGGATACCGTTTTGGCCGGTGTGCTGTCCATTATGATTGCTGCTGGCATGCAGGGGAACATGAATATCACCGATGTAGTGGCCGAGGTCTGCCGACAGTTTAAGAATGGCGGCCTTGTCTTTTTTTTCGAAAGCCCGGGTGAGTCGGCCCATCATTGCCTGGATCCACCAAGGCGCGATGCCGTGCTTGTAGAGACTGTCTTCGCCATATTTTTCAATGGCTTTGGACCAGGATGAAGGAATACTGTCCCAGGGCTGGTAATGGTCCATATCCATGTAATGCCTCGGCCCTTCTTCTTTAACAATATACCTGCGTTTGTCTGGGTCAACCGCATGTTCCATCAGGAAGCCCTGGTGCGGTTTGTACAAGATCATCATCTCCGGCGGAAGCAGATATACCGCCATCCGGTTGATCAATCGATGTCCGTAAAAGCCCCAGGCCTTGCCTGGCAGCGGACTGCATAACATGAGCAATGCCATCGCTCCACAAATCACTCTCCTCATAAAAACGTTTTTTAATCCTTCACAAGTTCACACTAATTTTCATGCTCCGTCTCCGTCACCCCACCTGAAATCGCAAACTTCATGGCATCCGTTGCACTCACTTCCGTGACGGGTTTCACGTGTGAAGGAGGTACAAAATACAGCCTGCCAGAGAAAGCATAGGAGTGCGGGATGTACACCGCCACATGTTCTTCAAGACCGAAGTCTTTCACATTTTCATCGGTAATAAATCCCAACTGCCATACATCCGGATGTTCTATGGATACCAGCACGGGGCGGTTGAATTTTTTCTTATTTCCGGCAAAAGCTTCAAAAAAATCCTTGACCGTGGTATAGATCACTTTGATGCCGGGCGTTCTCTCCAGCAAATGATCAAAAAGGTGCACCAGCCTTCCTACAATAAAAGAAGACGAAACATATCCCACTCCGATGACGATGAGGATCACCAGGATAAAGCCAAAACCGGGGTAACTTCTGGGTGTGCCATCGGGGTTATTCCCGATGGTGGAAGGGAACAAGATATACAGGATATTCGGCAGGATCCCATCCACGAAATTGAAGAGGGATACCACCGCCCAGCCGGTAATGACGATGGGCGCCAGGATGATGAGACCCTGGAAAAAGTACTGTAAAAGCTGCCTGAGCCTGGAATTCTTCATGACAACCAAAAGTATGACAAAGGAGAGAGGGAATAAAGGGTAAATCACGGCGAAAAATGGTGATAAAGCTCTTTAGGGGAAGTGTTTAGGGGGAGTGTATAGGGGGAGTGTATAGGGGAAGTGTATAGGCGCCTCTCCTGAACACTCCCTCTAAAGACTACCCCTACACTCTCCCCCTAAAAAAGGATGGTTGGTCGAAAAAGATGATGGAAACTTGAAACGTGATAAAAGTTTCCTTAGTTTTGCGGCCTTATCGGTTTCAATATGACAATGGAAAATGTAGTAGATACCCGCAACAGGATCAGGGAACAGGCCAAAAACCTGTTCATGAAGTATGGTATCCGTTCGGTTTCCATGGACGACATCGCTGTGGGCCTTGGGATATCCAAAAAAACCATTTACCAGTGGTATAAAGACAAGGATGAGCTGGTAGATGCCATCATCGGTGACGATATCGAAGATATTAAGAAAGATTGTTATGAGTGTGAGATCCACGCTTCCAACGCGGTAGAAGAGGTGTTTTTGACGATGGACAGGATCGTCATCCATATGCAAAGCATGAATCCGAATATCCTTTATGACCTCCACAAGTTCCATTTCCAAAGTTTTAAGCGGTTCATGGACCACAAGAACATCTACCTGATGGAAGTGGTGAGCAAGAATCTCAGGAGGGGCATGGAAGAAGGGCTGTACAAAGCGGACCTCAATGTTACCATCCTCGCCAAGTACCGCCTGGAATCCATGATGGTCATGTTTAACCAGGATGTATTTCCCGCCACGGAATTCAACCTCGTGGAAGTGTCTAAAGTGTTACTCGAGAATTTTCTATTTGGCCTGGTATCCCCTAAAGGGTATGACCTCGCCGTACAATACCAACAAGAACGAATCATTAAAAGCAAGCAAAAATGAGAAAAGGCAGGACAAGAATCGCAGGCTTGATATTGCTGCTGTTGCTTACTGCACAAGTGAAGGCACAGAAGAACTATGCATTCACGGCAAAGGAAGCGGTAGATTTCGCGATCAAGAATGTGACGGAAATCAAGAATCTGAAGATCGACAGAAGATTACAGGAATCAAAGAACAATGAGATCAAGGGACAGGCCATGCCGCAGATCAATGGATCTCTCGGCGTGCAACATTTTTTCTCGATCCCGGTAACCTTATTGCCGGATTTTGTAACCCCATCGGTGTACAATGTATTGGAAACCGAAGGGGTGAAAGATGGCAGTGGTAATCCCATTATGGCACCCACCGGGCCACCACAGTTTTTCCCGGCACAGTTTGGTGTGCCATGGCAATCCTCAATCGGCTTCAGTTTCCAGCAGCTGTTGTTCCAGCCCGATGTGTTTGTGGGACTGCAAGCAAGAGACGCCGCATTGCGTTATGCAGACATCAATATAAAGTCGATGGAAGACAGTGTGAAGAGCAACGTGTTCCGCGCTTATTATGGTGTGCTCATCCTTGAAAAGCGTAAACTGTTTTTGGACGATGGCATTACGCGATTGCAGAAACTTATGAGTGACCAGGAAGTATTGTTTAAAAACGGTTTTGCCGAAAGACTGGATATTGATCGGACGCAGGTAAACCTGAACAACCTGAAATCCTCACAATCACAGGTGGCCAACCTGATCATTATCGGATATGCATCCCTCAAATTTGCCCTGGGGATCAATCAGGCGGATGGGCTGCAGCTGACTGATACCTTATCTACCGAACTGGTGAAGAAGGATATTCTGGATACCACCGGATTTAAATATGAAGACCGCGCAGAAATTCAGTTGTTGAATTCCGTGGAGGAACTGCAGAAACTTGATTTGAAGCGTTATAAGATGCAGTATATCCCTACACTGGCAGCAGTCTGGAACTTTTCCGGAGCTGCCCTTCGCCAGCAGTTTGATTTCTTTGACTTCAGCAAGCCCTGGTTCAAAACCAATGTGGTTGGCGTAAATATGAGTGTCCCCATTTTTGATGGATTGCAGAAAGACCAGAAGATCAAGCAGGCAAGGATGAATCTCGAGAAAACCCGTAACAGCATGGAGAACCTGCAACGGGCCATTGACCTGCAAAGAGCGGCTGCATATAACCAGTTCCGCAACGCCATCGCCAACATGGATGTGCAGGAAAGGAACCTGGAACTGGCGGAGAAAGTGTACAACACCACCAAGAAGAAATATGAGCAGGGCCTGGGATCAAGTTTCGAGATCATCCAGACGGAATCCGGATTTGAAGAAGCGCAGTCGAATTATTTCCAGGCACTTTATGACGCAGTAATTGCGAAGATCTCTTATTACCGTTCACTCGGAAGACTATAACATATTGAACCAATACTAAAGAGCATAATATGAAACAACTGATGATGATGTCAATGCTGGTAATTCTTGCCGCCTGTGGTGGAGGCAAGAAAGATGCTAATGCAATATTGACCGATAAAAAACTTGAACTTGAAAAGCTCCGTAAAGAAAAAGAAACGGTAGTCACCAAGATCACGAAACTGGAAGAAGAAATAAATAAGCTTGATCCTGCAGCTGCCGCAGAAGCCAGCAAGAAACTGGTTGCGGTAACCATTCTTCAGCCCGAGGATTTTGCGCATTATATAGATCTGCAGGGACGTATCTCCACAGAGAATGTGTATATCGTTACACCCAGGGGAATGGGCGGACAAGTAAAATCTGTACATGTAAAATTGGGTGACCGTGTAAGGCAGGGACAGTTGTTGTTGAAGCTTGACGATGCGGTTGTCAGGCAACAAATGGCGCAACTGAAAACCCAAATGGATTATGCCCGTGATTTGTACAATAGGCAGCAAGCGGTTTGGAAAGAAGGTATTGGAACAGAAGTGCAGGTGCTCAATGCAAAGAATGCGGTGGAGAACCTGGAGAAGCAGATGAGTCTGCTCAATGAGCAGATGGCTATGACCAATGTATATGCGCCTGCATCCGGTGTAGCGGAAACGGTGAATATCCGCGTAGGTGAGTTGTTCAATGGTAATCCCGCTGCTGGTATAACCATTATCAATCCTTCCAGCCTGAAGGCAGTAGTGGATGTTCCGGAGAACTATTCATCTAAAGTAAAGAAGGGTATGGATGTGATCATTGATGTGCCGGATATTTCCAAGCGGATCAACAGCAAGATCACCCTGGTGAGTGAAACGATCGGCCAGACCACAAGGAGTTTCATTGCAGAAAGTAAGATCGCCGCGGATCCTTCGTTGAAGCCCAACCAGGTTGCAATCATCCGGATACTTGATCACGCCAGCAAAAACGCGATGGTTATTCCGGTGGCCACCATACAGACTGATGAGAAAGGAAAGTTTGTATATGTGCTTGATACGCAGAATGGCAAAACAGTAGCGAAGAAGAAGCCCGTTGTTGTTGGAGAATTGTATGAAGATAAGATCGAGATCCGCCAGGGTCTCCAGGCCAATGATCAGCTGATCACGCAAGGCTTCCAGGGCTTATATGAAGGACAATTGATTACCACTAAATAATTGCTGGTCATGAAGAAAGTGACTGATGAAATACAAAGCCTTTTGAGTGGCGGGAAAACATTCTTTGCCACCAACTGGGCCATTAAAAGTAAAACCGCGGTTTACCTGATCGTGCTGTTTGTGACGGTCTGGGGTGTGTCCTTGTTTATAACGCTGCCTAAAGAGCAGTTTCCGGATATTGTGATTCCCACGATCTATGTGCAAACTGTGTATGTAGGGAACTCGCCCAAGGATATTGAGAACCTGGTGACAAGGCCTATTGAGAAAAAGTTGAAGGGTATTACAGGCGTCAAGATCAATAGGATGACCAGTACTTCTTTACAAGATTTCTCGGCCATCATAGTGGAGTTCAGTACAGATGTGAAGACCGATGTGGCTATTCAAAAAGTGAAAGATGCGGTTGATAAAGCGCGTGGTGATCTTCCAACGGATCTTACCCAGGTACCTACGGTGCAGGAGATCAGCTTCAGTGAGTTTCCGATCATGGCGGTGAATGTGAGTGGCGACTATGATGCGGTGAAGCTGAAAGAATTTGCGGACAGGCTGCAAGACAAGATCGAAGGACTTTCTGAGATCACCCGTGTTGATGTGATCGGTGCACCGGAAAGAGAGATCCAGATCAATGTAGACAATTACAAGATGCAGGTGGCTAAGGTCACTTTCTCAGACATTGAGAATGCTGTGGCTCGTGAGAATGCCGATATCTCTGGCGGTCTTTTGGAAATTGGGGAACAGAAGCGTACGCTCAGGGTAAAGGGTCAGTTCCGAAACGCCATGGAGTTGAACCAGGTCATCGTTAAGAATTTCAGCGGCTCGCCCATTTATTTGCGGGACATCGCTACCGTTAAGGATACCGTGAAAGAGAAAGAGAGCTATGCCCGGATGAATGGAAAGAACGTGGTGAGCCTAAGTATCATCAAACGTTCCGGTGAGAACCTCATTGATGCGTCTGCAAAAGTGCGCGAAGTGGTGGAGGATCTGAAAAGAAAAGAGTTCCCCAAGAATCTGGAGATCAATATATCCGGAGACCTTAGTATTAAAGCCAATACATCGTTCACTGAACTTGTGAACTCCATCATCATCGGTTTTATTTTGGTGGTGTTGGTTTTGATGTTTTTCATGGGTGTAACCAATGCCTTTTTTGTGGCGTTGTCTGTTCCGCTCAGTATGTTCCTCGCCTTCATTTTTCTGCCATCGGCAGAATTTATTGTAGGGGGTAACATTTCACTGAACTTCATCGCACTGTTTGCACTTTTATTTGGACTAGGGATTGTGGTGGATGATGCCATTGTGGTGATCGAGAATACACACCGGATTTTCTCCCAGGGTGGGGGACGGATCTCATCTGAAGACGCGGCTCGTTTTGCGGCAGGCGAAGTATTTGTTCCGGTGTTAGCAGGTACCGTTACCACGCTTGCACCGTTTATACCCTTACTGTTCTGGCCTGGTATCATCGGTAAGTTCATGATCTATTTGCCCACGATGCTGATCTTTACACTTACAGCGTCATTGATTGTGGCCTATATCATGAACCCTGTATTTGCAGTGGATTTCATGACGCATGAAGAACATGAAAAGGAGCCCAAATCGGCCATCTTCAAAAAACCCCTGTTTTGGGCAACTGTTGTGTTGATCATCATCCTTGATGGATATGGTTATATGGCTGACCAGGCCGCCTACAGGTTCATGGGAAATCTGCTGATCTGTTTCCTCGTCCTCGCGATCTTCAATAGGTTTGTACTCTCCGGTGCCATCAAGTATTTCCAGGATAAGCTTTTACCAGCGATGATGAACAGCTACGAGCGCTTGTTGCGCTGGACCCTGGAAGGTTGGAGACCCGCTTACCTGCTTGCAGCAACCTTTGGTTTGCTGGTGGCTTCGTTTATGTTTTTTAGTGCGAGAAATGTGCCGGTACTCTTGTTCCCCCAGGGCGATCCTAATAACATCTACGTATACCTGAAGTTGCCTTCCGGTACAGATGTTAAGTTTACGGACTCTGTAACAAGGAGCCTGGAAAACAAAGTATACACAGTGCTGGGCATGAAAAACGGCACTGGAAATAGAGTGGTAGAAAGTGTGATCTCCAATGTTGCTGTAGGTGCGTCAGATCCAAATGCAAACGACCGCAGTACCCGTCCGGAACAGGGACGGATCCAGGTAAACTTCGTTCCTTTTGAAGAGCGACATGGGGTATCTACCGGTCCTTATCTTGACAGCATTCGTGCTGCCATCAAGGGTATTCCAGGTGCAGAGATCTCCGTGGCTCAGGAAGCTGCAGGTCCGCCCACACAGCCACCCATTAATATCGAAGTCAGTGGTGAGAATTTCGAAACACTCACCAAGACAGCCGTTGACCTGAAGAACTATCTCGTGAGAAAGAACATTCCCGGCGTGGAAGAACTGAAATTGGACGTGGATCTGAGCAATCCTGAAGTCACCATTTCTGTAGACAGGGAACGAGCATTGGTTCAGGGCATATCCACAGCTCAGATCGGACTTGAAATAAGGACGGCACTGTTTGGAAAGGAAGTATCGAAATTAAAACTTGACGAAGACGAATATAAAATACAGCTGCGCAACAATGAACTGCAGCGGAAGAGCCTGACGGACTTGTTGAATATGCGCATTACCTATCGTGATTTCACCACAGGACAGATCAAGCAGGTGCCCATTAGTTCCGTAGTGAACTACGAACTCACCAGTACTTATGGCAGCATCAAACGGAAGAATGCAAAGCGTGTGATCACGATTTTCAGTAACGTGCTCACGTCTGCGGGTTATACGCCGGCAGCGGTAAACCAGGATATTCTTTCTGCGATCAATGACTTCAAGGAGAAGCCGCAGGATGTCACTATTGCGCAGACAGGTGAGCAGGAACAGACGCAAGAGACCTTTGATTTCCTGGGCAAGGCGTTGATGATTTCCATCGGATTGATCCTCCTTGTACTCGTGTTGCTGTTCAACTCATTGAGTAAAACGGTGATTGTATTGTCTGAGATCATCTTTAGTGTGATCGGTGTGTTGCTGGGTTATGCGATCACCAGGAGTACCGCCTCAGTGGTGATGACCGGTATTGGTATCATTGGTCTGGCAGGTATTGTGGTCAAGAACGGTATTCTTGTAATTGAGTTTGCCGATGAATTGCGGCAACGCGGATATAAGACACATGAGGCCGTTGTGCAGGCGGGTAAAACCAGGATCGTTCCGGTATTGCTGACAGCACTTGCGGCGATCCTCGCGCTGATCCCCTTGGCGGTGGGTTTGAATATCAACTTCGTGACGATGTTCACCGACTGGAATCCGAATATTTTCTTCGGGGGAGATAATGCGGTGTTCTGGAAGCCATTGAGCTGGACGATCATCTGGGGATTGATCTTCGCGTTCTTCATGACGCTGATCATGGTGCCTGGAATGTACCTGATGGCGGAAAGACTGCGCAGACCCATGTCTAAATTCTTTGGTGGTAAGTGGGTAGGGCTGTTTGGCCTGCTGGGTCCCTTCTTTTTTATCCTGACTGGCCTGATGTACCTGGTGCGCAAGCTACAGGGGAAGCCGGTTTGGAACGGTAAGCTAAAAAAGGGGTAGTGTTTAGGGGGAGTGTTTAGGGAGAGGCGAAAGGATTTTCCTTTCGCCTTTCTCTTTTACCTTGCAACCTGTGAACGGTTTAGGACTTCTTCATTATTCAACTACAAATTATGTCTCAAAGAAGCAATCACGAAATTGACTACAAGATCCATGGAGAGGAAATGCAGTATGTGGAAGTGGAGCTGGATCCCATGGAAACGGCTATAGCGGAATCCGGGAGTTTTATGTTTATGGACGATGGCGTGCAGATGGAAACCATCTTCGGAGATGGATCCAAACGGTCTTCCGGCAGCATCTTTGACAAACTTCTGAGTGCGGGTAAGCGGGTACTTACCGGGGAGAGCTTGTTCATGACCGCGTTTACTAATATGGACCAGGGTAAGAAAAAGGTGGCATTTGCCTCTCCATATCCCGGCAAGATCATCCCTCTGGATCTTCAGCAGTATAATGGACGGATCATTTGCCAGAAAGATGCTTTCCTGTGTGCCGCAAAAGGTGTGAGTGTTGGTATTGCCCTGCAAAGAAAACTGGGTACGGGTCTATTTGGAGGAGAAGGATTCATTATGCAGAAACTGGAAGGGGATGGAATGGCGTTCATGCATGCGGGTGGCCATGTATTTGCGAGAAACCTCGCGCCAGGTGAAGTGCTTAAGGTAGACACTGGTTGTGTTGTGGGCTACACCCAGGAGATCAATTTCGAAATTCAGTTTATTGGCGGCATACGCAACACCATTTTTGGTGGTGAGGGATTATTTTTTGCAACCCTCAGGGGCCCCGGAACGGTCTGGTTACAAACACTTCCGGTTAGCAGGCTGGCTTCCAGGATCCTCAGCTATGGGACCATCCATCGCAAGGAAGAGGGGAGTATCCTGGGAGGCATCGGCAATCTTCTGGATGGAGACGGTCGGTAGTGTAGGGGAAGTGTGTAGGGTGAGGCTATAGACCTAACCCTACTAATGCCCAGTGCCCAATGCCCAATGCCTAAAATGGCAAGGCAGTTGGTTGCCCAACTGCCTTTTTTAGCACATCCAGTAACCATCCGTATTAAATCTTTCTCCCGTTTCCGGGTTGTTGTTTCGATATATGATGATTCAAAAGTATATTTTGAATCCCTGCTTTTCAAATCACCCGGCGACGTAAACCGATCAATCATCGAAACTTAAAATTTGAACCCTTTAAAGGGTACAGTTCCATCTGATAAAAACTTACTGAAAAACCATTTTTCGTCATTTGTTGAGCCTGATCTTATCGTACATTAGCATAAACCCAACAGGCGCTTCATGAATAGAAAAGACGAACTGCTACAGGACGTAGTGATCAAATTTGCCGGCGATAGTGGAGATGGAATGCAGCTTACAGGTAGCCAATTCACCAATAACACAGCTCTCCTTGGCATGGATCTCGCAACCTTTCCGGATTTCCCGGCGGAGATCCGTGCGCCACAAGGCACTATTCCCGGTGTGAGTGGATTTCAGCTCAGGTTTTCTTCTTCTCCCGTATTTACGCCAGGTGATGAGTGTGATGTGCTGGTGGCGATGAATGCCGCGGCATTGAAGACCAACCTGAAGGGACTGAAGAAAGGCGGGAAGATCATCGTGAATACAGATGGATTTGATTCCAAAAACCTGCGCCTCGCCAATTATGCGGAAGGCGTGAATCCTATTGAGAATAATTCCCTGGAAGGGTTTGATGTCATTAAAATGGATATCACCAAAATGACCCGCGAAGCCCTCAAGGAGATCACCATGGGCACCAAAGAGAAAGACAGGGCAAAAAACATGTTCGTTCTTGGTTTTCTCTACTGGATGTTCAACAGGGACATGGACAATACCTTGCAGTTTCTTAAAGATAAATTTGGCAAGAAAGATGAGATCCTGAACAGCAATATAAAAGCGCTTCAGGCTGGATATAATTACGGGGATACCACAGAAACCTTTACCACTCGCTATAAAGTGGAGAAGGCAAAAATGGAGTCTGGTTCTTATCGATCTATCATGGGTAACCAGGCATTATCATACGGGCTCATCGCTGCTTCACAGAAGAGCAATCTTCCTTTGTTCCTCGGATCGTATCCTATTACCCCGGCTTCTGATATTCTTCATGAATTGAGTAAGTATAAATCATTTGGGGTGCGCACCTTCCAGGCGGAAGATGAAATTGCTGCCATTTCTTCGGCTATAGGTGCCAGTTATGGTGGTTCCCTAGCGGTCACTACAACATCTGGTCCGGGTATGGCTTTGAAAACGGAAGCGATGGGTCTGGCGGTGATGATGGAGATCCCTCTGGTGATTGTTAACGTACAGCGCGGTGGCCCCTCAACAGGTCTGCCAACCAAAACAGAGCAAAGTGACCTGATGCAGGCTTATTACGGTAGAAACGGAGAGTGCCCCATGCCGATCATCGCTTCATCCACACCTAGTGATTGTTTTGATGTGGCCTTTGAAGCAGCCAGGATTGCGGTTCAACATATGACCCCGGTCATTCTTCTCAGCGATGGGTACATTGCCAATGGCGCCGAGCCTTGGAGATATCCTCAGTCAGCGGATCTGCCGGATATCACCGTAGCATTCAAAAAAAATCTCGACGAAGGCGAAGAGCAACTGTTGCCGTATAAGCGAGATGAAAAATTATCCCGTCCCTGGGCCATTCCCGGAACAGCAGGTCTGGAACACAGGATCGGCGGATTAGAGAAGCAGGATGTTACTGGTAACGTGAGTTATGATCCTGATAACCACCAACACATGGTGTTCCTTCGTCAGGCCAAAGTAGATAAACTGGCTGATTATATCCCCTTACAAAAAATAGATAGCGGCGCTGCCAAGGGCAAAGTACTGGTGGTAGGATGGGGAAGTACCTACGGTGCCATCAAAACAGCTTGTGCTGAATTGCAGGCTGAAGGAAAAGAAGTTTCGCATGTGCATATCCGTTATATGCGTCCCTTCCCCCGCAATTTGGGAGAGATTCTGAAGAGTTTTGATCACGTGCTGGTGCCAGAGATCAACAACGGTCAGCTTGTGAAGATCCTTCGTGATCTGTACTTTGTGGATGCGATACCGTACAACAAGATCATGGGGATTCCGATTACGAAGACGGAACTGGTTGAAAGAATTCGCCAACTATACTAACAATTAGCAATTAACAATTAGCAATTAACAATTGGCACTAGTTATTAGAAACTAGTCTTTAATAACCAGTGCCAATTGCTAATTGTCAATTGTCAATTGCCAATTGTTAACTAAAGGGTTCTCTCAATAATCTTCCCGGTGGTCTTGTTTTTCAGTATCACCTTTTTTGCGCCGTAGTGAGTCATTTCCTCTTTCACGAGATAGTGCTCATCGTCATAAGGAATGAGGTGGCTGTCTTTGCCAACGCCTGTTCTTCCTCTCCAGTCATCCAATACGATGGGTTCCCACTGTTTGGTTTTGGCGGATTTATAGCACGCATCCAGAACGGAATTGACTACATATCCGTCATAGAAAGTTTCGCGGGGTGTGGTGCCTTTTTCGATGCAATCAAACATCTCGGTGAACATATGATTGTAACCCAGTTCATTGAGCTCATCGCCCACAGGGAAAAGCCAGCCAGTATTAGATTCTGCTTTTTCCGCGATATAATCTCCGCCCTTCCCGGTCGTGAACATTTCAAAACCAGTACGGAGAAAACTATTGATCCAAATGGTTCCTTCTGTTCCCATCACTTCATCCCGGAGATCCAATCCGCCGCGGAAGGTCCAGCTCACTTCAAATTGTGCAATGGCACCATTCTCATATTTTATCAACGCGATCGCGTGGTCTTCTGCATCAATGGGTTTCACTTGTGTATCGGCCCAACACATCGCTTCAATCGGCTTGATGTCTTTACCGATATAGCTCCGCGTGATCTCTACGCAGTGGCAGCCAAGATCAAGTAAACATCCGCCCCCGGCCTGCTCCAGGTCCCAGAACCAGTCGCTATGTGGACCAGGGTGTGTTTCCCTGGACTTGGCCCAAAGGATTCTACCGAGTGCGCCATTTTTGACGGATTCATGGGCCTTGATGAATTTGGGTGTGTATACGAGGTCCTCAAGATAACCATGGAATATACCCGCTGTTTCCACGGCTTCCAGCATGCGTTTCGCCTCTGTTGCATTTCTGCCGAGGGGTTTGGTGGTTATTACGGCTTTCTTATGTTTACAGCACTGCAAAACCGCCAATTCATGCAGGTTATTTGGCAGCGCAATACAGACAACATCCACATCAGGATGTGCGATGGATGCTTCCATCTCGGTGGTCCAGTGCGCACATTGATAGTCGTCTGCAAACTTCTTCGCACTTTCTTCCCTGCGGGAATAGATAGAGACGATCTTATCCCTACTTCGCAGACCCTGGATGGAATCTGCATAAAAACGGCCGATAAAGCCTGAGCCAAGCATTGAGATTCTCATAACGTATCAATTGGAGTTTAACGGAGTTCTGTTTTTTTGAGGTTCACTCTGGTATTGTCCCGGAAAAAGAATAGGAATAGTACGAGTACAACGGATGCAATGGCGGCGGGTACCATCCATACATTAAGCCAGTTGGTCACATCAGTATTGTCAAAGGAGACTGTTTGCGCGGCTTTCACCCTTCCTGCCACCAGGGAACCGATGAACATACCGAGGCCGTAGGTAGCCAGGGAGATCAGGCCCTGCGCCTGAGACTTGATCTGGTTGCCGGCTTTTTGATCTGTGTAGATCATACCACTCACAAAGAAGAAATCATAACAGACACCATGCAGCAGGATCGCGGCATAGAGCATCCATTCGCTGGTCTTTGCATCGGCATAGCCAAAAAGAAGGAACCTGATGATCCAGGCAATCAGTCCTACAATCAGGATCTTTTTCACCCCAAACCTGGCATAAGCGAAAGGCAAGGCCAACATAAAAAGTACTTCAGAGACCTGCCCAAGGCTCATTTTATTCTCCACACCAAACGTTGAGGGATCGGCGCCTGGGAACGCAAGTTTGTAAGAATCGGTGATGGAAGGGTTGCCCCAGGTATAATAAAAAGATAGTGGGATGCAAATGGCAACGGAAGCAAGGAAAAAGATCAGGAAACTTCTGTCCTTAAAAAGTATAAATGCATCCTTGCCCACAATCTGTCCAATACCCACCGGACCAGTGGCTACGGGCGGGGTCTTGGGAAGAAAGAAAGCCATGATCCCAAGCAAAAGCGCCGCGGCCATGGAGATCTGGAAGATGGTTACTTTGTCCCCCACGCCCAGGTAACCAATGAGGTTGGTAACTGCGATCCAGGCAACAGTACCAAAAACGCGAATGGCGGGGAATTCCTTTTCAGAATTCTGCATCTGGCGCATGGAAATGGAACTGGTAAGGGCTATGGTAGGTGCAAACGTAAGGCAGTAAGCAAGCATGACCCATTTAAACACTTCGGGATCCCGGATAGTGGTGAGGAAGTATAGTAGACCAGCTCCCAGAAGATTGAGCACAGCCAGCACTTTCTGGGCATCAAAGAACCTGTCTGCCAGCATACCCACAAAGAAGGGAGCCACGATCATGGCAACAGAGAACATCGCATAAGCTTGCCCTACCTGATCTCCATTGGCACCTAACGAGACTGTCATGTATTTACTCATCTGACCATACCATGATCCCCAAACGAAAAACTGAAGAAACATCATCAGGGAAAGGAGAACCCGGACACTTAAGCGCATAAGCAATTGGTTGAGTTTGGAAGATACGAAGAAGTGAAAAGTAAAAGTCAAAAGTAGAAAGCGCCTGTTTTACTTTTTAATGTTGACTTTGTAATACCTGCAAACTTCCGTAAGTCCGCAAGATACACATTTGGGATTACGGGCCAGGCAGGTATAGCGGCCATGAAGGATGAGCCAGTGATGGGCCTTGTGCACCAGTTCCTTAGGTATAAATTTAACGAGTTGTTGTTCCGTTTGCAACGGCGTTTTGGCACCGGTGGTAAGACCAAGCCTGGCCGATACCCTGAAAACATGGGTATCCACTGCCATGTTCGGCTGTTGGTCTATAACGGAAGTAATCACATTGGCCGTCTTTCTCCCCACGCCGGGCAGTTTCACCAGTTCGTCCACCGTCATCGGCACTTTGCCGTGAAACTGCTGCATCAGCATCTGCGCCATTCCGATGAGATGCTTCGTCTTGTTGTTGGGATAGGAAATGCTCTTTATGAGTGGAAATATATCTTCAAAACTTGCTTTGGAAAGCGAACCCGCATCCGGATATCGCTCAAATATGGCCGGGGTAGTAAGATTCACCCTTTTGTCTGTGCATTGGGCAGACAGGATCACGGCTACCAATAGCTGATAGGGATCGTCGTAGATCAATTCTGTTTCTGCTTCCGGGATTTGCTCCTGAAAATATGCCATCACGGTGGCAAATAATGCTTTCTTGGTCACGGAGCAAAGATAGCGGCAAGAACATTAATGGGTCACACCTTCATTCAATCCTGCATATTGCAGTATTGCATTGACGGTGGATTTCCGCGGCGAAGCCACTGATGAATCCAGGCAATCCTTGGATTGCTTCAATCGTTCAAAAGCTTCTCTTAATGTCCAGTCCTGTTGTATCGACTGAAGGAATTGTTGGGTCTCTTCAGTAGTCATCTCGTTGTACAAAAACCTGATCATGTCGTCCGTTGTAAATTGTTTCATTACACCTTTTTAAACCGTACACAATAATCCATAGGGTTTGCGGTATCGGTTCAAAGGATAATAGATTAAATAGATGTCTTTCAAAGGATCAGGTCAGGTAAAAATAGGGTGGTTGGCTACGTATGTAAACGCATGTAGTTTTCCGATATTGTGTTAAGAAATAATTTATTTTTCGGCAATAATGAAAAGGTCTTCATTATCTTTTTTCATCAGGTATTTTTCCCGGGCCACTTTTTCCAAGGAAGCGGCATTATCCCGCAGGGATTGCACTTCTTTCTTCGTTTCAGCGATTTTTTGGCGGTAAAATTCAGATTTGGCCTTCACTTCCTTCAATTCCTGTCCTCTTTTAAATTGAAGCAAAAGGTCATTGTGGTCAAAAAAAAGTAACCAAACCACAAAAAAGGTTGATGCGAGAAGGTATTTGTTGGTCATCCAGCGAGGCAGTAGTCTCATTTTCAGTAGAATATACCATAAAAATAAGGGTTTATCATCCAATTGAACAAAGGGAGAAGATAAAGGAAGAAGTGCGAAGTCAGCCTTCACACTTCTCCCTTCATCTTCTCCCTTTCCTCATCAGGGTTGCATCAGTCCCTTCGCAGATCCTTTCACCAGGGTCAGTTTCCATTCCTGACCACTTTGTGACACGCCTGCCATGATATCGGCATAACCATCCCCGTTGATGTCTCCCGCAGTAGCCACAGAAAGACCAAGGTTAACGCCGGGATAGTTTTGTTTGTTCAGGATAATGTTGTTGGTAGAAACGCCGGTTCTGGAACCATAATAGATGAATACATGTCCAACGGGATCTTGTACATTATTGCTGTATGCACCCGCGATCAGTTCACCATATCCATCCCCATTGATATCGCCCGCGGCATTGACTGAGATCCCGAGATTTCCATCGATCTGATTCCCCGTCATGGTCCAGTCGGGGTATAAACCCAACCCATTGGCAGAACCCATAAACACATATAGTTTACCAACGTTGCTCATTTTGTCATCAAACCTATTGGCGCCAATCACTACATCTGAGAATCCATCGCCGTTCAGGTCGCCGGCGCAGGCTACGGAATTGCCGAAACTGGCATCGGCCTGGTTGCTTTCGCCCGTCCAAGCTGGTGCCTGCGTCATGCCACCATAAGTGCCGAGGTATAGGAAGGCCCTTCCTTCATTGATCTGGCCATGATCATAACCGGGTGCTCCCACCACGATATCGCCAAAACCATCGTGATTCACATCTCCAGCGGAGGAAACGGATTTCCCGAAGAAAGCATTTACCTGATCCGATTGTGCTGTGAAATAAGGTGTTTTGGCCAAACCGGAAGCAGATCCGAGATACACAAATATTTTGCCTTCATTGGTTTCGCCGTCATCATAATAACTGGCACCCACCACTACATCGGCATATCCATCTTTATTGACATCACCGGCAGTAGAGACCGAAGCCCCAAAAAATGCATTGGCCTGATTCCCTTCCATGATCCAGGAAGGACTGGTGTCAAGGCCTGACGGAGATCCATAATATATGAAAACGGCGCCCTCATTTTCTTCTCCATTGCTGAAGCGTGGTGCCCCTACTACTACATCAAAATAGCCATCACCGTTTACATCACCAGCAGAGCCGATGGATTCACCATAGTTGGTTCCGCCCTTGCCTTCACTGGTCCAGGCTGCCGCACTGCCAATACCATTTCCCGTTCCCAGAAAGAGTTGTACCCTTCCGTCCTTGCTCACTCCAAATACGTTATTGTATACGCTGACGAGTACATCTGAATAGCCATCGCCATTGACATCACCTGCAGGTGATAAATAATAACCCACTGCATTTTCTGGCCGATAAGAACTTGAAAAAGAGGAAAAGACGAATACAGCAACTACGAAGAGTACTTTTTTAGAGAGGAAACGTGTAAACATAAACCAAAGCTTTTTTGTGGTGACGACTGCTTGGCTTTTAGATAGGGTTACTGAATTGGTAGTTTACTCTAGGATAAGAGCAGTAAAAATAAACATAGAATTCCATAAAGCAAAGCGTTGGACATTCTTGATGCCCTTGCTGGTGCAGGTTTCAGGACCTCTTAAAGAAAAAGCCACAGCTAATGCCATGGCTTTGAATACGTTGTAAAAATGTTAAATTATTTTCTGAAACGAAACTTTCCTTTAGGATAAATCGCATTAGAACCCAGGGCCTCTTCAATCCGAAGTAACTGGTTGTACTTTGCCATACGGTCTGTACGGGAAGCTGAACCGGTTTTGATCTGTCCACAATTCAGGGCCACGGCGAGGTCAGCAATGGTAGTGTCCTCTGTTTCACCACTGCGATGACTCATGATAGACGTATAGCCATTGGTTTGCGCCAGTTGCACGGCGTTGATGGTTTCAGTCACCGTACCAATTTGGTTCACCTTGATCAGAATGCTGTTTGCAATTACTTCATTAATACCTTTCTGAAGTCTTTTCACATTCGTTACAAACAGGTCATCGCCTACCAACTGGCATTTGTTACCGATGGCCACTGTGTGTTTTTTCCATCCTTCCCAATCATCTTCTGCCATACCATCTTCAATAGAGATGATCGGATATTTATTCACCCAAGAAGTCCAGTAGTCAACCATCTCATCCCTGCTGATGGTTTTCTTGGAGCTCTTGTAAAAAGTATAGGTTCCATCTTTCTCATTATACATTTCGCTTGTGGCCGCATCCATCGCAATGGAAACCTGTGTGCCGGGCTGGTAACCCGCTGCCTCTATGGCCTGAAGTACGGTTTCGATGGCTTCTTCATTGCTCTGGATCTCTGGTGCAAATCCACCTTCATCACCTACGTTGGTGCTGTATCCTTTTTTCTTCAACACAGATTTCAGGTGGTGGAAGATCTCAACACCCCAGCGAAGGCCATCGCTGAACGTTTCTGCACCTATTGGCATTACCATGAATTCCTGGAAATCAATTTTGTTGTCTGCGTGCGCACCACCATTCATGATGTTCATCAATGGAATGGGAAGCGTGGTACTATTTACACCACCGAGATAACGGTAAAGAGGGAGGTTGCTTTCGATGGCACCTGCCTTGGCGATGGCCATGGAAACGGCGAGTGTTGCATTGGCGCCGAGTTTGTTTTTATTTTCTGTGCCATCGATCTCGATTAATCGGGAGTCAATAAACGCCTGTTCATTTACATTGAGACCGATGAGTTGATCCGCAATTTCTTCGTTCACATTGTGT
>JBKCVJ010000124.1:0-9717 GCA_046317915.1 Sphingobacteriales bacterium
AAATCATCCGCACTCCAAACCCGCTTTACGCAGATCATGCGCGCATCCTCAACTGATTCTCTAAAAGCAATGTATGCGGGAGCGTTGAATGGCGGTGATCCGGGCAGAGGCGCCAATATCTTCTGGTCCAACTCCTCTGCACAATGTGTACGCTGTCATGCCATTGATGATTACGGCGGAAATGTGGGTCCCAAACTGAATGGCATTGCTTCCCGCCTGAAACAGGAGCAGCTATTGGAGGCATTGATCAATCCCAGCGCGCGCATTGCACCGGGCTATGGCAAAGAGGGCACGCCGTCAAGCATGCCGCAGATGACCTTGCTCTTGAACAAGAAAGAGATCAGGGATGTGGTGGCGTATTTGGCAACGCTGAAGTAGGGCATCAAAAGGCCACGTTATGCTTACCACCCCTTCAAATGTTTGATATTCCATTTTGGAATATCAAAACATTAAATTCTTCTTTTGTTAGTTGAAACGTGAAATCAGGAGGGAACCGTCCTATATTCCGTTTAACTGCCTTGTTCAAATTTCCCGTTGTTACATTGTACAACAGCGCCAAGTCGCTATCTATCATTACGCTAACATTACGTATCAATAAAATTCCACTTCTAATATAATCGTCGGTAAATAATTTATAACTACTATTCGGATTTGTATCACTTTGTTTATTCATCTATGCAAGAAAAACACAATTTGCCATCCTTACTCGTGAATTAACCCATTTCGAATCCGTTTTTCCTACGGACCTAATCGGGGAAAATCTATTTGCGCAAAGTCGAAAACAGTCAACTACTACCAGTGGTAACATTTATGATAGATTCGATTCTCGGAGAACTTCTGTATACAACACCACGCTTCATGATTTTTTACTAAAAGGTAACAAACCCCCAAACAAAAGCGAAGCCTTTAAGGTCGCAAACTGCGACCTTGAAGGCTCTATCTAAATACTAATCTAATCCCAAAACTCTCGCATGACAATGGCAGCACCCAATGCGGATGCTTGCGGAACAGATGCCGCTGAAACCTGATGTGAAGGAAAAGCATCCAAAAGCATACCCATAAATACTTTATTCTGACTGAACCCGCCATCCACAAAGATCTGTTTCACAATCGGTGTGAGAACACGATCTATTTTGGGCTTGAGGAGTTGAATGATATGTTTGATCCCTAAATGATAGTTTTCTTCTGCATCTAACCCAACATACTCTTCAATTGTTTCGCTTGCAGTACCATTCGTAGTAGTTCTAATATTAGGTATGGGAATCTTCTCGGGATCATATGCAATATCTTTTATGTTGCTCCCACTTAAACCATAATGACTGCGCAACACCTCTTCAATTTTTTCATGCATTGGTCCGGCAAACAGTCGGCTTGACTTCACCTGCTTTCCTTCCGGTGTGAGATAGCAGAGGCAATCGTCCCCAAAATCCTCTATGGTCAATGGTGTATCATTGAACGGATTCATGCTGATACACCAGGTACCCGTGGAAACCAGTACAAAAGGATCATGATGTTTCTGCAGATAAGGCACTAACGCAGCTGAACTATCATGATATCCAAGTCCAACAGGTATGCCTTCAAATGTTCCGGCAACTGGAGCCTTTGAATTAGGCGGGAACTTATTCACCAGGCCAGACTTCACTACCCATGCATGATAATCATGCTTCCTGAAATCCCAAAGGTGGGTGTGGCATCCCAGGCTAGTAATTTCTGTGAGCGGTTGGCCTGAAAACACATAGCTCAGGTACTGCGGCAGGTGAAGCGCGTACTTTATACGCTCGTATAACTCAGGCTTCTCTACTTTTATCCTATACAATTGAAACCCTGAGTTCAGGCTTTTCAATGGTGGTGAAGCTGTCTCTACACAGAGCTCGTGCATCTTCCCATTGTTGTAGTAGAATTTCTTCCAAAACGCATCCGGGCATGGCTTCAGGTAATTGTATAACGGAGCAGTCACTTCGCCTTTTCCATCGATGTAAACAAAACTGGCACCGTAGCCAGAGAAATTCAGTGCACGAATATCAAATCGGTCATCAGATCGGATATGAGCAAACCTTTCCTTCAACCATTTCGTCAGCAATGTCACATCCTCACAAGGATCGCCATCTTCATCAATGGTTTCGGGGAGCTGTTCACTGTGTTCATATACTACATTGTACTGCGCGTCAAACAACAATAGCTTCTTGTTGGTCTTACCCACATCAAAAACGGCTATGACAGGAGTGGCCGCCATCAGAGTCCGGTTGCAAGATTAAAGCCGCGTTCTTTGGCAAGTTCCGAGCGCACATTCAGAGATCTGTAAAGAGCCAATGGATCCAGTGCTCCACCTGCACGAAGCCTGGCTTCGGCCACGATGCTGCGTACATCCGTACGGAAACTGTGTTGCAACACTTCCTGTGCCATCACTACATCGTTGCTTTCCTGTGCTGCCTTTAATGCAGACCTGTTGATCAGCAAAGCCTGAGCGTAAGCGATCATGATCGCTTCCACCGATTGCAATAGATCTTCCAAAGGATCTTTCACATTGTGTGATGCATCTATCATCCATCCCAGATCATTCGCATGGTCCATGCCACGGGCATCCATACCTTCCACCAGTTCATTAAAGATTAGGAACAACTGGTAAGGGCGGATGCTGCCTACCGTTAAGTCATCGTCACCATATTTACTATCATTGAAATGAAAACCCGCCAGCTTTCCTTCCATCAATAAGAGTGCAACAATCTGTTCAATATTGGCATTGGGCAGATGATGGCCGAGGTCAACCAATGTATATGCTTTAGGCCCAAGTTTGTTGGCGTATAACAAACTCTGTCCCCAATCCCCCACCGTCATAGAATAGAAATTCGGTTCAAAGGCCTTATACTCCACAAACATTTTCCAATCTGCCGGAAGCGCAGCATAGATCTCCTGAAGCCCTTCCAGTGTACGTTGAAAGGCACCCCGAAAATTCAACTGCCCGGGAAAACAACTACCATCACTGAGCCAAACGGTCAATGCCTTGGAACCCAGTTCCACCCCGTGTTTGATGACATCGATGTTATGATCGATGGCCTGCTTTCTTACTGCGGCATCCACATGTTGCAGGGAGCCGAATTTATAACTATGCGCTTGTGCTTTCTGGTCCTGGAAAGTATTGGAATTCACTGCATCAAATCGAAGACCTAATTCGGTTGCGCGTTGCCGTATGGCTGCATAATCTTTCGGAATATCCCAGGGAATATGCAGAGAGATGGCACCACTGGAACGGTTCAATACATGCAACAGTCCAACGTCTTCCATTTTGTCCTCCAAAGATCCAGGTTCACCAGGACCAGGAAACCGGCCGAAACGGGTTCCGCCGGTACCGAGAGCCCAGGATGGAATCGCTACCTGAAACTTGATCAGTTTTTCTACAACATCTTCCACTCCGGCAACTGTTGCCGATGTGAAAGTGAACTTACGATGATGCTCCGCCAGCAAAGCGGCATTGTGTGCTTGTATTTTTTCTGCATCTATACGCATGGCAATCGTTTATCGGAGAAAGGCCGCAGCCACGCCTCCGTCTACATTCAATGTGTTTCCCGTGCTTTTCTGTAAGAGTCCGCCCACAAAAGCAAAACAGGCGTTAGCGATATCTTCTGGTAAAATCGATTCGTTCAGCAAAGTGCGTTTCGCGTAATAGGCTGGCAGTTCTTCTACCGTAATGCCATACGCCTTTGCTCGTCCTTCGGCCCATCCACCACTCCAGATATTGGAATCAGAAATCACTGCATCCGGGTTCACCATATTCACACGGATCTTATCCGGTCCGAGCTCTGCCGCCATTAATCTACTCAAGTGTGCCTGTGCTGCCTTAGCGCTCCCGTATGCTGCATTGTTTGGTCCGGCCACAAAAGCATTTTTTGAAACGATATTGATGATATCTCCACCCATGCCCTGTTTACGCATGACGGCAATAGCAGCCTGGCTCACCAGGAACTGACCCTTAGCCAAAATATCATACAACCTGTCCCAATCGTCTTCCGTGTGATCTCCGATCGATTTTGATATACTTATGCCTGCATTGTTCACCACAATATCTATTCCGCCAAACGCTAAAGATGCTTCCTCAAGGGCACGTATAACCGAAGATGAATCGGTTACATCCATTTCAATAGCACGTACGCTATCACAACCGAACTGCAGCGAAAATTCCTGTTCTGCCGCGCGCAGTCGATCACCATTCACATCGTTCAACACCACACAAGCACCTTCTGATGCAAACTTTTTGGCGATGGCCTTTCCGATCCCACCGCCACTTCCTGTGACCAGAGCAACCTTTCCGCTGAGGGGTTTAGGCTTGGGCATGCGTTGCAATTTCGCTTCTTCCAATAACCAGTATTCAATATCAAATGCTTCTTGCCTGGGCAATGAAGTATAAGCCGATATAGCCTCCGCTCCGCGCATTACGTTGATAGCGTTGGTGTAAAACTCAGCAGCCACTCGCGCTGTCTGCTTGTCTTTTGCGAAGCTGAACATCCCCACACCGGGATAAAGGATCACCACCGGATTGGGATCCCGCATGGGTGGACTGTTCTCATGCTTACATCCTTCATAGTAGGCCGCATACATCTCACGGTAAGCCTTAAACGAAGGCGCTATTTTTTCCTGTACCTCCTCTGCGTTTGAAAGGTCCGCATCGGGTGCGAGATCCAGCATTAAGGGTGATATCTTTGTACGAAGGAAATGGTCCGGACAACTGGTACCCATCGGCGCAAGCCTTTCCAGATCCTGACTGTTCACAAACTGCCGTACACGGGCGTCATCGGAAAAATGACCGATCATGGGTTGCTGTGAAGAACACAATCCACGCAAAACCGGCGCCAGCGTGTAGGCCTGCCTTCGTCTGTCAGCCTCTGGTAGTGCCGCAAGTTTCTCGCCACCAAACTCCAGGCCATTGGCCTCTTTCATCTGCTCTACAAACTCAGCACAGGTCTCTATCACTTCCAGTGTATTCACGTAGCTCTCGTAAGCCGTATTGCCCCAAGTGAACAATCCATGTGAACCGAGCATGATGCCTCTGATCCCGGGATTTTCATCAAGGCATTTTTTCAATTGCAGGCCAAGATCAAAACCAGGCCTTTGCCAGGGCACCCAACCAACCGATCCCTTAAACAATTCTCTGGTGATGGCCTCGCCATCTTTCGAGGCCGCAATGGCAATGGCCGCATCCGGATGCAAATGATCAATATGCTTAAAGGGTAGAAATGCATGCAGTGGCGTATCAATAGATGGTGCTTTTGAATCAAGGTCATAGATACAGTGATTGAACAACTGCACCATCTCGTCTTCAAAAGCTTTGCCGCGGTAAACACTGACCAGGCTTCTCAACCTTTCTACATACAGTGCTGCCAGTCCGCTCCTTTTCATCGTCCCCAAATCACCACCAGATCCTTTTACCCACATCACTTCCACCTCATTTGCAGAAATTGGATCCACGGCTTTCACCTTGCAGGATGTATTGCCGCCGCCATAATTGGTAAGCCTTAAATCCGCGCCCAATAAGTTGGAGCGATAGACCAATAAGCCCACCTCATCGCCATGTAGTGCCGCGGCTTTCTCATCGTCCCACAAATAACTGACATGCTTAAACGAATGTCCGTTTGCCATATTGAATACATTAGTTGTGCTTTAAGAAAGGGCTCATTAATATCTTGATACCAACAGCACAATCAGTGCAATAATTGCCGGCATAGCCTGCACATAGAAAATTCTCTTAGATGCAGTTGCTGCTCCGTAAACTCCCGCAACAATAACACATCCTAAAAAGAAAGCCGCTACATAAACTTTCCAGTTTTCATCACTGATCAACAATGACCAGATCAGTCCTGCAGCAAGAAAGCCGTTATACAATCCCTGGTTGGCAGCCAATACTTTCGTGGGTGGGAACATCTCCGGTTTCAAGGAACCCTTGAACACTTTTGGCCCACGCGTCTCCCACGCAAACATCTCCAGCCATAAAATATACAAATGCTCCAGTGCTACAAATGCAATGAGGATACTACTAAGTATTGCCATCGTTTTTATTTTGATAGTCTGAAATCGATTGTATAACGATCTCCCGTTGAGTATGCGCAAACCTGATCCCAGCTTCGTCAAACGACTTGGTGAGTTGCTCCAATACATCCGCATTCACCTTGTTGGATTCCTTGATATGCTTGATCCAATAGGAAATATCAAAGTAGATGGCACCATTCGCAAACTCCTTGATCCCCACAGTAGGCGCAGGATGGGTCATGACTCGCTCGTCAGCCTTAACAATATCCAGGGCAATGGATTTTACTTTCTCGATATCCGTACCCATCACCACACTTACTTTTGAAGTGATCTTCCTGACGTTCTTGCCCTTAGACCAGTTGATGAGGTGCTGGCTCAACAAATCGCCATTCGGAATGATCAGGATCGATCCATCTAATAAAGTCACCATACTGCTCCGGAAGCCGATTTCTTTCATGACGCCTGGCTTTCCATTTACTTCGATATTGTCGCCAACATTAACTGGTTTCTCAAAGGCAATGATCAGTCCACTCACAAGGTTGTTGACAATACTTTGCAGACCCAATCCAATACCAACACCCAGTGCGCCAATAATGATCGTGATCTTATCCAGTGAAATGCCAGCTGCAGCCAGTGCAATAAAGAGGCCCATACTGATGATGAAAATCCTCACCAGCAACAACCAACTGCCTATGCCGATTTTACTGGGGCGATGACTTGCTTCATGGGATGCAACGGGTTCCGATCCAAAAAAAGAAACCAAGCGAGACAAGTACATAGAACAAACCAAAATGATTGCAAAGATCAAGATGCCACTGATCGAAAATTCATAGCCGCCAATGGTGTGTACGTCTGTGATATAGGCCATGATCGGCTGCGTGATCTGTTTGAAGGAATAAAAATTCCTTCCGATAAGGATAACCCAGCCAACCACGAGAAATACATAAAACAAGACGGGAACTTTATCACCAACTTTCTCGAAGTTGATATAAAACAAGTTTCGGTCTGGGTGTTTGTATACATGCGAAGCCAGCTTGAGGGTCTCATTGGTCAGCCTCACCGTCCAAAGAAACAGTATAGCGATGATCAACCCCACATATCCTGTAGCCATGTAAGTCTTAGAGAGATTGAACCTCCCGAATGCATTGGCCAACAACGCCGTGATCTGCAGGATCACTACAAAGGCAATGAAGAATAGGATTTTCTTCTCCTGCAACTCATTTCTCTTATCGTTCCGTAATATATACGCACCATAAGCGATTCCTGCAAGGGAGAGGAAAAACATGAACCACCGCTCTATCCTGGAAGCCTGCAAAATGAAATTGTCAAGACTTGCCAATACAAAAAACAACACGAAGGCCAGCCAAAAACGCATCCAGAACGGTGTGATGAAATTTCGGAAAATCACGGTGAGGCATATAGACGCGATAAACCACAGGATAAAGCTGAAGATGAATGGTGGCTCGAAAAAGATAAATTGAAAAATCGAAAACACAATCACGATGGCAGACATCCAGGGATGTTGAATCACCAGCTGCCCGCGCTTTTTGGGATCCAGTCCCTCTTCCTCTGCCAGTCTTTTCTTAATAGCAGTGATCAACCAGGCCACCAATAAAACGAGGATGACAAAAATAGTCACCTTACCCGGATTGTTGGCAAGGTAAAACTTCAACAACAGTTTCTCCTTTGCCACAGAAATGGAAATGATCTCACCAAGTGGCCTGTTGAATCCAACCTCACCCCAGATGTTGTGGAATTCCCGCGAAAATGTTTTTTGGCTCAACTCCTTTCTGTAGGCATCTACATCATCATGGGCCTCGCGCAATTCATGTAACAGAAAACTCGACTGGATCTGCAGGTTCGTTGCACTGTTTAACATCGCGTTTAAGCTCGTGTCCAGCGGACCGAAATCCGTCACCACCACCACCAGCTTATCCATATACTTGCGCACCGCCAGTGAATCATCAGGAAATATGTATAGTGCAGAATCTGCCTGCAATGAATCCAGCCTTTCCCTCGTATCATTCATGGTCCGCAAATACCTGTCGAGGTTTTGCTTGGTGTTCCCCAAACGGGCCACCAGTTCATCCAACAGCATAGAAGACACCGTGAGGTTACGATGGGTCTGCGATGTGCCTTTGTTGACAAAAACCCCGTCTTTGACAATCTCCAGTAAATCCCGCGTTTGTTCCAGTTCCTTCTTGATGGCCGTGGTATCCACTTCTTTGCGAAGCAGAAACTTCAATTGCTGGCTCTCGCGGGTAAGTTCATCAAGGAGCCTTCTCTGCTTTCTGGAAATCTGCTCCCGCTCAAAGAGCTGTCTGCTCCGCACCGCTTCATCTGCACCCCGTTGTTGCATCTTCACTACAAAAGGGTTCTTTGAGGGGATAGAATCCTCGCTGGGCAACTGCGCCAGGGCAATATTGCCAAGGGACAGCAAGCACAGAACGAGGAGTGTACAATGACGCAAGAGAGACATGATTGGCATGGTTGACGATAAAGATACCCAAAAAAAAGGCCATCCACAGATGTGAATGGCCCTACCATTTTCAAAACTATTGTCTATTTGATCTCGTAAACGATAGGAATAGTGAACTTAGACTTCACAGGAACACCGGCATGCTTGGCAGGATTCCAGTTGGGAGATCCTTCGAGTACGCGACGTGCTTCCTTTTGTAAACCATATTTCAACTGGTCGCCAGGAAACTCCACTTTCTCAACTTTGCCTTTCTCATCGAGATAAACCAGCGCAAAAATGGTACCCTCAATGATCTTATCAATGGCTTCATCCGGATACTCCAGGTTCTTGCTCAGGTACTCATCAAATGCTTTTTCACCGCCGGGGAAACTTGCTTTTTCGTCAGGCTTGAAATAATACATCTGTACATCGTACACCACAACTGTTTCCTTGGTTTCAGCAGGCTTGGTATCTGTTGAAGCAGGTGCCGGGGTTGGAGCAGGAGTTGCCAATTCTGCATCGTGATGCACAACAGGCTCATATGAATCCACACGAACCATCTTTCCTTTTTTTGATTTGTGCGCAACCTGGTGACTGCTCTTTGAAGCAGAATGAGCTTTAGCATAGTACGCAAAAACAGTTGCGCTGTCTATAGGGGTTGGAACGGTAACTAACTCTGTTTTTGTGACGGTGTCAGTAACTACCAAAGTATCTGTCTTCACTGTAGAATCAGATGCACTTTGATTGCATGAGGCCAATAAGGCCATGGCCATGCCGAAAGAAAGAACTTGTCTGGTTTGCATGTCTGTAATAGTTTAGCTGAAGATAAAAATTCTGCAGGGCGCTAAATGCAGCTTGCCGATATTATTGACGAAGGCGGAAATTATATTGGCAAATCAGCATTTTGTTTATTTCATCTTGCAGGGTTTCAACTGAATTGATACATTCGCAGTCCAAACCAGCGCCTTGAAAGAGATTTTATACAACCCGGTTTTTCATGCACTAAGTACTGGCGACAGCCATTTTGCACAAGGCACAAATACTGTGAAATATTTTGATTCAGAAGTATCTCCTTTTGTGGGATTTCCGGATGACTATACAAAAGGATTTGAAGAACTGCATACATTGTTACCTGAAGGCAGGAGAATACTTTATGCCATACCAGATCCCATCGCAGCTCCCAAAGGATGGGAGATCAAGGCACAGATCAGCGGTACGCAGTTTCTCTATCCGCAGAATAC
>JBKCVJ010000125.1:0-7209 GCA_046317915.1 Sphingobacteriales bacterium
CGCACCACCCCCGTTCAGCACTGGATCCGTGAGCCAGGAAAAAAACTCATTGCTGATATTGATCCGCTGTGGCCCTTTGTGTCCATCCCGCACAATCAACTGTACCATCGGGCCCACTTTGCTTTGCTCCAATAATGCACGCGTCTCGTGTACGGTGGGATACCAGGTGGTTTCATAGTTCACCAGCAACTGCACATTGTGTTTTGCCGCCAGGGCTTGCATGCGGCGGCCTTCATTAGCTGTGATCGACAATGGTTTCTCCACCATGATATGGATACCCATCGGGGCAAATTCCTCCACCACCTTCACATGATCTGCAATGGTACCAAACGCAGCCACGGCTTCCGGCTTTACCTTGGCCAGCATCTCTGCAGTTGTCCTGAATAATTTTTGCTTCGGGAAATTGTACTGCCGGGCGTACCTGCCCGCGAGCGCAGTATCGGGTTCCACCACACCAACAATATTGATATCACCCCGCTTCTCGCTGTTGAAGATCCAGTGCACATGGGTATGCGTCAAGCTGATCACGGCGATACGAAGCGGTTCATCAGCTTTCAACAACATCGGGCAACATGCGACCAATAAAATCATTAAATATTTCATCCCGTGGATTGTCTACTAAATGTAACTACTCAGAAGAATATGTCCTAAAGTATATCTCGATGCTTATTCGCCCACATTTGCAAATTATCACACTCCTTTCCTTTCAGTTTCTTGCTTCAACAATACAAACCAATGCTCCATGCCTCTGACAAGATTGTTGGTGAAAATTTTCTTGAATAATGTCACCAGAAACCCTTCCATACTTTCATCCACGAAGACCGTGGTGACAGATCCATTGCTATTGATCGTGCAATTGTGTATCGCCATGGCACCAAAGGTTCAATCGTATGAATAGTGGATGTAATCTTCACTCCCCCAGTGGTCCAGGTAAATACACTGCCTACAGCTAATGAACCCTCTAAGAAATGCTTCGATGTTCCATCTTGCAGGCTCGCTAAAAACAAAACTATAAAGGTCAACGGAGAAGTAGCCTGCACTACTTACCCACTTGGTCACTTCTTTTCCATCGATCATCAGGTATTCACGTAAAAGGCCATCCTGCACAAAATCCAGTTCATCAGTATGCCGTCCCGCTTTCAGGTAATGGTCTCCTTTTTTCAGCTTTTGTGTAGAAAACATACCGGTAATAGTAGCCACATCATCATCATCAACGCCAAAATATCCCTTTACTTATTGCTCCAGTTCAGACATATCATTGATCAGGCTTTGGGTTTCATTAAATCAACAATAACGATTTTCTTCATCGTCAACATTTTTTGCATCGCATACTCTCGCTTTTCTTTGTCTTTATGCGCAAGCATTTTCGGCAGTTGTGCGGGTACCACCTGCCAGCTTAACCCGTAGCGGTCTTTGAGCCAACCACAAGCCTGCGCTTCACCGCCCTTGGAAGTCAGAGCCTTCCAATAATAATCCACTTCTTTCTGGTCTTTACAGGTGATCACAAAAGATACCGCTTCGGTAAACTTAAACAAGGGTCCCGCGGCCAGGATTTGGAACTTCAGACCGGGTACTTCAACCATGGCAGTGTCAAAACTACCGCCCGGTGATTGTTTGAAGGACTGGTGTGAAATGATTTTCCCTTTTTTAAAAACGGAGATGTAGAATTTCGCTGCTCGCTTGGCATCTTTCTCGATCCAAAGGCAGGGGATGATTTTGTTGGCTGGCATAGCTATCGGGTTATTCAATCAAGTTAATCAAAAAACCAATACATAGGTAGGTGTCACTCTTGAAAGGCATTTACAGGTACCGCTGGAAACAAGTGAATCGATATGGTGTGAACTACTATCCTGAACCCGAGTTTTAAATCCAATACTCACAAGAAAAAATAAAAACGCTAATCTCAATAATATAAACTGATTAAACTTTAGTTTACCAAGTTTCAAAATCTATTTGCAAGTAAATCACTCAAAACTACCTTGTAATCCTCAGTCTGTGAAATATCCATATGCCCTTGCCCTTTGAGTACAATCAGACTGTCCCCAGGTTTGGCAAAGGCTCGTAATTGCCTGGCCATTTCTAACGGAATCACTTCATCTGCATCTCCATGAAAAATTACCACCGGCATTGTGCACTTCGGTAAATACTCGCTCGTGTTTAATTTATATCGAAGCAGAATAGTTGGAATGATGGGGAACCGATGTCGCATCATGGCGGTGAGATTGTAATAGGGTGCGTGCAGCATCAACTGTTTTGGCTGACGGCTAGACGCTAGTCTTGTGGCCAATCCTGTGCCGAGGGAATATCCGAGTGCGATAACATCCGTCTCCGGCACCCATTGGCACACGCTATCATAGGCTGTTTGAACATCCATGAACAACTCTTCTTCGTCAAAGATCTTACCGCCGCTTTTTCCATACCCGGGATAGTCCAGCACAAAGACCTGATAGCCCATGTGCAGATAGGTATTGGCATATCTTCCCCACGCATCCACTGTGCCGCCATTTCCATGCAAATAGAAAATAGTTCCCTTAGAACCGTCGACAGGAAACCAGATACCATGTAGCGAGTAGCCGTTACCGGTAGGAATATATTTTTCCGCAAATGGTTTGTCAAAAGTAAACTTATAATCCTGCGGCAATGTATTGGCGGGGAAGATGAGTTTTTCCTGGAAAAAATACAACCCTGCGCAAAGCACACAATATGTCACCAGGCATAAAAGAGCTAGTCGTTTCAACAATCGTTTCGTTTTTGGATGCATAGCCTACAGCATGGATTCAAGCTTACCCTCTTTATTGGCCTCAATCATTTTCTTCAACGTCTTATTGAGCTTCACATTATTCTTTTCGTCTTCACAATACGCGAGCATCATTTTTGTGGCTTCAAGGTTCACTTTCTTTTCATCCTTGGCAACAGCACTGTTCTCAAGTGCATACTTAGCCATAGCGGCCATATACACCCCAAGAAGATCTTCATTATTGGCAACAGCTTTTGAGATATTTCCACCGAGTGAGAAAGTGTAGTCCGGAGTGCCGGTCATCCAACGCAGCAGAAAACGAAGGGAAAGCAGTCTGTTTAGATCGTCCTTGGCAAGTGGGGTGGATAGAATGTAATTAGCCGCTTGTATTACAGCCGGCTCGGCAGGTTTGTAGTCTGAACCTTGCTCCAGGCGAATTTGGTCGAAATCCGGCAGGTTCTGGGCAGAAAGACCAATGGAGCAGAAAATTAAAAGAAGGAAAAGGATACTTTTCATATGGTGTTTTTATTTTAAACAGGTTATTTCATCAGTAAAATAGGTATTTTTTTCAGTAAATGGTATACCCGAATATTCCCCAAAGGATTCAACTTTGCATGAAACCTTTCTGATATAAGCTTATATTCATCAACAATTCATAAACAAAAAAATACAGAAGATGCAATCCAAAAAACAAAGCTACAACAGACGCGCGTTTTTGAAATCTTCTTTATTGGCGGGCGGTGGCTTTATGATCAGCTTCACCGTAATCCCGGAAATGGCCCTGGCTGACAAAGCCCTTCCCATGGGCAATCCCGTGGATTGGGCAGGATTAACCGGCTACATCAAAATCACTTCCGATAACCTGATCAAGATCCTCAACCCCAATCCGGAATTCGGACAGAATGTGATGACGTCCTTGCCGATGATGGTTGCCGAAGAACTGGATGTGGACTGGAAACAAGTGATTGTGGAAATGGGTCCGCATGATAGTGTTAAACTCGGGCCGCAGTTCACCGGCGGCAGTAACTCAGTAAGAATGTATTGGCGGCCATTGCGTGAAGCAGGTGCAGCTGCAAAGCAAATGCTGAAGGAAGCTGCGGCGCAAACATGGAGCGTACCGGTTGAAGAGATCACAACAAAATCGGGCATGTTACTTCACGATAAAAGCGGGAAGAAAGCTACCTACGGTGAGTTCGCCGTCAAAGCCTCTACCCTCGCGATTCCCAAAGGCATGAAGCTGAAGGACCCGAAAGATTTCAGTGTGGTAGGAAAAGCGCAGAAGAATGTGGAGCTGGAAAAAATTGTAACAGGCAAGCCCATGTTCGGGATGGATTATACGCATGAAGGCATGCTCATCGCTATGATCCATCATCCGCCTGGCTTTGGCATGAAACTGAAATCTTTTGACGCCGCCGATGCATTAAAAATGCCGGGCATTAAAGAAGTGTTTACGGTAAAATTATTTGAAGATGGTTTTGAACAGGGCGGCTTTGATACCCGCACCTTCAATGATCTGTTGGTCATCACGGGCAGAACTACCTGGGAAGTGATGAATGCTCGGAAAAAACTAAAAGTGCAATGGGAACCTGCTGGCGACGTAAAGGACACCATGGGCGGCAGGGGTGGCAAGCGCGAAGTCATCGTACCCGGCGCTTTAGAATCCACCAGCACCCAGCTGGCTGCTATGAAAGACTATGCTAAGAAGCCCGCACAACCATTGCGCAAAGATGGTGATCCGGATGCACAGTTCGCTGCTGCAGCAACTACCCTGGAACGCACGTACAACGCGCCCTTCCTTGCTCACAACTGTATGGAGCCGATGAATTTTTTCGCACATGTCACAGATGAAAAAGCTTTGCTGGTGGGTCCGCTCCAGGCGCCGGGTTGGTCGGAGCCCACGGTTGCTAAATTATTGAACCTGCCTCCAGATAAAATTGAGATCCAGATGACGCGCATGGGCGGTGGATTTGGTCTTCGCGCATATGGGCATTACATCTATGAGGCCGCAATGATCTCCAAAAAAGCAAAGGCCCCCATCAAACTGGTCTATACCCGAGAGGATGATATGACCTATGGCATTTATCGGCCTATGTACACGGCTACATACAAAGCTGCGCTGGATGCCAATAAAAACCTCATCGCCCTTGCGGTAAAAGGTGGTGGTGTTCCGGAACATCCGATTCATGCGAATCGTTTTCCTGCAGGCACGGTAGATCATTATATCGCAGAAGGCTGGCAGATCCCTTCCAATGTTACCATCGGCGCGTTTCGTGCACCTCGGTCCAACTTCAACGCAACGGCGGAACAAAGTTTCCTGGATGAGCTGGCAGAAGCCATGGGCAAGGATCCCATTGAATTGCGACTTGAACTCCTGCAACGCGGAAAGAGCAATCCCGTTGGGAAAACCAATGAATACGATGCAGACCGTTATGCAGGCGTACTCAAACTGGTACGCGAAAAATCAGGCTGGGGCAAACCTGAAAACAATAAATATTTCAGGGGCGTGGCTGCCTATTTCTGTCATGCGTCTTATGCCGCGCACGTGGTAGACATCGTCATGAAAAATGGTAAGCCTTATGTGGAGCGGGTTTTCAGTGCGGTGGATTGTGGTATTGTGATCAATCCCGATGCAGCCAAAAATATGGTAGAGGGTGCGGTGATTGACGCCATCGGCAATGCTTTGTATGGAAAGCTCACCATGAAGAATGGCGTGCCCGACCAAAACAATTTCCATCAATACAAAATGATCCGTCAGATGGACGTACCTAAGAGTATTGAGGTACATTTTGTAGAGAACACCATCGATCCAACCGGCCTCGGTGAACCGCCGTTCCCACCTGTATTTGCCGCCGTTGCAAACGCATTATACAAGGCCACAAAAAAACGTTATTACAATCAACCCTTTCTTGACGCATAACAATCAATGACCATGATCAAACTGACTATCAATAAAATGAAATACGATCTCGATGTGGATCCCCAGATGCCATTGTTGTGGGTGCTTAGGGATGTGGTTGGACTCACTGGCACAAAATACGGATGTGGCATGGCGCAGTGCGGTGCATGCACCGTGCACCTGAATGGTGAAGCCACCCGTTCATGTGTAATGCCTGTCAGCGCTGTGGTTGGAAAAGAAGTGGTGACCATCGAAGGACTTGCTGAAAAAAATGATCATCCTTTACAACAGACCTGGCAGGAAGTGGACGTTCCGCAATGTGGCTATTGCCAGAGCGGTCAGATCATGACTGCTGCAGCATTGCTGCGCAAGAATCCCTACCCATCAGAACAGGAGATTATCAATGCGATGCAGGGAAATCTTTGCCGATGCGGTACCTACCTGCGGATCCAGAAAGCGGTCAAAAAAGCGGCTGAGATCCAGAAGAAAGCTTAATAGAATTCATCAAGCATCGTATAAAATCGAAGCTTTTCAATACTGGGGTCATTCAAACCATAATTGGAAAAGAATGGCCCCAGCATTTTTTCGCCGAATCCTTCCCGGATCGTTCTGACGGCAATGGCTAAGTCGTGATAGCTGTCTCCCCTTCCCCTAAACACTCCCCCTAAATATTTCCCCTTTGAGATGCCAACTTCTTTTTAATCTTCATCATGATTCCGCCGGGTGTGAAGTTGGGCAATTTAGAGATGAACAAATTGTTGAAGCCAACCATTTTTGTGCCCTTGCCTTGCAACAAATGTCTCACCGCAATCTTTGCCGCATCTTGCGCCGGGATGGGCTTATTAGACTTGTAAGCATTGGTGTTGAGCATGGCCTGGGTATTGAATTCGGTCGCCACGGGGCCCGGACAAAGTGTCTTCACTTCCACGCCTGTGCCTTCAAGTTCAGCAGCTACAGTCTCCGTGAATGCAAGGACAAATGACTTTGTTGCGGAGTAAACTGCATAATATGGGAAGGGCAAATAAGCAAGCAACGATGCCACATTCATCACCGTACCCCTGCCCTCTTTTTTCATATCAGCCAAAAACAATCTCGACAACACCACCAATGAACTGATATTCACCTGGATCATTTCCAATTGCTTCTCCAGTGAGATGTCTGTAAACAATCCGTACTCACCGAAGCCAGCATTGTTGACCAGCATGCGGACCTTGAGTCCTTTGTCAACGATGTCCTGATATAACGTAGCGGCCTGCTGCACATCAGAAAGGTCTGCACGTATGGGATAAACGGTAATGCCGTAACGCTCTTCCAATGAAGCTTTCAGCTGTTCCAGGTTTTCCAGCCTGCGTGCCACCAGGATCAGGTCATATTTTTCCTGGGCAAGTTGTTTGGCCATCTCGTATCCTATGCCGGAGGATGCTCCGGTGATCAAAATAATTTCGCGCATAGCATGATATTTATCGTTCTGAAAGATTAATTCACTTTGGTCCAGATTTCCGTTCGGCCGAAAAGCGATACGCCTACATAGCCCCTGATGTTTAACCTGCCATCTTCTTTGATGGTCATCTTACAA
>JBKCVJ010000126.1:0-16108 GCA_046317915.1 Sphingobacteriales bacterium
CGCTTTGTTTTTCAGCGTTCCGTCTTTTGCACAACAACCCACCCGCATCACCTGGGACAGTTGGGGCGTGCCGCATATCTCGGCCAACACAGATCAGGAACTGTTCTATGCCGAAGGCTGGGCACAGATGCAGCTGCATGCTGATTTGATCACACAATTGTATGGACGCTCACGGGGACGCGCAGCCGAATATTGGGGCAAAAAGAAATTGCAGGAAGACATGATGGTTCACACGCTTGGGTTTCCGGAGATCGCGGAAACATGGACCAAACAGGCTGATCCTGCATGGCGGGTATTGGTGCAAGCGTATATCAGGGGGCTCAATGATTATGCCGCGGCGCATCCGGAAGCCATTGATCCCATCAACCGCGCCATCCTTCCCTTTGTGGAAACCGATGTGGCCTCTCACCTCGCCTTTGTGGTGTTCAGCAGGTTTGTAGGCGGCGGTGAGCTGGGGTCTGCAATTGAATGGAAGGAGATGGGATCCAATGCGGTTGCCATCGGCCCAAAAAAATCGGCTTCTAAAAAAGCGATGCTGGTGATGAATCCGCATCTTCCGTGGTTTGGTGAATTTCTTTTTACGGAGGTGCACATGATGAAACCTGGTAACAATATGTATGGTGCCACGCTGGTAGGATTTCCAGGCATCGCGATTGCTTTCAATGAAAACCTGGGCTGGAGCCACACCAACAATACCATCGATAATGCAGATACTTATGAATTGGATCTGAAAGATGGCGGTTATATTCTGGATGGGGTGAAGAAAGATTTCGATGTGCGTAAGAAAACCATCAAGGTAAAAGGTGAAAACGGGCAATTGCAAAACGAAGAGATCACGATCCTCAAGGCAGCGCAGGGACCTATCGTAAATATGGGCAAGACGAAAGCGCTGGCCATCCGGATGGCCGGGGAAGACAGGCCCAATATGGGTTACCAGTGGTGGAAAATGCTACAATCTAAAAACCTGCAGGAATTTGAATCTGCATTGAAAATGGCGCAGATCCCTTTTTGGAATGTGATGTATGCAGATAAACAGGGGAATATTTTTTACCTCTTCAATGGGTTGGTGCCAAAACGGTCATCGGGCGATTGGGCATTTTGGGGTGAGCACATCAAGGGCAATCGGTCTGCCGATATCTGGACCAGCTACCATAGTTATGATGAACTGCCGAAGGTGAAAAATCCAGCAACAGGCTGGCTGCAGAATACCAACGATCCGCCATGGAGCAGTACGTTGCCAAGAGCTTTGGATGCCAATAAATTTCCACCGTATATGAGTCCGAGGTATATGGATTTCCGCACACAAAGTTCTGTGCGCATGTTCCAGGATGATGCGTCTATTACCTATGATGAGTTGGTGGCTTACAAACACTCCACGCATATGGAACTGGCGGACAGGATTCTGGATGACCTGTTCACGGCTATTGATCAATATGGTAATGATGTGGCCAAAGAGGCCAAAACAGTTTTACAAGCCTGGGACAGAAATTCAGATGCCGGCAGCAAGGGCGCGGTGTTGTTTTACCTGTGGGCAGAAACCATTAATGTCTATGATGAAAAAACATATACGGTAAAATGGGACGAGAACAATCCGAGGGCCACACCGGATGGATTGTCGAACCCTAAGGACGCAGTGACCAAACTGGAAGAAGCGGCGATGAACTTGAAAAAGATCAATGTGAAACTGGATGTCAGCTGGGGCGATGCGGTACGTTTGAAATCAGGTAATATCAATCTTCCCGCCAATGGTGCTGACGGATCTGTAGGTGCGTTCCGTGTCTCCTGGCCGCGAATGGGCGAGGATAGAAGGTTTCAGATTTCCGGTGGCGATTCATGGGTGGGCGTGCTGGAGTTTGGAGAAAAAGTGAAGGCGCAGGTGCTGCTGAGCTATGGCAATGCCACCCAGAAAGGTCATCCCAACGCGGGGGATCAACTGAGGCTCTATGCCGAGAAAAAACTACGTGTGCCCAATTTTTACCCTGCGGATGTGCAAAAAAATAAAGTACGTGCGGAAGTGCTGAAGAACGGTAAGTTTGTGGAAGAATAACTCCGTTATGCGATTCCTACTTGCTTTGATCTGTTTGGTGTGTGCTACTCCTTTGTTTGCGCAAGAGCAGATCACCTATGATTCTGAGAAGCAGAAACTCTATGCCCGATTGACATCAAAGTCCATAGGGCCGAATTACTCGGCACAGATCAACCAGTTTTTTAATAGCACCTGTGATTCATTGATCAATGCGGGTACCCGTGTAGATGAGGAGCCAATCAAATCAACACTGACCAAGTATTTCCAGGCTACGCTTACGGAACTGGAGAAACAGAATATGTCCGCGCTTCGTGTGCCTAATCTGAACGACAATTTTCTTCGCGTCTTACGGTCTTACAAGCGTGAGCCGTTGAAAGAAGTCTTCCCTGCCGTGGGCATTGTGCGTACGAGAATTCTTGCCGCCGCCTTCAGGGGTACGCCGGCGGGAGATACCATTCGTTCCTTTACAGACCTCCGGGAGATGATGTACTCCCCCACCCTGATTCCGGGCAGGCTTGATAAACCACAGTTTGCACCTTACAGGGATACGATGATGGGATATCTTGCCAATCATGAACCTGAATTTTTCATCAGCGAACTGAAGAATAATCTACAAATGCAGGATCTGGCTATCCGATCCAAAAACCTTACCGTAAAAGCAATTACACCCCTGCAAAACGAAGAGCATCTGACGGAAATGCTTCCGTTTGGCCTCGCGTTTCAGGAGCAAAGGGTGAAGCCGGATGATATTCGTAAAATCATCGATAAACCCGTAGCCTATTATACAGCGTTCACTACAGAAATGCTGGCCTTGAATGCCAGTGATGACCTCGGCAGAAGAGATTATCTGCGTACGTATACAGAAGACCTTAATAACGTGTTGTGCGAGTATTATGTGGAACCCATCAATGAACTCCATGAAAAACCAGACGCTATTCGCTTCAAGGCATTAACGGGGATAACTACACAGAATCTTTACTTCGTGATTCTCGGCGGTGAAAGCATGTTCTATACCTCCAGTTTCATGTACGTGTTCAATAAATTTCTCAAGGATACCGGTAAAGAAGGTGTAGATGGATTTTTTGAAAAGATCAACTATTACCGCTTTGGTGATTTCCTGAATATTATTTCAGGATATGGTGTTCTTGGCAAGCTGGCTACTCACATGAATGAGGAAAAATTTGCCGAGGCGCTTTCTAAATACATGAGCAGATCCCTGAAGACGGATATGACAGACAAGGAGCTTATCTTAAATGGGATGAACTTGTCTGAAATCCTCAATGGTCTGAAGAACAGTGAAAAGATCAGGAATATTCTCCTGGCTAAGCTTGACCAGATGCGTGCGGAACAACCCAGCAGTAATGTTATGTTGCAGCGGATGTTGGCAGGCTTCAAGGATATTTTGCTGGACAAGGATAACAGCAAGCTCAAAGAAGTGGAGAAACTTTATGAGGTATTGCATGTTGACCGACTTAAAACAAAAGACACCATTATACAAGCTGCATTATTTTATGACGATACAGATGGTGCGGCTTCTTATGCCAACTACATGCAACTCTTTTCTGCTGCCAAATGGGATAAGGAAGACAAGGGCAATTACCTTGTTTTTCGGTCCAAAGAAGGAACGCCGATGATCGTTTATTGTAATAAACCCAATACAAAGGTCAAGGATAATGCGGCACAAAATGAAATGCTGCAGGCTATTACAGATGCCAATCAGGTGATCACATCATTTTTACACAGAGGTCACAGTTATCATTTGTATAAAAGCCTTCGGAAGCTTCCGGCTTCTGCACAGTTTGTGTACCTCGGGTCCTGTGGCGGGTATAACGATGTGTCAAAAGTCTTTCAGGCCAATCCAGACGCGCATATCATTTCCACCAGAAACATCGGCTCCAAATATGTGAATGATCCCATCCTCAACCAGGTTACAGCAGATATGCTGGCCAACAGGGATGTGAACTGGAATGAACTTTGGAAAAACCTGGACGCCAGTTTCACCAATAAGACCGCGAAGGACCTCTTCACGTCTTACATCCCTCCCAATAAATACATTGGCATCATGTTTATACGGGAGGTATTCAATTTCTAACCCCTCTGTATCAAATCCCAATTTTTATTAGAAAAAAAGCAGTCGAGTTAATATCTTTACCCTCCGGAACCTGAAATACAGGTATCGTAAAACAGCATATTCACCATTAAAAAAAATGATATGAAGAAAATTTTCACACTCATCGCCTTTGCATTGATCGCTTCAGTAGGATTTGCACAGGATGCAACTGATGTACAGGCAGAATTGAAAGCTTTGCAAGACGCATTTGGCAAGGACAAGGCTGAACTTGTAAAACAGTATATGGCTATTCCCGCAGAAAAAGATGCTGCTTTCTGGGGTGTGTATGATCAGTATGAGACCGCCAGAAAATCCATCGGAAAATCTAAAGCGCAACTGATCGCTGATTATGCAAACAGCTATGCAGATCTGGACGATAAGAAAGCAGCCGATCTGATGAAGCGTAAGGCAGATATTCAGGATGAGTACACTAAAATGACCCGTAAATTTTACCCCCAGTTTTCAAAAGTTCTGGGCGGAACACAGGCAGCTAAGTTTTTCCAACTGGAAGACTACCTGAATAACATTATGAATTTGGGTATCCAGAATAATATTCCTTTTATCGGCGAGATCGATAAAAGCAAGATCGCACCAAAAGGATAGTTGAACATTATGATACGTTTTTAAAAGTCCCGCCCAATGGCGGGATTTTTTTGTGCCGATGAATTGAATTACATGAGTGGCAGAAACTTAAGCAGAAGAAATTCTAGCTTGCCATTCTAAAGACAACTGATATGAAAATGTATCTTTTCCTGTTGCTGTTTACCGCCTGCTTATCCGCAGTGCAGGCGCAATTAAAACTTCCGAATACGGATGTGAACTATCCTTCTTCGGTAGGCAGGACCCTTGGGACGACTGAGATCAATATCCATTATAACGCACCCGGTGTGAAAGGCCGGGAAGGCAAGATCTGGGGAACGGATATTGCACCCTACGGTTTCGAAGTACTTGGTTATGGTTCCGATATGCCTTCGCCCTGGCGTGCGGGTGCCAATGAATGCACCACCATCAGCTTCAGTACCGATGTGTTGATCAATGGGAAAAAGCTTCCCGAGGGCAAGTATGCGCTTTTCATTGCGTTATACCCAGACTCCTGCACCCTGATCTTTAACCGCAACACGGAAAGCTGGGGTGCGTATTTCTATAACAAAGAACTGGATGTGCTGCATGTGGGAACCACCCAGCAAAAAGACAGACCCGCTTCCGTTGAACGGTTGACCTATAGTTTCGGAAACCAGACCAAAAATAAAGTGGAGGTTGCGCTCGAGTGGGAAAAATGGCGGATTCCATTCTCAGTTGAAATTGATTTTGTACAAACCACATTGACGTCTATCAGAACACAATTAACTTCTGAATTAGGTTTTGACCCTCCATCGCTGGAATCAGGAGCAACCTGGTGTCTGCAGAACAATCTGAATTACGAAGAAGCGCTGGGATGGATCAATAGGGCCACGGATCCAAATCTCGGCGCCGTGCAATCTTTTAGAGCACTGAACACCAAAGCGGGTCTTCTGGAAAAACTGGGCAGAAAAGCCGAAGCCGATCAAACCATGGCCACCGCACTTGAACTGGGCTCTGCTGTTGAACTTCATCAGTATGGCCGCCAGCTCCTCGTGCAGCAAAAAAACCAGGAAGCGATGGCCGTATTTGAAAGGAACTGGAAAAAGTATAAAGGTGCATGGCCTACCAACGCGGGCATGATGCGCGGCTACTCAGCGATGGGAAACTACAAAAAAGCGCTGGAGCACGCGAAACTTGCGCTGGCACAAGCACCTGATGAACAGAATAAGAAGGCATTGGAAGCAGCGGTTAAGACGTTGAGTGAAGGGAAAGCGCTTTGAAGAAAGGGAGAAGTGAAAGGGAGAAGTGTGAAGCCTGACTTCGCACTTCTCCCTTTATCTTCTCCCTTTCAAATTTTCTTAGATCATCTTTTACACGAACCTCCGCCACATCCCGTATTGCTAAGGCCCATGATCAGCAGCATCGCGCCGCCAAGACCGAGCACGGTATCCCTGCTCACGATGGCAAACACAAGGGCTGCCACACCTGTGACGGCTCTGAACACCCTGGACCAATGCCAGTTTGTAGTAAGTACTTTTCTTACTTGAGTTTTTGAAGTAGTGTATCCCATGCTCCGCCATTAATTGCTTCAATACCTGATTCATTCAGAATATGCAGGGCCATGCCGCTGCGATTGCCACTTCGGCAACAAGTGATGACCCTCTTGCTCTCCAACTCATCGGCTCGGAAACTCAATTCCTCGAGGGGAATGTTTACCGATCCGGGAATATGGCCTGATGCAAATTCGCCGGCAGACCTTACGTCTACAACAACGGCACCATCAGTCACCATCTTTTTGTAGTCAGGTTTCTCGGTTGCTTTAAATATCGATTGTAAAAAACTCATATTGTTTATTTTATCCTTTAACGATTTCGTTTCCATTAGCGATCCAGTCGTTATAACTGCCTGAATAGTTCAATACATTTTTATAACCAGCCTTTGCCAACAATGAATATCCGATGGAAGCTCTGTCGCCACCCTGACAATGAATGATCACGGTCTTGTCTTTACTGACTTTGTCCAGATGCGATGGCAGTGTGCCTACAAAAACATGATCGGCACCCTTCAGGTGACCCTGCTTAAACTCAGCGGCACCGCGCAGATCCACGATCTGAACGTTGTTCTGCACCATATGTTTTTTCACCTCTGCAGCACCTATGATCTTCACGGTTTCCAGCCTTCCACCACCTTCAACATAGGCATCAACAGAAGGAACATATCCCATGATGTTATCAAGGCCAATGCGCATGAGTTTTCTAGTGATCTCCTCGGTCTGGCCTTCGTCAGCCAGGATCATGAACGGCTCTTCATAGTTCAGGTACCAACCTGCCCATGTTGCCAAAGCATTATTGTTTTGAATGCTGATGCTGCCCGGAATAAATCCTTTTGCAAAATCAGCCTTGTTTCGGGTATCGATCAATTTAACGCCTTTGTTCATCGCCTCCAGCATTTCGTGATTGTTGAGCTTCTTTAAAACCGGCACCGAGGTAAGCAGTGGCCTGTTTTCTTTGTTGAGCTTTTTCATCATCGCGAAATACTTCGGTGGCTCGGGCTGATCCTCCAGCAGATAGTTCACAAATCCTTTCTCATCATTGCCAAAACGGAAGGCCCAGTTACGCACTTTTTCGTAGCCCACCGTAGTACTCGGTACCGCACCCAGCGCTTTACCACAGGCAGAACCTGCACCATGGCCGGGCCATACCTGGATATAATCAGGAAGCTTATTGAAGGCCTGGATGGATTGATACATCTGGTGCGCGCCCACATCTTGCGTGCCTTTCATGCCTGCGGCCTTCTCCAAAAGATCGGGCCTGCCGATATCACCCACAAACACGAAGTCGCCAGTAAAGAACATCACAGGCTCAGGTGAAGCCGGTGTGTCCGTCAGCAAAAAGCTGATGCTCTCTGGCGTATGTCCGGGGGTATGCACCACATCAATTTTGAGATTGCCCACCATGAAGCTGTCGCCACCCTTCAATCCTTTATGGGGAAATTCATAGAGCCAGCCTTCGCCACCTTCATCGGATAAGTACATCTCTGCACCCGTCAAGGCCGCCAACTCCCTCGATCCCGATAGGAAATCCGCATGGATATGGGTCTCCATGATGTGCGTGATGGTCATGTTGTTCTGCTTCGCGATCTCGATATATGTATCTACGTCGCGCTTAGGGTCTATCACGGCAGCTACACCAGCCTTCTGGCAACCAATGAAATAGCTAGCCTGCGCAAGGGATTTGTCGTACACGTGTTGGAAATACATATTAGGATGTCTTGTTTAGTCCTGCAAATTTCGTGTGTCTGCAAGGGTTTATTGGTGACAAAAATCACGTCAGTTCGCAGCTGCGCCCTGCGACCTCTGCGACCTGCGACCTCTGCGAACTGCGAACTATTTGTTAATCTGGCCAACCAGAATATGGAATACCGCCCTAAAACAGTCTCCTAACCATGCTGCTGCTGTTATTCCTGGTCAACTTTGTTGCTGACATCCCCGCCCCTGCTGGTTATCAACGAGTGCCTACGGATGCCTGGGGTATTTACCTCCGACAACTACCCTTGAAAAAAGACGCCACCGTTTACCTCTATAACGGAGAGAAAAAAAGAAACCAATCCGCCCAATACGCCGTGGTTGACCTATCCGTTGGCAAGCGCGACCTACAACAGTGTGCCGATGCGGTGATGCGCCTCCGTGCAGAATATCTGTATGCTCAGAAACGATACCAACAGATCGCGTTCACCTCAAATGCCGGCAAAGTATACCGGTTCACCGCACCCTATACACACGAGCACCTCATGCAATACCTTACGGAAGTATTCACGTATTGCAACTCCGCATCTCTTGAAAAAGAACTGAAACCAAAGGACATCCGGAACATCTCCATCGGCGATGTTTTCATCAGGGGCGGATTTCCCGGGCATGTGGTCATTGTGGTAGATCTTGTTCAGGATGCAAAAGGAAACAAACGCTTCATGCTCGCCCAAAGCTATATGCCAGCACAGGATATTCATGTGCTCAAAGGAGAAATGGGGCCATGGTATAGCGCCGAAGAAGGTGTCATCAATACGCCGGAGTATACCTTTCATTCCTCACAGTTACGTTCATTCTAGCAATTGGCAATTAACAATTGGCAATTGATAATTAGCACTGGTTATTAGAAGTTAATATTGGCTTTTGGAAGTTAGTGACGCCCACCAAAATCCAACCATCAAACACCAGTGCCAATTGTAAATTTCCAATTGCCAATTGTTGATTGCTAAAGCGGTATATTCCCATGCTTTCTTCTCGGCCGCTTATGCACTTTATTCTCCAGCATCGCGAAACTCTTGATAAGTTTCTTGCGGGTGTCCCTCGGCTCAATCACTTCGTCAATGAACCCGCGCTCCGCGGCGGTATATGGATTTGCAAACAGGTTGCCGTATTCTTTTTCTTTCTCCAATAACTTGGCAGCCGGATCTTCCGCTTCTGCTATTTCTTTTTTGAAGATGATCTCCGATGCACCCTTAGCGCCCATCACGGCAATCTCTGCCGTGGGCCATGCATAGTTCATATCGGCCCCAATATGTTTGGAGTTCATCACATCATACGCACCGCCATAGGCCTTTCTCGTGATCACCGTTACCCGCGGCACCGTAGCCTCACTCAACGCGTACAACAATTTGGCGCCATTTGTGATGATGCCATTCCATTCCTGGTCCGTGCCCGGTAAAAATCCCGGCACATCCACCAACACCAACAACGGAATATTGAAACAATCGCAGAAACGCGTGAACCGTGCACCTTTCACGGAACTATGAATATCCAACACACCGGCCAGACTCGCAGGCTGGTTAGCCACGATGCCGATGGATCTCCCGGCCAACCGCGCAAAACCCACTACAATGTTGTCTGCATAGTCTTTGTGGATCTCGAAAAAACTTTCCTTATCCGTGATCCCTTCAATCACGGAACGAATATCATATGGTTGGTTCGGGCTTTCAGGCACAATACTGTCCAGCTCAATCCGTGTTTCATCGCCTAACGTATACGGCAACTTCGGCAACACATCCTCACAATTCTGCGGCATATAGCTCAGCAATTTCTTCACCTGTTCAATGCAGTCTTTATCATTCACCGCTGTAAGGTGCGTTACACCGGATTTGGTGGAATGGGTTGATGCGCCACCTAGCGCTTCAAAGCTGACTTCCTCATTAGTAACGGTCTTCACTACATTGGGACCGGTCACAAACATATAGCTCGTGCCTTCCACCATGATGGTGAAATCTGTGATCGCAGGTGAATACACGGCACCGCCCGCACAAGGCCCCATCACCGCGGATATCTGCGGAATGACGCCGGAGGATTGCACGTTTCGGTAAAAAATATCCGCATATCCTCCCAATGATCTTACCCCTTCCTGAATCCTCGCACCACCGCTGTCATTCAACCCCACCATCGGCGCGCCGTTCTTCATCGCCATATCCATGATCTTGCAGATCTTCTCCGCATGCGTTTCTGAAAGCGCTCCGCCAAATACAGTAAAGTCTTGCGCAAAAACATAGGTGAGCCTGCCATTCACGGTGCCAAAACCTGTGATCACCCCATCGCCATAGTACTGCTCTTTCTCCATGCCGAAGTCTTTGGTCCGATGGGTCACTAAAGCGCCGATCTCCTCAAAAGAACCGGGGTCCATTAATAGTTCCACGCGCTCCCTTGCTGTAAGCTTTCCCTTCTTATGTTGCGCATCGATGCGATGCTGACCACCGCCCAACTTACCTTGCGCCAGTTTCTCCCGCAGTATGTCTGTCTTCGATTTCATAACATTCAAATTGATCAATTGGCCTGGCGGCGTTTCCAGTTGGTATGGCCATGCTCCACAGGCCTAATTTTTTTCTGGTGTTCCTGCCAGTGCCTGATGGCCACCAGGGCGGCCATCCTGGCGATAGCACGTTGGTTTTCCAGGATATGTTCCGGCGTGTAGTGGTTCTTCACGAAATGCGTATCAAAATGGCCGGTGACAAATGCCTCATGGTCCATCACAAAAGCCCCAAATGGCAGGGTGGTGGAAACGCCCTCAATCTTGTAGTCGCGAATCACCTGCTTCATTTTCTGTATCGCCTCTATTCGGGTAGGGGCGTGAACGATGAGCTTGGCGATCATCGGGTCATAATAGATCGGGATCTGCATCCCTTCCTCATACCCATCATCGCAGCGAATGCCATCGCCCTCAGGACGCCGGTACGTAGTGAGGGTGCCGATGGATGGCAGAAAATTATTCAGTGGATCTTCTGCATACACGCGCAGCTCTATCGCATGGCCATTGATCTGCAGCTCCTCTTGTTTCATGGTGAGCCACTCACCTCTGGCGATCCGTATCTGCCACTCCACCAGGTCAAGCCCCGTGATCATCTCCGTCACCGGATGCTCTACCTGTAAGCGCGTATTCATCTCCAGGAAATAAAAATTCAGGTCTTCATCCATCAGAAATTCCACCGTACCTGCAGAAGTATAATTACAACTCCTGGCCACCATCACCGCAGCTTCGCCTATTCGTTGCCGTAATGACGAGGATACGATAGCCGATGGGGATTCTTCCACCACCTTTTGGTGCCGGCGCTGGATGCTACACTCGCGTTCAAATGCATAAATAATATTATCATGCCGGTCCGCCAGGATCTGGACTTCAATATGTCGTGGCTTGCTCACATATTTCTCTATGAACACGGAGCCGTCCCCAAAACTAGACGTAGCCTCACTGATGGCGCGCTCCATCTGCTCCTGCATATCCTCACGGCGCTCCACAATCCGCATCCCCTTCCCACCGCCACCTGCAGAGGCTTTGATCAAAATAGGATAACCAATATCATCTGCCACTAACTGCGCAGCACTTACATCCGTTACTGCATGATCAATGCCGGGAACCATCGGCACATTGTATTTCTTCACGGTATCCTTGGCGGCAAGTTTGGATCCCATCACACGAATGGCCTCGGGGCTGGGGCCGATGAAGGTGATACCCGCCTGCATGACCTTTTGCGCAAAATCAGCGTTCTCACTCAGGAAGCCGTAGCCTGGATGGATGGCATCTACCCCAAGTTCCCTGCACACCGCTATGATCCTGTCTCCGTTAAGGTAGCTTTGGTTTGATGGTGCGGGGCCGATGCAAACGGCTTCATCCGCGTACATGACATGCGGTGAATGCCTGTCAGCTTCGGAATAAACGGCAACAGAGCGAATCCCCATCTTCCTGATGGTACGCATGATCCTCAGTGCGATCTCACCCCGGTTCGCAACCAAAATCTTATTGATGAGCATTGGCAATCGGCAATTAACAATTAACAATTAGAAAGAAACCTCTACTGCTACATATCTATTCAAGTTCTATAAGCACCTGATTCTTCTCTACAGCCTGTCCTTTTTTCACATTGACTTTTTTAACCCTACCCTTGGTATGCATAACGATGGAGTTCTCCATCTTCATTGCTTCCAGGATCAGGATGCGTTGGCCCTCTGCCAGTTCATCGCCTTCTTCTACATTGATATCTAATACGAGGCCCGGCATAGGCGCTTTCACATCCTTGATTATTCTTGAAACGGTGTTCGTAAAGCCCATGGTGTCCAGCATCTGGTCCAGCGGATCCTTAATCTGTATATCAAAGGATTCTCCAGAGGCTTCCACCCGAAGATGCTTGCCATCTGCGCTTTCAGATGCGATGTGGATATGCTGGGAAGCATGTCTGTCTATAATATGATAGGCATTCTCACCTGTTGAAATGATGTCTGCACTACTCACTTCTTCAGGATCGATCCTGAACTCAAAGGCACCTGCCTTTACATAGATCAAGTTGCCATTATTCCCTTCCATAATACCTCCTTATTACAAATCAGAATGTCTATGAAGATCACTTGAAGGTAAGACAAAATTGAGCAGTATTAATACAGTGGCCTCCATTCTGCGGCCCCCGGCGTATACCCCAACACCGTGTAAGCATAGCCAGGTCTCCGGCTATCGCCACCTCCCCTTTTGGAATAGATTGCAACAGCAGCACCAGGCACCATCAGCGCCATCGTAGTGCCAGGCGGATATGCCTTGATCAGGGCAACATCTGCAGGGTGAATCATAATTAAGCTTGGATCTATCATGAGTTCGTCAAGGAAAAAAGTGACAGGCTGCCCACGCCAGGTTGCACGCCGTTCCAATCCCAGGCCGAAGAGTGTCATGCCTACCACCTTGGCGCGGAGGTAATCCCATATATCGTCATAGGTAGACATCTCGAACCCGTTTAGTCCGTCGTAGGTCCTGGCATTCACGGACTGAAAAAATGATGAAACATATTCCTTCTCAAACTTCTGAACTTTCGAGGGACCCGAGACCTTCACTTCGTCCAGGGTAATGCTGGAGGCATAAGGGCTGATATAGCTGAATTGATATGCGGCTGTATCCACTTTTTTTACTTTCTCAGTACCTTTCACGGTCACAAAAACGGTCCTGGAGAAAAAAGGGGTAAACATTGAGTCCAGTGGTGTAACCAAATCAATGATATAGTTCTCCCTTTCTTTCTCCATGTTAAAGGTCAACCGGCCAGTGTCACCAAATATGAATGACGAAACGCGGAATTGTCCACGCTCATCTACGCGCAGAACACTGTCAAACAAAAACCCGGATTGATTCATCAATGAGTAACTGACTTTTTGTACAATGGGTTCAGGCTTTTCGTACACGGCAATCGTATCCAGATTACCTGTCTTGAAATTCCGCTCCATCTTCACCCGCACATTACGCATCCTACCGAAGATTTCCAGGTGGTGGTTGGCACCCAGAAAATTGAAGGCATATGTACCCGGCTCGAGATCTTTCGAAACAGCAAGCGCACCTGCTGTTTCGCCGTTTACAATGGGATATCGGAATTTCCAGCGCTTTCCGGTCTGCAGGTTATCAATCCACAGGTGCATGGTGGCCAGCGGATGGTTGATGCCCGCATCCGCGCCATTCCAACTGAACTCAATGGTATCCGAGGCTTTGAAGCTGACGTTATTCATGGCCAGTAGGATGGCCTCCTGTGCATGTGTAGTAAGGGTAAATACAGAAAAGAAGACGGTTAGTATTTTTCTGGTCATAACTATGGTGAATAACAGATAACGGTTTACGACTAACGATTCCCCGTCCACCTTGCCTCTCCCTGGGTATAGCCCATCACAATGTAGTTGTATGGCGATGTCTTTTGCTTATCTCCACCCCGTTTCGTGTAAATGGCAACGGCTCCACCCGGTGCCTGTGCGGAAATCATGGATGGCGGAGGATAAACTTTGATCATGGCGATGTCTTGCGGCGGCATGGTAATGGTGGTAGCATCCACCAACACCTCATCGAGAAAAAACGCTACGGGTTGTCCACGCCAGAAGGCCGTTCTTTGAAATCCGTTTTGCTGCAAGATCATGCCCGGCGTATTGGCCCGAAGATAGTCCCAGATGCTGTTGAAGCGCATGATCTCATCTGAATCCAGCCCGTTCAAGGTTCTGGCCTGAAAATTCCTGAACTGCGGCGAAACAAAGTCTTTCTCAAACTGCTTGATCTTTGATGGCCCCGTCACCTTCACTTCTTCCAGGGTGATGCTGTTGGGATAATTACCCGCCATTCCAAACTGGTAGTCAGAGGTGTCTTTACCAGTAAAGGAACTGTCGACCCCGATCTTTACAAACACCGTCTCCGCCCAGAAAGGCGTGAACGCGGTATCCAGCGGGGTGGTCATGTCAATAATGTAATTACTTCTTTCTTTCTCGGGATCAAAGACCAATCTGGCCGTATCCCCAAATACCAATGGCGGAATGCGAAACCGGCCATCATTCTGCACGCGCAATACACTATCATACAAAACACCGGATCTGCCCACCAGTGTATATTCCATTTCCTGGGCCAAACTGCCTGGCTGATCATACACCGCGATGGTATCCATCTTACCCGTTTCGTGGTTCAATGCCATCTTCAGTTTCACTTTTCGCAGTTTGCCATAGATCTCGAGGTAATGATCCGCTGCCATGAAGTTGAATGCATAGGTCCCGGGCTTTAAGTCTTCTGCAATTTCCAAGGCTCCCGCTGCTTCACCATTAAGAATTGGATACCTGAGTTTCCACCGCTGGCCCGTCTCCAGGTTATCGATCCATAGATGCAAAGATGCCAACGGATAAGGCTGGTGAATGGCGTGGCCATTCCAAACGAACTCAATGGAATCGCACTGTACAAACTGTTTACCGTTCAAGGTCAGCGCGGTTGTGTCTCCAGCATGAACGGAAAACGTAAAACAACAAGAGATGATAAAAACGATGATCCTTTGCATTGATATAATATACAACTTAGCAGAGAAAAGATGGCACAAGGAAATGTTAATGATCATTTCAAAGCGGTCTCACCCTGCGTGTAACCGTTAACCACGAAGCTATAGCGTGGACCCGAGTTAGGGTTGTACTCTCCGCGCTTTGTATAAATGGCAATGGCGCCTCCAAACACAAAAGAGGTCATGGTTGCCGGCGCTGGATAGGTCTTGATCATCGCGATGTCCGAAGGTGGCATAAGTCGCAGCGCGGCGGGATCTATCCGTATCTCATCGAGAAAAAAAGTCACCGGATCGTTTCTCCACAAGGCTGTAACAGTGATCAGATCACTCCGAAGCTGTAACCCGGGAACATAAGCCTGGAGAAAAGTGAAAATATTGGTGGCTCGGGACAGTTCACTATTGGGATCCAGGCCATCGAAGGTTTTGCCATCTATGGCATTTTTGAATTGCGGTGACACATATTGCCGTTCATATTTTTCGGCCTTGGATTTGCCGGTAACCACCACTTCTTCTAAGGTGATGGCATCGCGATAGGTATCCTGCAGCATAAAACTATAACGGCTGCTGTCTGCCACTACAGTGTCTGCAGAAAGATATTCCTGCTGCTTCACCGTCACAAAAACGGTTTGCGTATGAAAAGGTGTAAAGGCGGAATCCAAAGGTGTCTCCAGGAAAATATAGTAGCGATCTGAGGTTTTCTCTGGTTTGAAATTCAGGTTGGCCGTATCCCCAAATATGATAGGAGGAAGTTTGAATGCACCTTCTGCATTGACTTGCAGGGTTGAATCAAAAAGGACGCCCTCTCTGCTCACCAGGTTGTATTTGATCTCCTGGCCCACCCATCCGGGTGCTTCCTGGGTGTAGATGGTATCCATCTTTCCCGTTTGGCGGTTGCGTGCGGTTTTGATCCTGATCTTTTTCACCTGCCCCTTCATCTCCAGATAGGTTTCAGATCCCATAAAATTAAATGCATAGGCACCCGGCTTCATGGTAGCAGGAATTTCCAATGAACCAGACGCTCTGCCGTTGATGATCGGGTATCGATATTTCCAGCGGGTGCCACCATTGATATCATCCACCCACACATGCAGGCTGGCCAGCTTGTA
>JBKCVJ010000127.1:0-5442 GCA_046317915.1 Sphingobacteriales bacterium
CGGGGATTGCAAGACCGCGGGATTCCATCGAAACTCATCGTGTACAAGGGATTTGGTCATGGCATCACTAAGCCGAAGGAGCGACTGGCGGCGGTTCAGCACAATTGGGATTGGTTCTTGGCTTACGTTTTCAGGCAGTGACCTTGGTTAAGGGAGAAGATGAAGGGAGAAGTGCGAAGACCCGCTACTTCTTGACGTACTGGTTGGCGCGGATGTTTTGCGCGGCTAGGGTTACGGTTTCTTCAATTCTTTTTTGCCGGGTCTCAGGTCTTTTGGCATTGAGTATCCATTCTAATATTCCGCGGCGTGTGGAGGCGGGAAAGGCCAGGAAGTTTTTCTCCGCTGTTTTGTTTTTAGAAAACAGCTTCTGCATATCTGGTGGAATGGCGAGTTGGTCCACTACTTCCAGTGCGGTCCAGGTACCTGTTTGTTTTGCGAGGTCTATCATGGCTTGTCCGGCCGGCATGATCAGCCCTAGTTTTGTGAGTTTTTCCACCCGGTCTTTATTCGCTTTGCTCCAATTGCTCTTGGGTTTGCGTTTGGCGAAATAGAGATAGGAACTTTCTTCATTGCGGCTGTTGCTCACACTGTCTACCCAGCCGAAGCAGAGTGCTTCTTCAACGGCCTCATCATAGTAGATGGATGCCTGTCTTGATTTTTTATGGAAGATGATGAGCCAGACGGATGTTTCTTTCTCGTGGTTTTTAGCCATCCAGTTGCGCCAGATTTTACGCGTAGGTGCCGATACGGCCTTGGTTCCCCTGTGTATTTCCTGGATCATGATGCGTGAGATGGAAGCGTGATGGTAAACTTCGTGTATTCGTTGGGTTTAGTGTCACAGGTTAACGACCCTCCATGCCCCTTGGTGATGATGTCATAACTCAGGCTCAAACCCAGTCCCGTGCCTTCACCTGTGGGCTTGGTGGTGAAGAAGGGCTGGAAGATCTTTGCAAGTTTATCATCCGGAATCCCGGATCCATTATCAGCAATCTCAATCATGACGGCGTTGCTTTCTCTTTTGGTGGTGACGGAGACTTTTGGTTTAAAGTCCGTGTTCGCTTTCCCTGCTCTTTCCATCACAGTATAGAAAGCGTTGTTCAAGAGGTTGAGGATGACCCTGCCAATATCCTGTCTGACCATCGGCGCGGAACCTGCCAGTGGATCAAGGTTGATATCGAGATCTACATTAAAGTCCTTGACTTTTGCACGATAGCCATGGAAGGCAAGGCGGATGTATTCATCCACCAATTTATTTACATCCGTAGGTTCCTTAAGGCCTGCGCTGCCGCGGGAATGCTGCAGCATGCTTTTGACAATCCCATCTGCACGTTTACCATGTAGATTGATCTTGGATTCGTTTTCTTTCAGGTTGTCTGCAATAGCACTGGCCTCACGAAGATCCCCTTTCTGCAGTTCTTCTTTGAGTTCATCAATGAGTTCCTGGTTCACATCGGAGAAATTATTGACGAAGTTCAGCGGGTTCTGTATCTCATGTGCAATACCAGCGGTCAGTTCACCGAGCGAGGCCATTTTCTCTGCGTGTACCAGCTGGGCCTGCGTTGATTTCAGTTCACCGATGGCATGCTCCAGTTGGGTTTTCTGTTCACTCAGTTCACGATTGATGCGTTGGCGGATGCGGTTGGCTCGTAGCATATAGAATGCGAAGAAGACAACAGATAATAGCCCGGCAATCAGCGAATAAAGAATGATGCGTTGCCGGGATTGTTTAGCGGCCGCTTCAATGTCTGCTGTTCGTTGTTCATCTTCTACCGCCATCATCTGCAGTTGTTGCGTCACCCTCGTGCTGTTCATCACTTCATTGCCCTGGAGAAAGATTTTCAGGTATTTCACTGCGCTATCTGCGTCCGTTTTTTCGTAATAATCACTCAACATCTTCGCAGGTCCGGATGCCAGGTAGCCTACCGGTGTTCCTGCTACCGTATTGATGGCTTCCTTCGCCGCATAGAGGGATGAGTCTATCAGGTTAAAGCGTTTGTAGTGTTTGGCAAGATTGAAATAGTAGAACTGGAAATAGCGGGTTTGTGCTCCCCTGTAAAGGTCTATGATCTTTTGGGCGCTTCTATACCATACATCTGCATTTGATTTGTCTTTCATGAGACTGTACGCGCCGCCAAGGTTGCTCAATACATAAACATAAAGGCTTCTTTCCATGATCGCCTTTCGCTCCGGAGTTTCTTTGGCCATGATGCCCCTCAACATCTCTTCCGCCTTTTCTGAATAGAATTTTGCCGAATCTGCATTTCCCGCGTTCAGGTATACGAATCCGAGATTCATATAAGGATAGAACCTAAACACCTCCACATCTGCTCCTTTTGAATAGTTGATGGATTCTTTGTAGATCTCAACACTTTTTTCTACGTCTTCGCGGTCTTTAAAGATGTGTCCCGACTGGTTCAGGGTATACCCGATCATGGAATTGTCTTTGAGCGACTTCGCTAGTTCTATCGCTTTGTAGTGATATTGTAGGGCTTTAGTAAAGTCACCTGCCAGTCGATATGCCTGCCCATACATACTCATGGCGAAGGTCTTCAGATAAGTATCTTTTTTTTGATCCGCGAGGAGGTCTATCTGCTTAGCCTCTTCCATCAGTGGAAGCGGTGCTTTATCATCAGACAGCAGGATCAAATTGATCGTCAGGTTTCTGATTTTCAGGGGATCGGTCTCCCGTTTGATCTCATTAAGCAGGATACTGTCAGAATGCGTGAATCCTCCGGCAAAGGGTTGCTGAGCCAATGTGCACTGCGTGATCAGGATCGATGCCAGGACGAGCAAAAATAGTTTCATGCAATAGTATTCACGGTTTGGGCAGGCAGCAATATACTGAATGTTGTGCCCACAGTTTCCTTGCTGTTTACACGGATATCCCCGGCATGCCCTTTGGTGATGATGTCATAACTCAGACTGAGGCCGAGGCCAGTTCCTTCGCCCGTTGGTTTGGTAGTAAAGAAAGGCTGGAAAATTTTGGGAAGCTTGTCGTCCGGAATGCCTGATCCGTTATCAGAGACTTCAATAATGACAGCATTGTTTTCTCTTTTAGTTGTAACAGAGACTTTTGGTTTGTATGCCGTATCAGCCTTGACTGCTTTTTCCATGACAGCATAGAAAGCGTTGTTCAGCAAATTGAGAATAACTCTTCCAATATCCTGCCTTACCATCGGCGCGGAACCCGCCAGCGGATCAAGGTTGATATCGAGATCAACATTAAAGTCTTTGATTTTAGCACGGTATCCGTGAAACGCGAGGCGGATATATTCATCAACAAGTTTGTTGACATCTGTGGACTCCTGATGCCCGGCACTTGCACGGGAGTGTTGCAGCATGGATTTCACGATACCGTCTGCACGTTTGCCATGCAGGTTGATCTTGGATTCGTTTTCCTTGAGGTTGTCTGCAATAGTGCTGGCCTCTCGCAGATTTCCTTTGTCGATTTCTTCTTTGAGTTCATCAATTAACTCCTGATTGACTTCGGAGAAATTGTTCACGAAGTTTAGCGGGTTCTGGATCTCGTGCGCGATGCCGGCGGTAAGTTCACCGAGGGAGGCCATTTTCTCCGACTGGATCAGCTGTGTTTGGGTAGACTTAAGATCAATGATGGATTGACTCAAAGCCGCTGTTCTTTCATTAACCTGTTTTTCCAATTCCTGGTTTTGCGTAGCAAGGATATCCTGTTTTTCTTTTGCCATGGCCAGGTTTTGGTCAGACAAGGCTTTAACCTCATTCAGTTTTTTGGATAGTGCTTTGCTTGTCAAAGAGAAGTCCCATGCAAGGTAAGCAGATACCGAACCGGTGATGGTTAGCCAGAAAAGGGTAAACCAGGTGCCTCTTTCTGTTGTCAGTTGACGAAGAAAATGTGCGTTTGAGTCGAATGTGCCTTGGGAAAAAAACATTCCAAAACAAATCAGTGAAGTAATGGCGCCGATGCAGAATAAGGTGGCTCCCTTCTTCCGTTTTCTCAAAGACAACGCACTGATCAGGAAAATGCAGAGGCTTGTGATGATCTGATAGGAGGCTCCTCCAAGCCGCCAACCTTTATCATACCAAAATATATTCATCGGAATAGAAATGCAAAAGAACAGTATGATAATCCAGTAGATCAAATCTTTTTTTCTCTCGAGAAAATTGAATACGGCCAGAAAGCAGAGCATATTTCCAAACTCAAATGCTGCAAAGAAGAGGTTACCCAGGTAGAATCTTTTGGTATGGTCCGGTGTATACATGTAGTAGATCAGTTGCCCACTATACCCCAGAATATATGCCAGCGCGGAAGCGGACAGGTAAAGGTTTGCGCGCTGCTGCCTGTTCATTGCAAAGAAGAAGAAGTGAATGATGAAGATCATCAGGTTTATGCCAATGATTTGCTTAAGGAAACCCGTGTTAAGGGCATACATATTCCTGTATTCCAGGATCGCAGCATCCATGGGTTTGATCTCTGCATGAAAGAGCGGATTCGGAATCTCAACGATGGTGGTAAAAAGGGTGCCCTTCGCCAGACCTATTTTAACATCAATCCTATGTTTTGTACCAGGTTTGAGATCAACAGATTCAGGAAAAAGAATCGGGTCATAATCTTTAGTGCCATTCCCAACTGAATCGATGTGTCCATACTTTTCCACGAGATGTCCATCGATATAAATTTCCGACGCCACGGATTGTAAAACGGTTAACGCATAAGGAATGGAGGGCCAGTTTTCCGGCACGGAAAATTCATTATGAAGCCATCCGGTAAATGGGGCAGGCGTGGTTGCCAGAAATTCGTGAACATCAAGGGTTGGCTGAACCCGAATACCAGATAGCTGATCTTGACTGGGTGTGTAGGTCCATCCAGAATCCAGAACCATCACATATTGCTTTGCATTGTTTTTTGTACTGGGCTTCCCGGGCTGGCAGGCAAAAAGACCAACCATCATGGTGAATAGTATAAGCAGGCGTCCATTTATGTATTGGACAAATAGCATCCTGCTTAAACCGGGTGGTTCATTCCATTCCATAGATTGTTGGTTTGCCTGCGGGAACAGTGTGTTTGAGAACCAGAAGATAACCATAAACCCAGATAGTACATATAGTTTTTCGATTGTGAACCGAAGATCTCAAACGATCACTAGTGGCCATAGGTAGCGCATCCGTCTCCACCTAAAAGTGATTTTCAGTTGTTTGATATTTAGGATTGCTTGGATGATATTCCCAGATGCGAGGCGATGGCATCCATAGATCCGGAGGTGAACACCGGCTTCTTCAACGGGAAGGCTTTCATGCAGATCAGCCTGCCATCCCATGATTTCAAGATATCTGTAAAGTCGGCATCATCCCAAAGAAATACATGATATTCTTTGGTATGGTGATCATATGTAATGACCGATTGGCCCGGGAAATTTTCAGTGGGGTAGATCATCAACGCGAGTGGACAATCATAGCGGGATGTTT
>JBKCVJ010000128.1:0-9061 GCA_046317915.1 Sphingobacteriales bacterium
ATCATTGATGGCAGGTTTTATAGCTGCAAAGAAGAGATGGTGGTCAGATTGAAAAAAAGACGGTACGGCAGGGCGCTGGGCGCAGGTCGAAAGTTCGCAGCAGGTGATTGCGAACTTGCGACCTACGCGAACTTTGCGACCTGGTTTATTTTTTTTGTGCAAATATAAATGGCAATAACTCCGGCTCCATAAAGGCATTCCGCCAGCTGTCATGACCCACACCGGGATATTCGGTGTATTTTACTTTTGCTTTTGCTTTTTCCAGTTCGCCTACCATTAACCGTGAGTTAGACACCGGCACTACCATATCTGCACTGCCATGAAATACCCAAATCGGAAGTTTCTTACGGTATCGGGTAACCGCTTTTGGATCACCTGCCCCGCAGATGGGGAAAGCCGCTGCAAAAAGGTCGGGCCGACGTGCGAGCGCGTCAAATGTACCCATACCGCCCATCGATAAGCCACCGATGTAAATACGTTTTTTATCGACATTGCCACTGTTGGCGAGCTCGTCTATGAATTTCAACACCATCCGCATGGGAGGTGTTGGTAAGGTGTCTGAGTTCACAGAGAAAGTGAGACTGTCTTTTACCTGGCGCTGGACCCTCGCCCAATAACTGTTGGCAGGGCATTGGGGCATCACAATGATGGCCGGATATTTTGCCCTGTTGAGGGAATCCAGAAAGAGACTAGCACCCCAGAACAATTGCTTTTCATTGTCTGATCCCCTTTCCCCGGCTCCATGGAGAAAAACAAGCAATGGATATTTTTTCCCTTTTTGGAAATTGGCAGGTGTGAGGATCCTGCAAGGCAGGGTGTCTGTGCCGTCAACATACAATTGCTTTTCAAACAGATTTAAATCCTGCGCCTTTGGGCCCAAAGCAATGAAGAAGATGAGGGAGGAGGTGAGAAGGAGTTTCATGATATTGCTAATTTAATGTGAAAATGTGACAGTGCCTACTAGGTTGAAAGTCCCAGGTCGCAGTTCGCAGAGATCGTAAGTTCGCGGGTTCGCGGGTTGTTTTGTGACCTGCGACCTGCGACCTGCAACCTGCGACCTTGTACTTATGATTGCATTGATTAAATTGCAACAAAATTGCCGTCTGAAGAAGCTCGACTGGTACATACTTTTTAAATTCCTGACCACATTTTTCTTTTCCCTGATCCTTTTCACGATCATCTCAACGGTCATTGACATGAGTGAGAAGACTGATGATTTTGCAAAGGCGAATCTGGATTATAAGACGGTGTTCCGCGACTACTATGCCGGTTTTATTCCCTTCATCCTGGCGATGCTTTTCCCTTTATTTGTATTTATCTCGGTGATTTTTTTCACCTCTAAAATGGCCAACCGTTCTGAGTTCATTGCTATCCTGGCCAGTGGGGTAAGCCTGCGCAGGATTCTTAGGCCTTATTGGGTGGGTGGTATTTTCCTCGCCATCATTCTCTTTCTTGCCAACTACTACATCCTTCCCCGTGCCAATGAGAAGCGGACGAAGTTTGAGGTTAAGTATACGCAAACTACCAAAATGGAATTCATCAGTAAGAGCATTTACATGCGGGTGGATTCCTTCAGCTATTGTGGGATCAGGTATTACGATACCACAGCCAAAGGGGGCGGCACCTTTTTCATGGAGACCATCAAAAACCATAAGGTGGTTTACAATTTAAGAGCCGATAACATCAACTGGGATACGGCAAAGAAAGTCTGGAAACTCACGGGTGTTATTGAAAGAACGGTTGCGGATCTAAAAGAAGACGTGAAGTTTCACCAGGAGATATACAAGAATTTCAATTTCACTCCCATTGATTTACAACGGGACGAATACGTGAAAGACCGACTCACTACACCGGAGCTGAACCGCATGATCGCTGCGGAAAAACTCAGGGGCTCTGAAACGGTCAGAGAACTCACGATGGAAAAGGCCAAGCGCCTCGCAACCCCCATTTCAGTGGTCATTCTCACACTCATCGGTGCCATCATGGCTTGCCGTAAAATCAGGGGAGGTAGTGGTGCACACCTGGCAGTGGGTATCATCCTCTGCGCTTTCTTTATCTTAACGGACAGGTTCTCAACCATTTTCTCCACCAAGGGCAATCTGAATCCATACATCGCCGCATGGCTACCCAATGTGATATTCGGTTTTGTCACCGTCTGGTTGTATAAAAAAGCCCCGAAATAACGCAACTTTACAGCACCTTTATGGTTACTTGACGTACAATGGTTACCTTCACTGGTAACCACATACAGCAACTTGCAACCTGTAATCTGTATTATATATGGAAGTGTTAAAAGAACGATTCAAAGCCAAATCAGAAGCCGTAGCTAACGAGATCAGGGACATCATCAAAGAACACGGTAACAGGAGAATTGGTGAAGTAACCCTCTCACAAATTTACCAGGGTATGCGGGGAATGACAGGCCTCGTTACTGAGACCTCTCTGCTTGACGCCAATGAGGGTATCCGTTTCCGCGGGTATTCCATTCCCGAACTGCAACAAAAGCTTCCTAAGGTGAAGGATGGTAGTGAGCCATTGCCTGAAGGTTTGTTTTACCTGATGCTGATCGGAGAGCTCCCCACCGAAGATGATGTACATCGGGTTACTTCTATCCTGCAACGCAGATCCCATGTACCTAATCACGTATTTGACACTATTGAGGCGCTTCCCCTCAACGCTCACCCAATGACCCAGTTTGTAGTGGCCATCATGGCGCTACAAACAGAAAGCAGCTTCCAGAAAAAGTATGCTGCAGGCATGTCTAAAAAAGACTATTGGTCGGCCGCTTTCGATGACTCTATGGACCTGCTCGCCAGGCTTCCCAGGATCGCAGCATATATCTATCGTCGGAAATATAAAAACGGTGATCATATCCAGCCCAATGGATTGCTGGATTGGGCCGGCAACTTTGCCCATATGATGGGCTTTGAAGACGAAAGCTTCAAAGAACTCATGCGCCTGTACATGACCATCCACGCAGACCATGAAGGCGGAAACGTATCGGCACATACTACCCACTTGGTAGGATCTGCATTGAGTGATCCTTACCTGAGTTTCGCAGCTGGGATGAACGGATTGGCCGGACCCTTACACGGCCTCGCCAACCAGGAAGTGATCAAGTGGATATTCGAGATGCAGAAAGAACTCAATGTGGAAACGCCGTCTAAAGATCAAATTGCGGAGTACGTAAAACAAACCCTCAGCAATGGTAAGGTGGTTCCCGGTTATGGTCATGCTGTATTGAGGAAAACTGATCCAAGGTTCACAGCACAGATGGAGTTCGGTAAAAAGCATATGCAGGATTCACCGCTGGTGAATATTGTCTGGAATATTTACGATGTGGTTCCACCCATTTTGCAGTCCCTCGGTAAGGTGAAAAATCCATGGCCGAATGTGGATGCACATTCCGGTGCACTGCTTGTGCACTATGGCATGGTGGAATATGAATTCTACACCGTATTGTTTGGCGTAAGCCGCGCCCTCGGCGTGCTGGCCTCCCTCTGTTGGGACCGCGCACTGTCGATGCCACTGGAACGGCCAAAATCCGTCACCACTGAAGCCGTCAAGCTATGGCTTCAAGGGAAGGACGAAATTTGGGGCGAATAGAAAAATCCCGGCTAACGGCCGGGATTTTTTAATGCTGTAATGGAGCAAAGATCTACTCAAACGGTTCTTGTGGTTTCGATACCCTGGATTGACAAAAACTGCGCTACTTTTTATTTGCCGTATAACGGTGATCTTTTCAATAAGTATTCAAGGGCTGATTTATACGCGTCTACAGTTGTGTAAAAGGATTTACGCTCCTGGCTGAAAATGCTGGAGCCTTTGTCGTTATAAATATTCAACAGTAGACTGCTCTGATAGTTCTCGGTGGTGGTTGCGCTGGAATATCCGCTGGTCTTTTGGGTTGAGCTTGAATTCTTGTTGTTATTTGACGGAGTTGATTTATACTGGCCAGATGACGTACTTGATGCACTCTTTCTGTCAACGGTTACCAGTCCGTCAACTACATACTCAACTCCCAGTAAATTACAGATCTCTTCCATGGTATACCCTTTGATGTTTTCACTGGTTACCCCTGCTTTGAGCAATTGCGCATTAGAGGTACGCGGCTCAACAATCGTGAATACGCCTGCATGTTTTGAAAGGTAGGAAAAGCATTCCGTTTGCGCCTTTACACTGAGTTCATCAATCGTTGACTGTCCTTCTCTCACAAAGGCAAAAGGCAGAATAGCCACTTTATTGTGATGGCTTTCCGTGGAACTGTTGGTGGCTCCAGAGGTGGTTTTGGAACCCTCAGATGGGAGCGGTTGTTTGTTGATTATTTCAATTCTGCCGCTGGCAAATGTAATCTTGAAGATGTCGGCTTTTTTTATGGAATATGGCAGCGTCTCACCGGCATAGGTGAACTTCACTTCGGTATCAGTGATTTCGGTGATTTTTCCTATCAGCTCATCGCCATTTAACTTCAATATCACGTCATGTTTTTCTGTCTGTGCAAAAACGTTTAGTGCGAAGAATGCCAGAAACAAGAAAGAAATTGCAATTTTCATACTATTCGGTTTTTAAGTTTCTTTTTTACAGTAGTGAAATTAGCGAAATTTTTAATAGCTTCTGCCCGCTATTTTTCAAGCCCTGGGGTGCTGTGATATTGACAAACTGTTTACACTTTTTTACACTTTATTTACCCTGGAATTACTTCTGCCGCAAGATCTCCGTCTATTTTGCCGCAAAAACATGACTTCAAAAAGACTTATTCCGCTGGTTGTGGAAGAAATTGGGTATGCGCTGGTGAGGGTGTTCGCCGGGTTCTTCATCTTCAGGTATGGAAGGGAGTTGTTTAACATTGATGACCTGCTGAAATTTCTGACGGACATCAGGATTCCCTTCCCCGTATTCACCGGCTACGCCGCTAAGATCATAGAATTGGCAGGTGGAATTCTGCTCATGCTCGGCCTGGCTGTAAGGTGGGTAACACCGTTGTTGATGGTTGTCATGTGGGGCGTGATTTACACCACCGCAAAAGGGGACATTTTTGAAGGCGAAGTGGCCTTCCTTTATTTCCTTCTGTTTGCAGCCTTCTTTTTCAAAGGCGGAGGTAAATGGAGCCTGGATCATTGGATCAGGTCAAGAAAAACGGCTAAGCTTCAATAACCATTTTGTATCCACGGCCATGGACGTTAAGGATTTTGATCGATGGGTCTGATTGGAGTTTCTTTCTCAATTTTGATACCAAAACATCCACATTACGGTCAATGACGATGAGACCCTTGTCTTCCCAGATCTGCTTCATCAGTTGATCCCTGGTCACCGTTTGTTGCAGGTTCTCAACAAATATGGAAAGGGCCAGGGTTTCATTTTCATTGAGTGAAATATTTTCATTGCCGAATTGAAGGCATTGTTGATTGGCATCAAATGCATATTGCCCGATGCGCTGCGTATCTTCTGCTATAACAGGTGAAGTTGTTGGCCGAGGTTTGGTTCTGCTAAAAGCAAGATAGCCGCCAAACGCCAGCAGAAAAGCCGCAGGAATAGCCCAGTACCATGATGCTTTCTCCTCTTGAACAAAACGAATTTCCAGAAAATAACATCCGCTGCTCAAGGATCTCCCTTGGCAGGTTATGACGTTCCCAATGGAGGGATCCATTTCATAGGCGAAAACAGTTTCAGCTTTGTCACAAGTCTTCATCTCCACAAAATAGTGCCCACTCAGACGGCCATCGGCCAAAGTTGTATTAACGATGCTGATCACTGAATCGGGCATGAATGCAAAAGGTTTACTGAAGCGAATCTGATGGGTGTTGTCATTTGTTTGTTGAATCGGCATCACCCTTGAAGATGAATCTCCCGCATGCCATAGCAGCCGATGACCGATCTGGCGCAATACGATAAGCTTGTGATCCTCAAGAGTACTCCCTTTCCTATTGATGAATGCCAGAAAAGAGGCGATGATCACCCCAAACAGAACAATCATGAAAAAATACTTCGGTCTTTTCATGAAGTAAAATTAAGGGTTCAGATCATTGCTTGGTTTTTTATTTGTTGCTTGCTGATGTGTGAATTTCGCAAGCTTTCTTCATAAATATGTAATGATCGGCAGAGCCGATTGATCCACCTTTGCTCCGTGAGTCTTTGATTCATGTAAAACAAGTTTATGCAATTACAGAAGAGCAGATCAATGGGATGGACGGCCGCTATGTTAGTGATTTTGGGATTGTCCCTGTACGCCTGCTCCAACAAGATGGAATTTACCACATCGCCAGTTGCGCCGGCTGCGAGGGGAGACGTGAATATTAAGAAAGACAGGAACGACAATTACTCTATCGATGTGAGTATTACAAATTTGGCGGAAGTTGAACGCATTCAAGGCGAGAACACCACCTATGTGGTTTGGATCGTTACAGAAGGCGAAGAGGCGAAAAATATCGGGCAGATCCAAAGTGCCACCCGCGGTATTTCGAATAAACTAAAAGCATCCTTTCAAAGCGTGTCTACCAAGCGACCGCTGAAAGTATTCGTTCCTGCAGAGAAGGATGGAGCCATCGCCATGCCGGGGCCCATCGTAGTGCTTTCTGCAGATTCGATTCAAACATCCACGGGCGCAAATCAACCTTTATGATACCATTTAAATTGTTTGAAGAAGTTCACATTGGTCCACTCACCTTGCGAAATCGCGTGGTGATGGCACCGATGACAAGATGCAGGGCCATCGGCCATATCCCAACGGAGTCCATGATCACCTACTACCAGCAACGGGCAAAAGCTGGCCTCATCATAACCGAAGGCACAGCACCAACGGAAGATGGTTTGGGCTATGCCCGTATCCCCGGTATTTATAACTGGGAACAATTGATCAATTGGCGTAAGGTTACCAATGCTGTGCATGATGCGGGTGGAAAGATATTCGTACAGCTCATGCATTGCGGCCGTATTGCCCATCCGCTCAACATGCCTAAGAATGCCGTGATCATGGCACCATCGGACATACAGGCTTCCGGTGAAATCTGGACGGACCAGCAACAATTACAACCGTTTACCTTGCCGAAGGCGATGACTTCTGCAGACATCATGACAACGAAGCGGGGATTTTTATCGGCAGCCAAAAACGCCATGATCGCCCGCTTTGACGGGGTGGAACTGCATGGCGCCAATGGTTATTTGCTGGAGCAGTTCCTGTCGCCGCACAGCAACAAGCGAACAGATGAGTACGGTGGTAGTGTTGCCAACCGCTGCAAATTTGTGTTGGAAGTGGTGGCTGAAGTAGCCGAAGGCATCGGCAAAGAGAAGACTGGTATTCGCTTATCGCCTTTCGGTATAGCCAGCGATATGCCTGCCTATCCTGAGATAGAAGAAACCTACGCGTATTTATCAAAAGCGTTGCAAGATATCGGCATTGCATACATACATCTTGTTGATCACTCTTCCATGGGCGCACCACAAGTACCGTTGGCCATGAAAAAAATGATCCGCAAAAACTTCGGTGAGCAATTGATCCTGAGTGGCGGCTATGATGCACAATCGGCTGAGCGCGACATTACACCTGCGCTGGCTGATCTGATCGCTTTCGGCAGGCCTTTCATCAACAATCCTGATCTGGTAGATCGTTTCGCCCATGGCTGGCCCCTGGCTACTTCCATTCGGGAAGATCTGTTTTATACATCAGGAGAGGAAGGGTATACCGATTATCCTTCATTTCAAGATGCATTAGTGGAAGCCTGAGGATCAAAGATAAAGAAGGGATTGAAGCTAATTAGCGCTACCTTTTGAAGAGGCACGCTGCTTCAGGCGTGTCCTTAACAAAGGCAGATGACTTTGCATATCAAGTACATGGTTAGTTTGCGTTGCAAGATGGTGGTGAAAGAGGTGTTTAATCAACTCAAGTTACACTATGAAACCGTTAACCTTGGAGAAGTGGATCTAAGAGAAGATATTTCGGAGCAAGAACGCGCAAACATAAAGCGTTTGTTGTTGGCATCAGGCTTGGAATTGCTTGATGACAGGCGAGCCATACTCATTGAACGCATCAAGAATGTGATCATTCAAATGGTGCATCATGAAGATGATCTTCCCAAGGTGAAGTTTTCTGTTTACCTCAGTGAGAAGTTGCACTATGATTACACTTATCTAGCTAATATTTTTTCGGAAACACAGGGAACCACCATTGAACAGTTCATTATTCTTCACAAAATTGAGAAGGTAAAAGAGTTGATCATGTATGGGGAACTCAACCTTACTGAGATCGCCTGGAAACTGCACTATAGTGGAGTTGCCCATTTATCCAATCAATTCAAGAAAGTCACTGGCCTTACCCCCACCTACTTTAAATCGCTGAAGAAGAAAAGGTTGAGCCTTCTGGAAGACCTCTGAATCCTGCAAGCTTTGTATCTTGTAACAATGAACAAGATCCTTAGAATAGATCCTTCAGACAATGTGATTGTAGCGCTGAAAGACCTTGCCGCCGGGGAAGAACTGCAGGTGGAAGGTGGAAGGTTGAAGGTGGAAGAAAGCATTCCCGCAAAGCATAAACTTTATCTGACTGACCTCCCACAAGGAGGAGAAGTGTATATGTATGGTGTGTTGGTTGGGAAAACCACCAGGCCCGTGAAAAGGGGCGGGTTGATGTCAACGGCCAACCTGCATCACGCCGCCAGTCCTTACGGATTTCGGGATGTGCAATATCAATGGCAGGCACCAGATGTAAGCAAGTTTGTAAACCGAACGTTCAATGGATACCACAGGCCAGATGGTCGTGTGGGTACTGCAAACTATTGGCTATTCATCCCTACCGTTTTTTGTGAGAACAGAAATCTGGATGTGATCCGGGAAGCCATGCACAATGAGCTCGGCTATGCAGTAACCGATAAGTACAAGCAGTATACCCGAGCGCTGCGGGAAGCATTTGAGAATAGGGGGAGTTTGGAGGGGGAGGTTGTAGTGGAACCTGCACATAAGAACAGGTTGTTTGCCAATGTTGATGGGATCAAGTTCCTCAACCACCAGGGGGGCTGTGGTGGCACGAGGCAAGATTCAGCTTTGCTGGAGAAATTGCTTGTGGCTTATG
>JBKCVJ010000129.1:0-3866 GCA_046317915.1 Sphingobacteriales bacterium
GGCTAACAACATGACCTTCACCAATGGTGTGGTCAATCAGAATGCCACGCTGGTCATTTTGAACGGAGCCACAGCCACCGGAGCGAGTAACCAAAGCCATGTAAATGGCCTTGTTCGTAAAACCGGTAACCAGGCATTTACCTTCCCCGTTGGTAAGGATGGATTCTATCGTCCAATAACCATTAGTGCACCATCCGTTAATACGGATCAGTTTTCTGCCGAATATTTCAATACGCCTCAGAGCTTTGGATTCACTTATCTGGCTCCAATCAACCACGTCAGTAGTTGTGAATACTGGAACCTTGACCGTACGGCGGGCAGCTCAAATGTGTCTGTTACCCTTACCTGGAATCAGGCAGCCTGTTCTAATTATGCTATTGCGATGATCCCCAATTTGAAGGTAGGTTACTGGAACAGTAGCAACTGGGTAGACTGGGGCGCAACATCGATCATCGGAAACAGTACCACTGGAAGCGTGACTTCACTGGCTCCCGTGACGCAGTTCGGTCCGTTCGCCCTCGCTACCAATACCGTGCTCAACGTATTGCTAATTCAGTTGACGAGCTTCAACGCGGAAAATAAAGGCACATTCGTTGATGTGAAGTGGGCAACTTCATCAGAAAAGAACTGTGATTTCTTCACTGTGGAAAGATCATCGGATAATAAAAAATTCGAGTCCATCGGCACAGTGAAAGGACATGGAACCACTTCTCTGGCTAGTAAGTATAGTTTGATCGATAATGATATTGCCGGTCTTACCAAAGCATACTATCGATTAAAACAAACTGATCTTGATGGAAGAACGCAATACTCCAAAACAATTATGCTGAGCTTCAACCAGAGCACAGGAAAATATTCTATCTACCCTGTTCCCAATAACGGTCAGTTTACTATTCGCGGGAATATGCAGAAGGTGAAGCAAGTATTTCTGTTGAATGCGAACGGTGTGTTGATTCATAAACTTCCATTGCAGGCTCAACAATCTATCGGTGATCTTACGCCTGGCATGTATGTCCTGCAACTCGTGGGTGACAACATCACAGAACACATCAAGTTCATTAAATACTAATCGTGAAGCATCGGGGATCCCTTGTATCCCCGATGCTTTTTTTAAACTACCCACAGATTCTTTCGCAGGCTGGAGGAGTATAGTTCAAACCTCAATGATAAAGAGAAGCAAACCTGCAGAAAATTCAGTCACGTATTCAAGGCCAAGGTAGCCCCTGAAGCTGTTAAGAACCAACAAACGTTGGCAGAATTGGCCAAGAAGTTCAACCTTAATTCCGTGGTCATTTCAAAGTGGAAAGCTGCGTTTTTGGAGAACCTTTCAGCCACTTTTGAACGTTCTGACTCCACTGATGTTCAGGATCAGGATACCGAAGAACGCTACGCGGCCATCGGCCAGCTGAAGGTGGAGAATGAATTTCTAATAAAATATCGCAAGAGATTGGGGATAGAGTTCTGAGAGCTCAGCTTGTTACGTCCCTTGTCCCCAAGCTATCCATCAGGAAGCATGGTCAACTATACCCATGCACAAATAGCGCCTACCGTAGCGAGGCGATTGAAATGGCCTGTGTTGAAAAAGGGATCAACAAGTGAATGCTGGACCGGTAGAAGACCCGCCTGTGGCCTATCGAATCCTTTCTGTAATGGAAATTAAATATCCTGGATACCGATATCAGAAAGATCAATTATGATTTTGTCAGTGATAATCGATTGTGGTTGAAGACTATCTGCTAAGATAGAAAAATAGTTTATCGCGCATAGAGTGGAAATTACCCAGGTTGTTCTTGTTTTCAAAGTACTTCTCCTGTAAGATACCCTACAATATTCTTCCCCGAATTACGTTTTATACGTACGTATTTCTACTACACAATCATGTACCGTATGTATAAAATCTTTAGGTTCAAGACGTTGATCCTGGTGGCGACGATGCAGGTCCTTCTCATCACCATCGCAAAATCACAGGGATACTCCCCCGTTGAGCGATCATACCACCTGCGGGACATACAATTCTTGCATCGGTTATGTCTACATCAATTTCAACCTCATCAACTATGTTGGATAAGTGGAAAACGCTGCCGGGGTGCAAGTGCATACTGCTGTGGTAACTTATATGTAGGCAGCACTAATACCTGAGAAGGAAAAACATATATATACACCCTGCGAAGTACTTCTGACACTTGGAAGTTCGCTATTGATTAAAAAGTAAAATAACCAACATGAACATTTTAGCAAATAAGCAAAATAAGCAACATGCAATTCTTTCAGGCATTGTGTTATTTATGCTATCTGCAGTTTCATCTGTTCAGGCTCAATACACCTGGGTTGGCACAACAGGCGATATTAATGCGGCTTCAAACTGGAGCCCAAGTGGAGTCCCATCTGCCGGAAATACGTATACGTTTGGTAATACGGGAATCACAACAACAGTAACGGGTAATCCTGCCCCGGGTGTGTTGATTGTGATTAATTCTTCTTTCGGTGTAAAGGATTATACCATTAGCGGAGTGTTGTCAGGAGCAACAACAGTTACAAAAAACGGTTCCAGTAGACTTACGCTTACCGGGACAAACACCTATAGCGGCATGACAAATGTGAATGCAGGTATCTTAAATATTCAGAACAATACTGCACTTGGAACTACTGCAAATGGCACGGTAGTGGCAAGTGGTGCCAAATTACAACTACAAAATAATATTACGGTAACGGGTGAGGCGCTTACGCTTTATGGTGCAAGCCCTGTATCTGCAACAGGCGGTCAGTCAGTAACTACTTATGGAGCTTATGAGGTTCGTAGATTTACCAATATAGGAACCCAAACCTTAACGTTCACTGCTGGAGGAACAGTAGATTATTTAATTGTTGCAGGTGGCGGCTCTGGTGGTGGTGGTGCAGTTAGTGTTACATATGCTGCGCCCGGAGGTGGTGGTGATGTTAAAACTGGTACGTTCACTGCAAACGCTCAGTCATATACTGTAAATGTTGGCAGAGGTGGTGTAAATGATGGTGTTGAACCAACGCCGGGTGAAGACGGTTTAGCATCATCACTTTTTTCAGTAAATGCAAATGGTGGCCGAGGTGGTGGAACAGTTGTGATTGGAAGAGGTGGAGTGAGCGGTAGTGGTTTTAACGGTGGAGGCTATAATTATGGCACAGATTGGGTTAGTTCTGGAGGCGGAGGAGGTGCAGGCGGAGCTGGTACACGTGGATTCTTTACTGTTTGGGGTAGTGTTGGATATGGAGGAAATGGTGGTATCGGTATTAAGTCAGACATTACAGGATTAAATACTGGTTATGGCGGAGGAGGTGCGGGGGCAAGCTGGCCGAATACTGGTACTGCTGTTGATGGAGGTGGTACATCTTACTCTGGTCCCCCAACTGCAAATAGCGGAGGAGGAGGTGCTTCATATTCAGATGGAGCACGTGGAATTGTTATTGTAAGGTATATTACTGGCGGAGCCTTAGAAAACGTCAGCGGGGTTAATTATTGGACTGGCACTGTAACGTTAGCAACCAATAATGCGATTACAACAACCGCTGGAGAACTGATCGTTTCAGGTGCAATCAGCGGTTCATACGCTCTGACCAAGAACGGCAGTGGCACTTTGACGCTACCGACCGCCAATACATATATAGGAGGAACAACGCTAATTGCAGGAACGCTGAATATTAATAATGCCAGTGCATTAGGTACTTCAGCCGGAACCTTCACTATTGCCGGCGGAACAATTGATAATACTTCAGGGAGTGATATCACTACGGTTGATTATCCGCAAGCGTGGAATGGCGATTTTGCTTTTACAGGAACAAATAACCTGAACTTAGGTACAGGCGCAGTAACCATGAGTGCCAGCAGGCAGGTT